>JBPCUN010000050.1:0-6777 GCA_051011115.1 Weeksellaceae bacterium
GATATAGGATTCAAGGTAGTATATCTTGGGACTAAATATAAAATGAATGGAGAAAATGATTTAATATTAACTAAGATTCCGGGTACTAGTGGGTTTTTAAATTTAGATAACATAGAGTTTACAGAAATCAATTCAAATACCAAGGGTGAAGTTGATGGAAATTTAATCTTTTCCAGTATCTCAAACTGGTTCTTAGGCCTAGAATTTAATACGGATCGTCTGCTCGTGATGAATACCACGGTGGCAGATAATGAGCTATTTTATGGTAAAGCTTACGGTAGAGGTACGTTCGAGATGTTCGGTCCGGCAAGTGATTTAGAGATTTACGCTCATGATGTAGATGTATTAAAAGGTTCAGATATCAGTTTGAATACAGGAAGCACCTCTGTCGTTGAAGACAAGGCATTTATTCAGTTTTATGCCTATGATGAAACGGGAAATTTAATAGAAAATGAAGAAAATCAGCAAGGAATTTCTGGAGTAACAATCGATTTATCTATGAATGTAGACGAAGGTACTGCGGTGAATTTGGTATTAGATGCACAAACCGATGATGCGATTTCTGCTAGGGGAGTAGCTGATGATTTCAAAATTCAAATGAATAAAGCTGGTAAACTCAATATTGATGGAGAATATCGTTTGAGTGGTGGTACTTATAATTATAGGGAGTATCTGGTTGTTGACAAGGATTTTCAAATTGAAGAAGGTGGATTTATTCGTTTTAATGGAGATCCATATAATGCTGCATTGGGCGTAAGGGCGGTTTATTCTAGGTATGTCAATAATGTAGGGGATTATCTAGGATTGTCTAATAATCAACCTACTATGGTAGATTTAGTGATAGATATTACAGGAAGCTTAGAAAATACAGACATCAATTTTGATATTTTAACACCGAGTGCGGGTAGTCAAATCTCTAATTCACTGAAGACTCGATTGTCATCAACAACAGATGAATTAATGAAACAAGCCAGCTTTTTGCTTGTTTTAGGTAGATTTGGTACTGATGAATTACTATCAGCTGGTACGGCTACAGGCGCTGCAACAGCCTCTGCTTTTGAGCTTTTAGGAAAACAAGTTGGTAATATTTTTAGCAGTATTATTCCTGGTTTAGAGATTAATCCAACTTATTTACAAGCAACAGACCGCAACCAAGAATCTGATAGAATACAAACTCAATTAAACTGGGCAATTAATGATCGCTTACGTATCAATGGAGCGGTGGGTGCACCTATAGGTACAGAATATAATGAAGCAGTAACTACACAAGTAGAGTTGGATTATGATATATCTGAAAAGGCTGATGGGGGACTAATCCTAAGAGGGTTTTCTAGGCCTACCACATTGGGTATAGAAAATTATCATTCCAACTCAACATTTGCACAGAGTTATGGCGCAGGGGTGATTTACACCAAATCCTTTAATTCCTTCAGAGAATTATTTAAACGTGAAGAAGAATTAGATACTGTTCCCAAAAAAGTTAAAGATTCTGTGAGAGTTAAAAAGATAGACTCTATGGGAAATAATACATATTCTTTTATCAAATTTAAAGAATGATAAATATTAGCTTTAATTCTTTGTAAAATTTATGTAAATCTTACAATATTTGCAGAAATAGTCGTAAATTTGCACTTCACAATAATAATTAGACTAGAATGAAAGATAAATATCAAATAGATGCAGTAGATAAGCAAATTCTAAATTTCTTGATTGAAAATACCCGAATGCCGTTTACAGAGATTGCGAAAAAGATGAATGTATCTGCTGGTACGATACACGTGAGAGTTAAGAAGATGGAAGATGCGGGTGTAATACAAGGAACAACGTTACAAGTAGATTATGCAAGAATGGGTTATGATTTTATAGCGTATGTAGGTATCCTTCTTACCAAGTCTAATAAAACAGATTCAGTTATGCAGAAATTGCGTGAGATTCCAAACGTAACAGTTGCAAGCGTTATTTCAGGTAAATTTAATATCTTCTGTAAAATTAGAGCAAAAGATACAAGAGATGCGAAAGAGGTAATCTATAGAATAGACGAGATTGACGAGGTTTTAAGAACTGAATCTATGATCTCTCTAGAAGAAGAAATTAATGATAAAACAAGGTTGTTAAACTCTATTTTTAAATAAAAATATATTTTTCAACGTTTTACATTATTATATACTATGAGCACCACAAATTTTTGAGGTGCTTTTTTATTTTGTGAAAATTCTACGATAAAAGTCACGTTAATTTTATAAGTTTGATCTTCAATAGCATGATGATACAAAAAAGTGTATAATCATGTAGTTACTGAATATATGAGAAACGATTATTTCGAAAATGAAACGGCAGAAAAGTCTTTTGGCTTTAAGTTTATTTTAGCCTTTGTGGCGCTTATGATTTTATCTATTGTAGGCATTAGAGTTTATAATATCTTTACAATGGATGTATTGCCAGATCCATCTCTACAGCGAGAACCATTATGGTATAACTATACGGTAATTGTTCTCGGGCTAATTTCATTGGCTGGAATTTATCTCACCTGGAACTATAAAAAAATTGGTGTTTATACAGTGATAGCCAGTTTGTTTACCATTGTTCTTGTAAATCCAGAATTTTCATTGCTTAGAACTTTAGCACCCTTATTTACCTTGTTTGTATTTGTTGGGTATGGTTTATTTGAGATTATTCCAAAATGGAGATTTTTTAAATAAATATTTTCTGCTCCACTAATTAATTGGTTTAAAGGCATATTTTATCAACCTTATCCAAATATTAAGCTTTATCATATAATCGGAAGCTAGGATAGTAAATAAAAAATATTTGATTATTTAAATCATTAAAAAGTTAAAGATTTCTTATAATTGATATCATCATTACGGGTATAGATAAATTTTTTTGTATTTTACATAAAATTTATCTTTTTATGGGGTACCAAGAGAATGAGGTATTAAAGAAGCTACCTGCACATCTGAAACAATTTATCAATAACCAAGATTATGATGCATATACGCCAGTGGATCAAGCTGTGTGGCGTTATGTGATGCGTAAAAATGTGAAGCATTTATCCAAAGTCGCGCATCAATCTTATTTAGAAGGTCTTAGAAAAACAGGAATCGCCATCGATTATATTCCAAACATGTACGGAATGAATCGTATTTTGAAAGAAATCGGATGGGCTGCCGTCGCTGTAGATGGTTTTATTCCACCTTCCGCATTTATGGAGTTTCAGGCTTATAATGTGCTTGTTATTGCCGAAGATATTAGACAACTTAAACATATAGAATACACGCCAGCTCCAGATATCATACATGAGGCTGCAGGGCATGCACCGATTATTGCCAATCCAGAATATGCAGAATACTTAAGACGTTTCGGGGAAATCGGGAGTAAAGCTATTTCTTCTGCCAAGGATTTTGAAATGTATGAGGCAGTTAGGCATATATCTATTGTAAAAGAAGACCCTAATGCTACGCCAGAAGAAATTAAAGAGGCAGAAGAAGCTATTGTTTATTTACAAAATAATATGGGAGCGCCTTCAGAAATGTCTAAAATCAGAAATTTACATTGGTGGACAGTAGAGTATGGGCTTATCGGCACCCTAGACAATCCAAAAATTTATGGTGCAGGTTTATTATCTTCTATCGGAGAAAGTGAGTCTTGTATGCAACCTGCCGTAAAGAAAATACCCTATACTATAGAGGCAGCAGATGTCGAATTTGATATTACCAAACCACAGCCTCAATTATTTGTAACACCAGATTTTGCACATTTAAGTTTTGTATTAGAACAATTTGCCAATAAAATGGCTTTGCGACAAGGTGGTATTTCTGGGTTAAATAAATTATTAGAATCAAAAGATTTAGGTACGATCGAATACAATACAGGCTTGCAAGTATCTGGACACCTTACCTCTGTGCTTACCGATGAGTTTAATCGGCCGATATATATAAATACCACAGGTCCTACTGCACTTAGTTATAGAGATAAGGAACTCATAAGCCATGGAGTTCAAACGCATGCTGAGGGTTTTGGTTCGCCTATTGGGAAATTAGAGCACATTAATATTCCTATAGAACAAATGTCTCCCTATGATTTAGAAGCCTATCACATTAGAGAAGGTGAAAAGACGAAATTAACTTTTGAAGGGGGTATTACTGTAGAGGGAGAGGTGATTACAGGAACTAGAAATAGATTTGGCAAAATACTTTTAATCTCTTTTAAAAATTGTACGGTTCAATACAAAGATGAATATTTATTTAAGCCAGAATGGGGCGTATATGATATGGCAGTGGGTAGCGAAATCGTATCGGTATTTGCTGGGCCAGCAGATGCAAGTTCATTTGACTTAATTTCTGAAGTACTAGCAGAAAAAATGCGAAAGAGGACTGTTACAGAAGCTCAAAAACCATTACACATAAAATATCAGATGGTGAGAGATATGCGAGAAAATGGAGATACAGAAGCTTATAAATTACTTTCCATATTTGAAGAAATTAAATTGAAGCATCCCACAGAATGGTTGATTATACTAGAAATTTATGAGTTGTTGGAATCTGAAGAGAATAGAACCAAAGTCAGAAATTATCTACTCAGTTTAGAAAATAAAGTAGATGTATTTCACCTGATTGTAGAAGGTATCGAATTAGCAGATCAAGCTCACAATAATAAATAAAACTTCTTAGGTATATATATTAAAAAAATCCATTAAATACGATTAAATACGTAATTAATGGATTTTTTAATTTTACCTATCTTATTGGATAAGATCTAAAAGATTAAACTTTGATTCAACTTCAAAAGGTTCTTTATCTTTAATAAATATCCTAGATTGTTTAGGACCCTCAATGGTTAATGAATCTCCGATGGCACGTATCCAATTTCCTTCTCTAAGACCGATCACCATTTCATCATTTTGTGTCAAAAATTCTAGTAGACGAGTTTCTCTAGTTTCACCGTTATGGGTAGAATCTGGGTCTGGATCTAGGTAATGCGGATTAATATTAAAAGGCACTAATCCCATGGTATCAAAACTTGGAGGGTACACGATGGGCATATCATTGGTGGTTTTCATATTTAACCCACCAATATTACTACCTGCAGATGTTCCTAAATAGGGAGTTCCTTGATTGATAACTTCTTTGAGGATTGGGAATAAATCATATTGATACATCATTTTCACTAAGAGAAAGGTATTACCACCACCTGTAAAAATACCCTGGGCTTTTCTAATAGCTAATTGCTTATCCTCAAAAGTATGCAGACCGACTACTTTTTTATCAATCGTATCAAAAAATTCTTTCGCTTTGTCTAGGTAGGCATCATGAGAGAGACCAGAAGGTCTGGCAAAGGGAATAAATAATATTTCGTCTATATCTTGATATAATGCAATTAATTCATCTTTTAAATAAGATAAAAATACACTACCGTATACCGTAGAGGTACTTGCTAAAATAAAATTTCTCATGGTATCAAATTTAATTATTTTATTTCCTTTTCCTTATATTTATACACATTATATATCTTATAAAATTTACAAATGATTCCAAACACCAAGATATTTAACTCCATACTCGATAATGATTTTTATAAATTTACGATGCAATGTGCTGTAGTAAAGCTATTTCCTGATAGGAAAGCGAAATATAAATTCATCAATAGAGGCAATCATCCTTTCCCAGAAGGATTTGGAGATTTACTACGTTCCGCGGTAGATAATATGGCAAAACTACAGCTTACCAAAGATGAAAAACATTTTTTAACCATTAATTGTCCCTATTTAAATCCTGCATATATTGACTTTTTAGAGGGTTATAGATATGACCCTACAGAAGTAGAAATTCATCAAGAAGGCGAAAACTTAGAAGTTAGGGTTGAGGGCTATTGGTACAGAACTATTTTATGGGAAGTACCGTTATTAGCCTTGATTTCTGAATTGTATTATGATGCTACAGGACAGACAAGAGATAGCGATGAAGAAATCGTAGCCAATACACTCAAAAAAGTTGATCTATATAATGAGTTAAATGTCAAGTTTGCTGAATTTGGTACGAGGAGAAGACACAGCTATCATGTACATAGATTGATTGTGAAAACTTTGATGGAACACAGAGGAGAAAGTTTCACAGGGTCTAGCAATGTTCACATGGCAATGCTTTACCAAACCAAACCCATAGGTACCCACGCCCATGAATGGTTTATGTTTCATGCGGCAGAATATGGGTTTAAAATGGCCAATGCTATGGCATTAGAACATTGGGTAGACGTATATCGTGGTGATCTAGGTGTCGCCTTGTCTGATACTTATACAACGGATGTTTTCTTCAAACAATTTGATACCAAATTTGCTAAATTGTTTGATGGTGTACGTCATGATAGTGGGGATCCAGTAGAATTTACCAATAAAACGATAGCACATTATAAAATTCATGGAATCAATCCCCATTATAAGTATATTATATTTTCTGATGGGCTAAACCCTACAAAAGTACAGGCTATTACAGAGGCAACGCAAGGCAAAATAGGAATTTCATTTGGTATAGGCACTAATCTTACCAATGATGTAAATTTAAAACCTATGAATATAGTTATGAAATTAACGGATGTATTAACCTCCGACAATGAATGGGTGCCTACGGTAAAAATCTCTGATGAGCCTGGAAAACACACTGGTGACGAGCGAATGATATGTCTTGCAAAAGAAATATTAAGAATTTCATAATTAATTTTTGAGAATTTAAAATAAAACTTATATTTGCAGTCCTTTAACGGCGAGGTAGCTCAGATGGTTAG
>JBPCUN010000051.1:0-10403 GCA_051011115.1 Weeksellaceae bacterium
CTTCTCTTTCTCCTCGCTTATAATCATATGCAACGATAATCGTCTTTTTATCGATGAGGACTCCCTGCAATCTACCATAAGGGCATACCAAAACACACGCTTGTTCTCTAAACCATGTGAAAACAAAGTAAAACAATCCTGTGAAGATTAATAATCCTACAAAGGTGCTCATATGTTCTAAAGGTCCCTCTACTATTAAGTCTCTTAAAGCATCTATTCCAATAACCCACGCAAATAATATATTGGCAATAATGAATGAGATTAAGGCATAAATTGTCCACTTCAATAATCTTTTACGAATCTTCTCTTCGTCCCACTCTTGTTTAGATAATTTAATTTGTTTATTACGATCTCCATCTATTAAAAATTCAATTTTTCTGAAGACCATCTCAAGGAATATAGTTTGCGGACAAATCCAACCACAGAATATCCTACCATATACCACTGTAAAGAGAATAATAAAAACGATTGAGGTAATCATACCTATCGCAAAAATCTTAAAGTCTGACGTGAAGAAAGGATAACTGAAAATATAAAATTCTCTTTTTATCACATCGAACTTAAATAATGGATTACCATTAATTTTGATGAATGGTAAAATGACAAGCATTGCCAATAAAAACCAGGCCACCATGCTCCGGTAGTTGTAGTACTTACCTGTCGGTTTTTTAGCAAAAACCCATTTTCTATTTCCAGAACGATCTGCTGTTCCTAAACTATTTCTAAAGCTTTCTATTTCGTTTTCCAGGCCTTTATCTTTGATTTCATCGCTCATGACCGCTTATTTGATACAATATTAAAGTTAATAATTATACAAACAGAAAAGTGTAACCTAAGTTACACTTTTTTATGATATATATTTCAAATTATCAATTATCGTTTCCAACTCTCTACTATATCACCCTGTGGCGCTAAACCTCCTTCAGCTTCTGTTACTACTGGCTCTTCTTGATTCAGAGAGTGTACATAAGCTGCAACATCTTGTATATCTAGACCTGTTAATTGTTTAGTTTGCCCAAAAGCTTGCATTGCTGGATTATTAGGCGAACCATCGTAAACTACAGTATATATATTCTTATATAAGTCTTCATCTAAATGGTTGATCCAATATTCATCTGTTAAGTTTGGTCCAGCTGCACCACCACCATTAGCAGTATGACAAGTTGCACAAATATTATTAAAGACTTCTTTACCATGCTCAACATCTGCATTAGCAATATCTGCTTGCTCTACATTGATATCATTTTGTTTTACCCAGTCTGCAAATTGTGATTCCATTCTAGCAGCCTCTACCTCATACTCTATATCCATGTGTGCAAAATCTGTAGTAAAATATGCAACAATATAGATAAAACAATATACTATTCCTAAATAAAACATAGCAACCCACCATTGAGGCAAAGCATTATCAAGCTCAAGAATACCGTCAAATCCGTGATCCAAGATAATTTCTTTCTCTTCTTCCTCGGATTGTTTTTCTTTAGAAGATCTAATAAGTCTCTTGAAAAATCCTTCTTCTTTTTCTTTTAAATAAACTGCTTTCTCATCAGGAGATAATTGAGCAAATCTCTTTCTTTCGATTACTTTGTTTAACCCATCTACCACTAAAAGCATAATTAAAGCCAATAGAAGAACTACCCAAACTACCCAGTAGGATAGTACATTTACCAATTGATTCCAAGCATTTGGAATAATCCCAGATAAACCATTCTGTGGTAAGAAATCCACAGGAATTATCATCATGAACGCAGCAAGAATGACAAGTAATAGCAAGGGTATAAAAACGGAACCTGGAGTACGATGTTTCATATCAATCTATTTTTATATTTTCAGAATAATGGATCTTCATCATCCAATGGTAATTCTGAAGTATTTTTATAATAATTTTTCGGTTTATTTAACACAAGATATACCAACAGCACAAAGAATAGAATAGATGATATTAAGATGACTAATTGAATCCAATCAGCATATTGATACTCTGATAAATATTCTTTATAGTATTTAAGCATTTTTCTTAATTACTTGCGGTTTCTGTTTCTTGTTTACTAATATCCACTCCTAGACGCTGTAAGTAAGAAATTAAAGCAACAATCTCTCTATCTCTTAATGCAACGAAGTTTTCACCTCGCTCTGCTTTTTGACTATCAAAAAGATCTTTAAGGTCAGGAGACTCATTAAATATAGTTTGTTCAATTTCCAATGCCTGTGCATCCATTGCGGCAAAAGCTGCTTCTTGGGTCATTTCTTCTTTTTCATAAGGCACGCCAAGTGTATTCAATGCTTGCATTTTTTCAATCGTTAAGCTTCTATCTAAAGTATTGTCAATCAACCATGGGTAACGTGGCATAATTGATCCCTCTGATGTTTGTCTCGGGTTCCACATATGCTTATAGTGCCATGAATCATTTCTCTTACCACCTTCTCTAGCTAAATCTGGCCCAGTACGTTTAGACCCCCACAAGAATGGGTGATCATAAACAAACTCACCTGGTTTAGAATATTCCCCATAACGTTTAACTTCATCACGGAAAGGTCTAATCATTTGTGAGTGACAAGCGTTACAACCTTCTCTAATATACAAGTCACGCCCTTCCATTTCTAGTGGTGTGTATGGCTCTACACTTGCAATGGTAGGTATATTAGATTTCACAGCTAAAGTTGGAACAATTTCAACTAATCCACCTATTGCTAAAGCTAATAAAGCAAGAACAGTTAAGATAACAGGTCTTCTTTCAATCCATGGGTGTAAGTCTTCTCCTTTCTCTCTTGAAGTAGTCTTCTTAGTTAATGCAGGAGCCTGTGCCTCTTCGTTTGCCACAAAAGTTCCTTTAGCAACTGTTTTCCAAACATTGATAACCCATAGGATAGATCCTGTTAAATATAACACACCACCGATAGCTCGCATGATATAATATGGGAAAATTTCAGTAACAGTTTGCAGGAAGTTAGCGTATGCTAGTGTACCTGACGGATTAAATTGTTTCCACATCAACCCTTGTGTCCATCCAGCCATGTACATTGGAATAGCATAAAATATGATTCCTAATGTTCCTAACCAGAAGTGGGCGTTGGCCATACTTCTTGAGTATAATTTAGTATTAAATAATTTTGGAATTAACCAATATACCATACCAAATATGATGAACCCATTCCAGCCAAGTGTACCTACGTGAACGTGAGCAATAACCCAGTCTGTAAAGTGTCCAATTTTATTTAATGTTTTAGTAGCTAGCATTGGCCCCTCAAATGTTGCCATACCATAACATGTTACTGCTACCACAAATAATTTAAGAATAGGATCTTCTCTCACTTTATCCCATGCTCCTCTAAGCGTTAAAAGACCATTTAACATACCACCCCAAGATGGCGCAATCAACATTACAGAGAACCCAGTCCCTAATGCCTGAGCCCAACCTGGCAAAGAAGTATATAATAAGTGATGTGGTCCAGCCCAGATATATACAAATATTAAAGACCAGAAGTGTATGATAGATAATTTATAAGAGAATACTGGTCTATTGGCAGCTTTTGGCAAATAATAGTACATAAGTCCTAATACAGGTGTTGTCAAGAAAAACGCAACCGCATTGTGCCCGTACCACCACTGTACTAAAGCATCTTGCACTCCCGCATACACAGAATAGCTTTTTGGAGCTAATGGATTGAAGTTAACTGGTAACTCTAAATTATTAAAAACGTGCAACATGGTAATCCCCACCCAAGTAGCAATATAGAACCATATAGCTACATACAAGTGCCTTACCCTTCTTTTAGAAATCGTGATAAACATGTTGACACCAAAAACAATCCAAATGACTGCAATTGCAATGTCTAATGGCCATTCATGCTCAGCATATTCTTTAGAAGTATTAAATCCTAAGAAAAATGTAATTACAACAAGGATTAAAGTCAATTGCCAACCCCAGAAGTTCACCCAGCTAAGTATGTCACTTCCCATCCTTGTTTTCAACAAACGTTGAAGCGAGTAATACACACCCGCAAACACACCATTACCAACGAAAGCAAAAATGGCAGCAGAGGTATGTAGCATTCTTAACCTACCAAACCCAACAGCACCTTGTGTACTAGAAAGACCATCTATAGTGCCCCCAAACAAATTGGTTATACTACCATCATCAGTTCCGAAAATAGCCTCAGGCAACTGTGGGTAAAACAATAGCGTAGCTACCGTTACCCCAAGTATAAAAGCTAGCACCCCCCAAAAAATTGTAGCGTAAATAAAATACTTTACAATCTTATTATCATAACGAAAAGTTTCCATACACTTATGATTATTCTTATTTATTATCTTTTAAAATTCTTATCGCTGGAGACTCGTCTTCATCAAACTGCCCCTTCTTTACACCGATGATGAATAGAACTAAAAACACCAACGCTAAAGATACACTTGCCATTATCATTAAATATATAATCCCCATACGTACTGACAAAAATACGAAAGCATGGACTGTTTATATCAATGACACTTGTCAGATTTTGTTAATAAGTGTTAATTTAGAAGCATTCAAAATAGATTAAATCTGATTCCTTCTAATACTTTGTATAATATGATGATTGTTTATCTTTGCTTTTACTTAAGATAAAATATGAATATACCAGAACCTAACCATTTTATAGAACAAATCATTAATGGTGATATCAAAAAAGGATTTCCTGTAGAACAATTAAGGTTTAGGTTTCCTCCAGAACCTAATGGGTACCTTCATATTGGTCATGCAAAAGCAATCTGTATTAATTTTGATTTAGGGAGACGCTACAACGCACCTGTAAACTTGAGATTTGATGACACAAATCCAGAAAAAGAAGAACAGGAATTTGTGGACTCTATCAAGAGTGACCTACAATGGCTTGGCTTTGAGTGGGATAAAGAATGTTATGCCTCAGATTATTTTCAACAATTGTATGAATGGGCTGTACAGATGATTAAAGATGGAAAGGCCTATGTAGATGACCAACCTTCTGAGCTTATTGTGGAGCAACGTAAAACACCATTTGAAGATGGTGTAGAAAGCCCCTATAGAAATAGACCTGTAGATGAGAGTTTAGAATTGTTTGAAAAAATGAAAAATGGAGAGGTTCCAGAAGGCTCTCATGTGCTTCGGGCAAAAATAGACATGACCTCTCCGAATATGAATATGCGGGACCCCGTGATGTATAGGATGCTAAACAAGGCACACCATAGGACAGGAACAGATTGGAAGATATACCCAATGTATGACTGGGCACATGGTGAAAGTGATTTCATAGAAGGCATTTCACACTCATTATGTTCATTAGAATTTGAAAATCATAGACCCCTATACAATTGGTATCTAGAACAAGTTAGTGAATATAACGATCAAGAACCCAAACCGAAACAAAGAGAGTTTGCTAGAGGTAATGTAAGCTATCTTATAACGAGTAAACGAAAATTGCGTCAATTGGTAGAAGACGGCATTGTGGATGGATGGGATGACCCCCGCATGCCAACGCTATCTGGTTTAAGAAGAAGAGGATATACTCCAAAAGCTATCAAAGACTTCTGGGAGAAAGCTGGTGTGGCCAAAAGAGAAAATTTAATTGATATTTCATTATTAGAACATTCAATCAGAGAACATTTAAACCAAATAGCACCCCGTGTGTTTGCGGTTTTGGACCCTGTGAAATTAGTGATAGAAAATTACCCAGAAGGCCAAATAGAAGACTTAGAGATTGAAAATAATCCAGAAGATGAATCAGCAGGTTCAAGAATGGTTCCATTCTCTAGAGAACTATACATAGAGCGTGCAGACTTTATGGAACAAGCTCCTAAAAAGTTCTTCAGACTTTCTCTAGATCAAGAAGTCAGATTAAAAGGGGCTTATTTTGTTAAAGCTACCCGTGTTGATAAAGACGAGAACGGAGAAATCACTACAATTTACGCCACATATGACCCAGAAACTAAAAGTGGTAGCAATACCGAGGCTAGTAAGCGTAAAGTAAAAGGAACTTTACATTGGGTTTCTGCAGAAAAGAATGTACCTGTAACTGTAAATTTATATGATAGATTATTCACTGTAGAGAACCCTGATGGCGACAAAGAAACTGACTTTATGGATTTCATCAACCCAAATTCATTAGAAGTTGTAAAAGGTTTTGCAGAACCGTCCTTGGCTGACGCTCAACCAGAAGATAAGTTCCAGTTTCAGCGTATAGGATATTTTGTAGTTGATAAAGACAGTAAAGAAGATAATTTAATATTTAATAGAACAGTGCCTTTAAGAGATTCTTGGAGCAAGAAATAAATTTATTAAAATTATATACTAATAAACAGATAAAAGGCTCTGAACATTGCGTTCAGAGCCTTTTTGTTTCAATTATATTTTAATCTTACCCTACCAAATTGACAATCTTTCCTGGTACAATAATCACTTTTTTAGGGGTTCTACCGTCCAAATATTTCTGTGTACGCTCATCTGCCATCACTGCTTTTTCTATTTCTTCTTTGTTTAAATCTAAAGGTAATTCTAATGTGAATCTCATTTTACCATTAAATGAAATAGGATATTCTTTGCTATCTTCTACCAAGTATTTTTCTTCAAACAACGGAAACTCCGCTGTTGCAATACTCTCCTCATGTCCTAACAAAGACCATAATTCTTCTGCAATATGAGGGGCAAAAGGCGATATAAGAATACTCATAGGTTCTAAAATAGCCCGTTTGTTGGTTTTTAATTTTTGAAAATCGTTTACTGCAATCATAAAGGCAGAAACAGAAGTGTTAAAAGAAAAGCCTTCTATATCTTCGGTTACTTTTTTAATTAAAACATGCAACACTTTATATTCATCCTTGCTTGGTTCGGCATCAGAAACAGAAAATTCCTCTCCATTAAAATACAACTTCCAGAATTTTTTAAGAAACCCGAAAACACCACTAAGCCCATTGGTATTCCATGGTTTTGCTTGATCTATTGGCCCCAAAAACATCTCATACATTCTCAAGGTATCTGCACCAAACTCCTCGGCAATATCATCTGGGTTTACTACATTATATTTAGATTTAGACATTTTTTCTACCTCACGAGAAACATAGAACTTACCGTCACCTCCACTTATAAATTCAGCCTCGGCTAAATCATTTCTCCAGTTTTTAAATTTCTGTGTGTCTAATACATTATTCCCGTCCACGATATTTACATCTACATGGCTTTTGATAAATCTAAATGTATCTGGAGCCGGTGCCAAATCTAATTTAGTCACTTCATATTTACCAGCGATCTCTGCCACGATGCTTTTAATAAGATCTGTTAACTTTGTTTGTTTCTCAATCCATTCAGGTGTTTGCCTTTCGTGATTTTTTTTAAGATATTCTGGTAAATCTGAACTTATATAAGTATTCTTTAAAACACTTACCTCATCTATAAATTCTTGAGGATATTCTGATTTATTCAACACATTCAGACCAATCCTATGAGCAAAAGCACTATCCCCCAAGATCATACCTTGGTTAATCAACTTTTTAAAAGGTTCATCTACATTTACAAAACCTCTGTCCTTTAAGAATTTAGTCCAAAATCTAGCATATAATAAATGTCCTGTAGCATGCTCACTACCCCCAATATATAGATCTACATTTTCCCAATAATCTAGTGCTTCTTTCGATGCAAATGCATCCTCATTATTCGCATCCATATAGCGGAATAAGTACCAAGAACTCCCTGCCCAACCTGGCATGGTATTGAGTTCTATAGGGAACACCGTTTGTTCATCTATTAAGCCGTTAGAAACCACCTTTTGATTTACCTCATCCCAAGCCCAAACTTCGGCTCTTCCTAATGGAGGTTCTCCAGTTTCTGTAGGTAAATATTCATCTACTTCTGGCAATTCTAGCGGTAAACATTGCTCTGGAATTGGTGTAGGAATATCATTTTTAAAATACATTGGCACCGGCTCTCCCCAATATCTTTGACGGCTAAATACGGCATCTCGCAATCTGTAATTTACTTTGCCCTCACCTATTCCCTTTTCTTCTATGGCTGCAATGGCTTTAGGCAGAGCCTCTTTTACCACTAAACCATCTAGGAAATCAGAATTTTGAAGTTTGGCTTTTCCATCTTTATCTGCATAAGCCTGCTCAGAAATATCTACCCCATCAAAAATATCTGGAATGTTAATCTCAAAATGTTTGGCAAAAGCATAATCACGCTCATCACCCGCTGGAACCGCCATAACAGCACCTGTTCCATAGCCCGCTAACACATAGTCGGCAATCCAAACTGGGACATCTTCTCCCGTAAATGGATGCACCACATAGGCTCCTGTAAATTCTCCTGTAATCTTTTTAACATCTGCCATGCGCTCACGTTCGCTGCGTTTGGCCGTTGCATCTATATAAGCATTCACTGCCACATTTCTATCGGCTGTTGTTATTTGCTGCACCAACTCATGCTCTGGAGCCAAAACCATAAATGAAACACCAAAAATAGTATCTGGTCTTGTGGTGAATACTGCTATTTGCTCCTCAGAATCTTTGACTTTAAACTTAACCTCGGCACCTTTAGATTTTCCTATCCAGTTTTTCTGACTTTCTTTTAAAGCATCTGCCCAATCTAAGGCATTTTCATTAAAGGCAATTCCGTTTAATAACCTATCTGCATAGGCTGTAATGCGCATCATCCATTGGGTCATCTTTTTACGAATCACAGGATAACCGCCTCTTTCTGAAACACCATTCACTACTTCATCATTGGCGAGTACCGTTCCTAAGTCTGGACACCAATTCACCTCTGCCTCCGCTAAATAGGTTAGTCTATAATTTAATAAAATATCAGATTTTTCTTTTCCTGAATATTGTTTCCACTCCTCTGCTGTAAAAGTTTCTTCTTGGTCTGTCGTTGCATTTACATTTTGATTCCCTTCTTGTTCAAATTTTTCAACTAAAGCTGAAATAGGTAATGCTTTATCTGCATCGTTATCGTAATAACTATTAAAGAGTTGCAAAAATATCCATTGCGTCCATCTGTAATAATCTGGATTAGAGGTTCTAACTTCTCTGCTCCAGTCAAAGGAAAATCCAATTTTATCTAATTGTTCTCGGTATCGTGCAATATTCTCCTTAGTCGTAGTATCGGGATGCTGCCCTGTTTGTATAGCGTACTGTTCTGCTGGTAAACCAAAAGAATCATAACCCATGGGATGCAATACATTAAAACCCTTATGGCGTTTATACCTTGCATAAATATCAGAAGCAATATATCCAAGTGGATGCCCCACATGTAAACCTGCGCCCGAAGGATAAGGGAACATGTCTAACACATAATATTTGGGTTTATCAGAATTATTCTCTGCTTTAAAGGTTTGCTTCTCTTTCCAAATTTTTTGCCACTTAGATTCTATGTCGTTCGGATTATAATGCATTTTGTGTGTTTTGGTTCCTAAATTGCGAATTTAAACATATTTTATGAAGTTTTTGGATAGAATATGAGAAGAAAGGAATTAAAGAAAAGCCTAAAAGCAATTTAATTAATTTGAGAAGTTGCTGAAATAAATTAAGCATGACAGATGCTAAAATATTAGCTAAATTTTTAATATTTATTACTTACTGAACATTTCTATTTTGCCCAAATATTGTAATGCCTTATCGGCCTCTGTAACGGTAACTTTGTAAGTGGTGTATCGAGAAAATCGAGATTTATCATCAAGCCACTTATAACCAATAGCAATATCTACGGGTGCATTAATTTGAATCAGTTTTAATCGCGCAATATGTCGACCCTTTTGTTGATAAGCATTCTTTACTTTTTGAATACTATCACAAGTAACTCCTCCTATATTTATGGGAAGAAGTTTATTTTCTAGGAAATGTATAGAAGAATAAAACGATGTTGTTATTACCCAATCATAATATTTACCTCCTAATTTGAGATCCTCTGATAGAGATTTATTTCTCTGGGCGTGTGTTAATCGGCGTTTTTTTGACATTAAGCAAACTGTTCCGAATATTCATAGCCATCTTCATATAATAACTCTAAATCAAGATTATCTGAACCAATTAATCCCATATCTAAATCTACATTAAATATCTCGTCAAAAATACGTTTCATTTCAAAAATTTTAGAGTATGTACTCTCTACAAAAAAATCATCTAAGAGAAGTTTGTTGTCAACAGCTAAAATAGCCTTTGGGTTTTCATGGAAAATATTTAAATGAAAAGAATTAATTTTAAACCCATTTTTTTGAATATAATTCACAACACGAGAAGTCAAAATATATACTTGATTGGCTTTTTGAGTTAATTCTTCTATTCTATTTTTAACCAGCTTAGATATAATCTCATCCTTTCCTGATTGTTTACCAGACTTTTCTCCAGCACAGAAACCCTCTGTAAAAGCATCAGCGACCACATCCACGTGGTAATAATT
>JBPCUN010000052.1:0-7047 GCA_051011115.1 Weeksellaceae bacterium
CCAATGGCTCGTAAAAACCATCAACTGTTTCGATGGTTTCATCCGTTCCCAAATATTGTTTTAAGGCACGTTTGGCAATTTCAATATCGTCATAGGCTTGTTGCCTTAACACTTGAAGCTGTTGAAATTCGGAAGAGGCTGAAATAAATTCCAGCTTACCTGTTTCTCCAGTGTCATAACGAAGTTGGGCAGCGGTCTTGAAATTGGCATAAATACTGTCCAATTGGTCTGCAAAACGCAACTGTGCCTTGTAATAATTAATCTGGTCGTATGCTTGCATCACATTGCGCACCAACTGTTGCTCACTCGCTACGTAAAACTTCTCTCCCAAAACAATACGCTCTTTATAAAACTTGGATTTTGAAAATCCCGAAAGCAATTCAATGTTGCCCTGTTGCACACCAATGGTTGTCTGTACCCCGGGAAGATTATTTCCATATTCTTCCTTTCCCGTGAAAACTTGTGTGCTACCAAGGTCAAAACTGGTGCCTTTCATAGCCTTTTCCCTTTCAATAAACGCTTCACTTTCCTTAAGCGATGGATAATTCTGTTTTGCCAAAGCGATGGCCTCATCTACAGTCAAGGTTTTAGGAATTGTGCCATCTTGATTGGTGTCTTGGGCCACCGCAGTTCCGGAAGCCATCAAACCACCCACCATCAATAATACGGTTACAATGTTCGTGGATTTGTTGATATAGCTTACATCACCATCAGTATTGTTTCGTTCCTTTCTTGATTCCAACCAATAATACAATACCGGAAGGACTACTAGGGTTAAAAACGTGGCCGTAAGCAATCCACCAATCACTACTGTTGCCAATGGTCGCTGTACCTCGGCACCTCCTGAGGTAGAAATCGCCATTGGGATAAAGCCCATAATGGCCGCCGTTGCGGTTAGCAAAATTGGTCGTAACCGTTCGTGTGTTGCTTCGTATATTCGTTTCTTTAAGTCTGTCATTCCACTTTCTTTTAATTCGTTGAATTTGTTTATCAGTACCAAACCGTTCAATACCGCAACTCCAAAGAGTACGATAAATCCGACTCCTGCTGAAATACTAAAGGGCATTCCCCGTATCCAAAGCGCAAACACGCCACCTATGGCCGCCAGAGGCACTGCCATATAAATCATTACAGACTGCGAGAACGAGCTCAATGCAAAATAGAGCAATATGAATATCAGAAAAAGTGCAATAGGTACTACAATCATCAATCGGTCTGACGCACGTTGCAGGTTTTCAAACGAACCTCCGTAGGTTACAAAATAACCCGGTGGCAGTTTCACTTCCGTTTCCAGTTTTTGCTGAATTTCCTCGACCATCGATTTTACATCTCGCCCACGAACATTGACTCCTACCGAAATACGACGCGAGGTATTGTCCCTTGAAATCTGCATTGGACCAGGTTTGTAACTGATGTCCGCTACTTCCTTTAGCGGAACTTGGGCACCATTTGGTAAATCGATATATAGATTTTTAAGGCTGTTGATGTCCTGTCTAAAGTCCTTCGCCAAACGAATGACCACATCAAAGCGTTTTTCGCCCTCAAAAATCACACCTGCTGCTTCCCCTGAAAAGGCGGCACTTACATAATCATTCAGCTTATCAACGGTTACACCGTACTGTGCCATTTTTGCACGATTGTATTCTACCGTCATCTGTGGCAAACCACTCGTGGCTTCCACATTGAGGTCGGCCGCTCCGGGAACGCTTCTGATAACCGCTGCGATTTCCTGAACCTTATCTGCCAACACGCCCAAATCTTCTCCGTACAATTTAATGGCCACGTCCTCCCGAACACCCGTAAGCAATTCGTTAAAACGAAGTTCCACAGGTTGCGTAAACACGAAATTCACACCGGGAACAACTGAAATTTTTTTCTGTATTTTTTCTATGAGTTCCTCCTTACTATCTGCGGAAGTCCATTTGCTCTTATCCTTTTCAAGAATGATATAGCTATCGGCAATGTCCATTGCATTGGGTCTGTTGGTATTTCGGCCACACCAATCCTTGAAACCACTGTTTTTACTTCAGGAAATTCATTGATTAAATTTTGAAGTTTTTTTGAAGCTTCAATTGATTCCGTAAGACCACTCCCTGGTTTTATCAAGGCCTGAAATGCAATATCGCCCTCATCAAATTTAGGTATGAATTCGCCGCCCATATTGCTGAAAATAAATCCTGCAATCAATAGCAGCCCAACCGCACCAATAATGACACCAGCCCTAAAGCGAAGTGCGAAATTGAGCAAGGGTACATACGCCCTGTTCAACCCTGACATTATTTTATCACTGAACCTGTCAATCCTGTTTTCAAATTTGGCGAACCAACTGTTCTGATTTCTGGCAGGTTTTAGGAACATTGACGAAATCATTGGTACATACGTAAGGCACAGGATAATCGCTCCCAAAACCGCAAATCCGAAAGTAAATGCCATTGGACGGAACATTTTTCCTTCTACACCAGTTAAAAAGAGAATCGGTGTAAATACGATAAGGATAATAAGCTGACCGAAAAAAGCCGAATTCATCATCGTGCTTGCCGATTCATAGGCTATTTCATCCATTTCTGGCTGGCCAATGGCCGTTGTGGTTTTCTTCATCCGTTGATGGATGTGGAACACCATACCTTCCACAATGATGACCGCACCATCCACGATGATACCAAAATCGATTGCTCCCAAGGACATTAAATTTGCCCACACCCCAAATTGTTTCATCAAGATAAATGCAAACAGTAATGATAAAGGGATTACCGAAGCTGTAATTAATCCACCACGGAAACTTCCCAAAAGCAAGACCAAAACGAAAATCACAATCAAGGAACCTTCAATAAGGTTTTTTTCAACGGTGCTTGTGGTCCTTCCGATAAGTTCACTTCTACTTAAAAACGTATCTATGTAAACGCCTTCCGGCAGGGATTTTTGTATTTCTGCAATGCGCTTCTCCACATTTTCGACCACGTTACCAGGGCTTTCTCCTTTCAGCATTAAAATTTGTCCACCTACAGTTTCGTGGCCATCTTGGGTAAACGCACCATATCGCACCTGATTCCCATAGCCCACTTTTTCAGCGACATCCCGCACTAAAACAGGGCTTCCGTTTTGTGTGGTTACAACGGTGTTTTCCAAATCTTCAATGCTACGCGCCAAACCTTCTCCGCGAATGAAATTTGCTTGGTGGTTTTTCTCGATATAAGCACCACCTGTATTGGCATTGTTCACTTTCAGGGCTTCAAAAACCTGATTCATTGTAATGCCAAAACTTTTTAATTTATCAGGATTTATGGCCACTTCATATTGTTTCACATACCCTCCAAAAGCATTGACCTCGACGACTCCGGGGACTAATGCCATTTGTCGTTTTACAATCCAATCCTGTATGGTACGAAGCTCCATAGCATCGTATTTATCTTCGTAGCCTTCTTTTACTTTTAGGGTGTATTGGTAGATTTCGCCCAGACCCGTAGTTATTGGTGCCATAAATGGTGTGCCGAAGCCTTCGGGGATTTCTCCAGCAACTTCGGTTAATTTCTCCTGCACCAATTGCCGGGGAAGATAAGTACCTGCCTCGTCCTTAAAAACAATGGTAACCACAGAAAGACCAAAACGGGAAACGGAACGCAGCTCGATAACGTCAGGAAGGTTTGCCATTGCCAATTCTACCGGATAGGTAACAAATTGCTCAATGTCTTCAGTACCTAAATTTGGGGCAACTGTAATAACCTGTACTTGGTTGTTGGTAATATCGGGTACAGAACCCAGATTTATAGTGGCCATAGACCAAATGCCCGTACCTACAAGTGCCACTATAAAGAGCCCAATAATAAACTTGTTATTAATGGAGAATGAAATGATTTTGTTAATCATAGAAAAAGTATTAATTCAGTTTAAACATCGCAATGCAAAGAGATGCAATGCGTTTATGATGCGATACTTACTTTTAAAAGCATCACGGTAGGATATAGCTATCCTAAAAAAACTGAATTATACTTTAGGGGGTTGGAAAAGCGATTCCAGATATCTGGAAGTGAAGTTTAATTTATGTAAGTTAAACTGTTTTTTCTCTTCAAACTTTAGTCGATTGGTTAAAGCCGAATTGTTGTTCGCAATAATTAATACTAAAGGGTGACAACATTGATGATGGGAATGGACTGGTGTATTCTCCTTATCTGGGTTATTATGATGCCCTTCATTTTTTGCATCATTGTCAATGTAATCTTCAACTACATATTCAAGGAAAGAGTCTCCATAAACTTTATGGTCTTGATAATGGGTAATAATGCTTGAAATTTCTTTAATTGGTCCACAAAAGTCCATATCAATGCTAATTCCCTGAAAAAAGAATAAAATTGACATTGATATGGAAAAGAATATTTTCATAAATTTTGACAAAGATACAAATTAATCGATGCACAGGTTGTGCAAAGATTATTCAGATGTTAGCAACAATATTTATTTTCTTGAATTGGTGGACAAGGAACTGTTCCATAAGAACAAAACACACAACAATCTCCATCATAAGGCTTCAAGACTGTTTTACAATTCTCACACTCGTAAAAGAATTGACAAGCGTTTGTTGGCATCTCTTCTACTTTTTTGTGTCCGCAGTTTGGACAGGTAATCTCTGATTTTAATTGAATTTTCATCAAATCTCATCTAATGACTTACGGTTTTTATTAGTACTTTTTTTAAGTTCCGAAGGGGTCATTCCTGTTAGCTTTTTAAACTGATTGCTTAAATAAGCGACGCTACTGTAATTCATTCTGAAGGCTATTTCACTCAAGGTTAATTCATCATAAACTATTAGTTCCTTGACACGTTCAATTTTTTGGTTGATGATAAATTGCTCAAAAGTGATACTTTCTACGGACGAGAAGAGTGCACTTAAATATTTATAATCAAGATGTATGTTGTCGCTTACATAATCTGCCCATTTAATGTTCAGTTCGCTGGATGAGTGATGAATTTTATCTACAACCAATGTTTTCATTTGTTCAATAAGTTGGCTTTTACGGTCGTCAATCAAACTAAATCCTGAATTTTGAAGCACTTTGGAAAGACCACTTTTGGTCTTGGCATTTAATGAAGAGACTAATTTAACCTCTCCCAATTTGATAGAAACATACGGTATTTCAAGTTGTTCCAAAATATTGGATACTGCCGAGATGCATCTTGGGCAAACCATATTTTTAATATGGATAGTCTCATTCATATAATACTTGTTTCAAAATAATGTTAATCCAGATTTGTATAGAGAATAATAAACAGCAGCTATTGCTGCAACAACAAAAATCAATACTATTACAACGAAAGCTATAATTTTATCTTTTTTTGAAATATCACTTTTAGGTTGATGTTCCTTCCTTTCATTTTTTCTTCTATTTCTTCCGCTTTCACTCATTATCGTTCGCCGTGATAAAACCAAGATTGCTCTATGGTCTTATTCAGATTACTTGATTAATCCGTATTTCATTTTATTGTAATGTTGCTTTTACCTCTCCACAGGTTTTCATAGCCGCTCCATAATATGGGTTTCGCACCTCTTTTTCTAAACTTATCCAATAAGCACCCTTATCGTTATCTGCCATTGGACAAAACTGGATATATACATTTTCGTTAACCCCAAAAAGTTGCACACTACTTATCATATGCGCAGATAGATGCTTAAAATGTCCTCTTTGCGTTGCGATATCTGAACTGTTCTCAATAGCATTAGCAGAGGTCTTTAGTTCTTTCTGAATGGTCATCCAATGGTTATGTGCTTTTTCATCAGATAATAATTTCATATCTACTTTTTTCAAGGATTGGTTTATTTGGTTTCCTGCTTCTTGTGCATTTTTGGCATCATCATTTACCAATGCATCTTTTAAAAGGATATAATCATCAAAAACCTGTTTTAACTGATTTTGAAATTTGTTTGATACTTCAATTCTTTCGTTCATTTCTGTATGATTGGTTTTATTCATTTTATCTCCAGTATTATTTTTATCTCCCTCCATTCCCAAATGTCCTTCGTGGCCTGTCATTGTTTTGCCGCCTGTTGCATTCATCATACTTTTTTTACCTTGTAGTTGTGCAGCAGCATCAACTGTAAATGTTCCGTTTGTAACTACCTCTTCGCCGTTGGTAAGGCCTTCTGTAATAGTATAAACATCGCCGTTTTTATTTCCCAAGGTTACTGCTCGCATTTCAAAAACGGGTTCGTTGGGATTGGTTTTTACATACACTAATGAGCGTTCGCCTGTCCACATTACCGCAGTAGCCGGAACGGTTATTTGTGTTTCCATGTTATCACTACCTTTTGTCATTGCCACTTTTGCAGTTACAAACATTCCTGGCTTTAAAATATCTTCTTTATTGTTCAATGTGGTCCGAACCGAAACTGTTCTGGATTTCGTATTTAAAACTGGGTCAATAAACGAAACAGTTGCCTCAAATTCCTTGTTGGGATAAGCGTTGGTAGTAACAGTTATTTTCTGTCCTTCCTTTAATTGTGAAATTTGACGTTCGTAGGCATCAAACATCGCCCAAACGGTTCCCAAATCGCTTACTTTTACAATGGGCTGGCCTTGCTTTACATAGTCGCCTTCTTCTGCTATTTTTTGGGAAACTGTACCCGAAACCGTGGCATATATTGGAAAATTTTCCCGCACTTTGCCAGAGCTTTCAATTTGATTGATTTGGGTTTCAGAAAGTTTCCATAGTTTCAATTTGTTGCGGACAGCTTTATACAATGCAGGTTGTGATTCCTTCATACTTGCTGCTGTCAACAATTCCTGCTGTGCGGCAACAAGTGTTGGTGCATAAATAGTTGCCAATAATTGCCCTCTTCGCACTTCCTCGCCTGTGAAATTGACGTTAAGTTTTTCAATACGGCCTTCAAAATAACTTGCTTGAACTGCATTGGCCTCTTCGTTCGCCATAATCTTTCCTGAAAGTTGTATTGTATTTTCATCTGTTCCTGAAACATTTCCAACAATGGTGGTTTGGATATTCGCCAATGCCATTGCATTGTCGCTCATTTTTATTTCGTTCATTGCGAGTCCTTCT
>JBPCUN010000053.1:0-2662 GCA_051011115.1 Weeksellaceae bacterium
TCTTACCAGCTGACTCAATTGCTTCTAATTTTGCTAGGGTTACAGAATCTTGTACATAACTTTTTACTTTGGAAAACATAAATTTAGTTATCGATTTAGACTCCTAGGTTATCTTCTACCTCACGTAGTTCTTCTTCTGTACGTTTAAGCTTATCTTCTAATTCTTTTTGAACTTTTTTTGCCTTAGCACTAAAATCATTTGTATACTCATCTAGCTCTTTTTTAAGACGATCTGCCTCATCCATTAATTTCTGTCTAGTATCAACACCAGACTGTGGAGCTAGTAATAATGCTGCAGCCGCACCAGCTAAAGCACCTACAAATAAACTACCTAAAATAGCACCTGTGTTATCATTTCCTCTACTCATAATAATTAATTTTTAGTTTGTAATTTAAAAGTTGCAAAAACAATACCAATATTTTAAATTTGGAAGTAAATTAAGCATTATGATTCAATTATCAGATAAAGCATTCAAAATGCCTGCATCCCCGATTAGAAAACTAGTACCGAGTGCAGACATTGCCATAAAAAAAGGTTTAGAAGTCATCTATTTAAATATAGGCCAGCCAGACATAGATAGCCCTAATGAATCCATAAAAGCCTTGCACCAATGGAGCGACCCCATTATTTCTTATACCAGATCAGAAGGTACCGTAGAATATAGAGAGGCCTTGGTCAATTATTATCATAAAAAAGGTTTTACAGATTTAAATATAGATAATTTCATCGTAACCAACGGTGGATCAGAAGCTTTAATTTTCACTCTAAGCTTAATTGCTAATCCTGGAGATGAAGTCATCATTCCAGAACCTTTTTATGCCAATTACAATGGATTTTCTGTGCAGAGTGACGTGAACATCGTTCCAATCACATCCGATATAGATAATAGTTTTGCATTACCACCCATCTCTCAGTTTGAAAATAAAATTAATGACAAAACCAGAGCCATTGTCATCTGCCATCCTGGCAACCCGACCGGTTACTTATACTCTAAAGAAGAATTAAATCAACTAACTGAATTAGTTTTAAAACATGATTTATATTTAATTTCAGATGAAGTATATAGAGAATTCACCTATGACGTACCTCATGAATCTGTGCTAGCTATAGAAGAATTAAAAGATCATGCAATTGTTATTGACTCGGAATCTAAACGATTTAGCATGTGCGGAATCCGTCTAGGTGCTATGATATCCAGAAATGAAAAATTAATACAAGCAGCTATCAAATTTGCACAAGCAAGATTGAGTCCTTCAGAAATTTCCCAAAAAATTGCATCCGCTGCACACCAGAATCCAATAGATTATTTAAAAAAAGCACAAAAGGAATACAAAGAAAGAAGAGATTATATAGTAAAAGCTCTTAATTCAATTGAGGGTGTTTTTACACCAGAACCTAAGGGTGCATTTTACTGTGTAGCTAAACTGCCCGTAGAAGATTCAGAAGAATTTGCAAAATGGATGTTAGAAGAATTTGAATATGAAGGTAAGACAATCATGGTGGCACCTGCTGGTGGATTCTATTCTACGCCAGATAAAGGAAAAAATGAAGTGCGAATTGCCTATGTGCTAGAAAAGAAAAATCTAGCAATTGCTGTAAAAATCTTAGAAGAGGGAATTAAAGCTTATCAAAATAGATAAGGAATTATTATTATGGATTAAAAGAAATGCTGGCGTATAGAGATGTAAATCTATAATTGCGCCAGCATTTTATTTATTAAAATTGTTTATCTATCTCAGGTTTTTATTAAATATCATCAAAACTAATATCTGTAAACTTATCTACAGAATCTAACTTGTCTAGAGATTTGTTTTCTTCCATAGAATTTCCTTCATCAATTGCATTTCCATCTTCATTAAAATCAGGTTGATGTCTTTCTGAAATTACTTCTTCTCCTTTTTCACTTGTAATGTAATTCGTTGTGTCATCTAAATGCTCCTTAAAACTTTCAAAATCTTCTTTGTATAAATAGATTTTGTGTTTTTTAAAATAAAAAGAACCATCTTCATTCGTATTCTTTTTACTTTCTGTAATCGTAAGATAGTAATCTCCAGCCCTTGTTTCTCTTACATCAAAAAAGTAAGTTCTTCTACCTGCTCTTAATGACTTAGAAAAAATCTCCTCATGTTGATTTTTATCCTTAGAATCCATATCCGCCATAATCAAATTCTCTTTAGTGTTTAACAATCGTTAACAAATCTATTAAATATTTATAAGAATATGCAAACTTGTATAAAATTTTACAGCTATGATTAAAAAGATGTTTTAACTTAACGTTAAGAATGCAATTCAATCCATTTTTTAAACAAAAGTTCATCTTCCCTCATAGCATATATAAGCTCTTCGGTAGATTCAAATTTGAGCTGTTCTCGTATATAATATAAGAATTCCACTCTCACCTCTTTGGTATATAAATCTCCCTCAAAATCAAGTATAAAGACTTCTAAACGTCGATCCTTACCTTCAAATGTGGGTCGATCTCCGATGCTCATCAATCCATCATAGACTTGATCATCAAACTTTACTTTTACCCCATAAACCCCATCTTTTGGAATCAGTTTCTTCTTTTCTGCTTGAATATTAATCGTGGGAAAGCCTAATTTCTTACCGATTCCATCCCCACGAATGACTTGACCCTGGATAAAGTAGTCATAGCCTAAG
>JBPCUN010000054.1:0-3020 GCA_051011115.1 Weeksellaceae bacterium
TCCTAATGATGGTATTGACCAAGATTGTGATGGTTCTGATTTAGTTGAGCCTGCAAATGATAACTGTAGTTCAGCTATATCATTAGAGTTTGATGAATTATTTAATGCTGATGCTACAGGAGCAACGCAAGAAAACATAGTAGCTTGTGGATCTGCGATGGCAACCGATGGAGTTTGGTTTACTTTACAAGGAACTGGTAATAAAGTAACAATAGACGCTACATCTAGTACATGGAATTCTGAAATCATGGCATTTAGTGGTTCTTGTGATAGTTTTGCTTGTGAAGGCTCAATTGACGCTAATAACGGTACAGGGAAGGAAAGTTTAACCATACCAACCGTAAATGGTGTAATGTACTATATTAATCTAGGTAGTGCAGATGAAACAAGCAATCATGATGAAGGAGCGTATTCAATATTATTAAGTGAAGAAAATCTTTCTACAATTGAAGTGAATACAAAAACAAGTGTTCAACTTTATCCAAATCCCGTGGCAGATATTATTTACTTAAAAAATGTAAATTCGGTAAATTATACCCATGCCGTAGTTTATTCTATGGAAGGTGCAATTGCAGGTGAATACAATGTAGTGAATAATCAATTGAATGTTGGTGATTTAATTCCAGCAACATATGTTATCATCATCTCTGATAACAACAATCATGTGATTAAAAGAAAGTTAATCAAACAATAAGTTTAATTCAATTTAATGATACTTAAAAGGAGCCTTCTCTAGTCGAGAAGGCTCCTTTATATTTTTAATCAATGTTTATAATTTTAATGAAATTTTACAAAATCACTCTTTATAAGAAACTACTTCACCAGACCAAGCCATGATTCCGCCGATTAAATTATAAGTGTTTTTAGCTCCCAACTGATCTAGCACTTTACAGGCATGTGCACTGCGTTGGCCACTTCTACAATAGATATAATAATTTTTGGATTTATCTGCTTTTTCCATTTCTGACAAAAAGTTATCTTGTTCATGTATATCAACGCAAATTGCATTCTCTAAGATACCTTCTCTCCACTCTGCTGGTGTTCTTACGTCTAATATAATTGCATCATGATCATTTGCTATTTTATCTCTCCAGATTTCTTCTGTAATATTTTCCATAAGTATGATTTAGATAAGAATAGCACGTCCCTCGACGTGCTATAATGATTGATAATTATTTGAGTTAAACTTCTGTTTTTAATTGCATCCACTCCTTCATCCCTGCAGCATAGTTCTTTACATCTTTAAAACCATGTCTTGCAAGCAAAGACTGGCCTATGGTTGCTCTATCTCCACTTTGGCAATGAATTACAATTTGTTTATCCTTGTTAAATTGATTTAATTGATCTACGATATTACCAACAAAGATATGTTTAGCACCATCTACATGATATGCATCAAACTCTGATTGGCTTCTAATATCTACTATTTGTGCAGCAGGGTTGCCAATATACGATTCAAATTCTTTAGCATCAATGATATCTGCAGTTTCTAAATCAAAATCAAGACTTTCTATATCAGTAAAATATCCGTAAATATTATCAAGCCCAATGCGCATTAGCTTACGTGTAAGATCCTCCATTTGATCTTCCTCAGCAATCAAGATGAATTGTTCTTGGTAGTTTAAAATCCAACCTGCCCAAGTCGCAAATGAATTATTGCCCTGAATATTGATAGAATTTGGAATAAAACCTTTTGCAAACTCAGTTTTTGGTCTGGTATCAATTACTTTCATTCCTTCTTCATAAGCTTTTAAGAATTCTTCTTTGCTTAATTTTTTGTGTTTTGGTACCTCCACCAATAGGGAACGGTCTACTTTATTTAACTCCTTCATTTTCGCAAAATACTTAGGCGGCTCAGGCTGACCTTCTAATAAGTAATCAACAAAGCCTTGCTCGTCATTAGGATATTGAAAAGCCCAGTTTCTAATTTTCTCATATCCTACGGTAGAGCTTGGTACGGCTCCTAAAGCTTTACCACAAGCTGAACCAGCTCCATGTCCTGGCCAAACTTGAATATAATCTGGTAGTTGCATAAAGCGTTGTATCGATTGGTACATTTGTCTCGCTCCTTCTTCTTTAGTCCCTTGTATACCTGCGGCTTTTTCTAACAAATCAGGTCTACCAATATCACCCACGAATACAAAGTCACCCGTAAATATCATCACTGGTTCTTTAGACGCTGGATTATCTGTTAACAATAAACTGATGCTTTCTGGTGTGTGACCTGGTGTATGCATCACTTCAAAAGTCAAATTTCCTACTTCAAATGTATCGCCATCCTTAAGACCTATATGATCAAACTCATACTGCCAGTCCGCACCGCCTTCGTCTGATAAATACATCTTTGCACCCGTTACTTTAGCCAATTCTCTGGTTCCACTCAAAAAATCTGCATGAATGTGTGTTTCTGTAACATGAGTAATCTCCATGTTATTTTGCCTAGCTAAGTCTAGATATACATCAATATCTCTTTGGGCATCTATCACAATGGCCACACCTTTTGCCTGACAGCCAATAAAATAACTCGCTTGTGCTAAAGTCTTATCATATACTTGTTGAAAAAACATAATGTTTATTTTAAAATTTAATATTTAGTAATAATTTTAATAAAGGATTGTTTTTAATAATATAATCCTCTGTTAAATTTTATAATTTTCTGTTTCAAATTTATCAATTTATATTCACTTAATGCGTAACCCATGTCACATATCATGATGCATTAAAGATTAACTCTTTCATTAATATATAAACCCCCATAATCAAGACAAACCAACCAAATCCAGTTTTAAGTTTGCTTCCGTCAATTTTTCTTGACAAATAAATTCCTAGAAAAATACCGATAATTGAAAGTGAAGAAAAAAGAGAGAGTAAAGACCAATCTATTACTTCCCCTCCTTGCAAATCTCCTATAAATCCAAGCAGTGATTTAGCCGCAATGATGAATAAGGATGTTCCTACTGCAAGTTTCATAGGCATACGAGCTAGAATAACTAAAGCAGGAATAATAAGAAACCCTCCTC
>JBPCUN010000055.1:0-9717 GCA_051011115.1 Weeksellaceae bacterium
CCTGTGCCTGTGGCAACAACATAGCCAGCAATGCCATACCAAATAGAAATATCTTTGTATTCTTGGTAGAGAAATTCTGCACCCATAAAAGCTGTAGCTGTATGCCCAGACGGAAATGAAGTATTGGAAGAACCATCAGGTCTTTTTACATGTGAAGTGTATTTGATAATATTAACGGTACTACCCATAATAGCATAAGCGGTTCCGAGTATAATCGTTCGATCTTTTAAGTTGTGACGACCTTTAACACCCATGGCGTTGAGTGCATATACAGAAACAAATGGTGCATATTGACTAAAATCATCTACAGTAATCTTGCTATCTATATGTTCATTTACTTCTTCCTTTGTTTCTTCGTTAATGAGTTTAAGCGAGTGACTTTCTAATCCAACAATGCCATAAGTTAATAACACGCTTGGTATGATAAGTGACGTTATTTTAAAGTTTTTTTCTGTATCTTTTATTAGGACTGAATCTTGAACTTGACAATAAGAATGATGGGGCAGTAAAAGACAAAAGAAAAACGCGTACAGCAATATATTTTTCATAAATCAAATAATGATTTTAATCAAACGTAAAAGTGTATAGAATCGTATGTGGCTTACTATTTAACTGCTTTTCTTTTTCTTATATAACTCAGTAAATTAATAATCGCAATAAAAAACCAAAGAAGTCTAAATACCCAAACATTTATCATCAAGCCAAAAGTTTCCAAAGGTTCTGAATCTCTAAAATAACTTAAGAAAAAGATAAAAGCCACAATGGCCACGATTAAATTTATATTTGTTGATTTCATAGTAGCTAATTAATAACGTTGAAATTACAATTTAAATCTGAATTTTATTAACTTAAATTTAATCCATAAAAAAAGTCTTGAATAAGTATATCCAAGACTTTTAGTAGCAATAATTTAAATACTAATTTTTTTTACAAATTGTTGTAATGAAACAAGTTATTGGTCTGATAATCTTTCTAAGAATAAAGACACTTCTGCAACACTATTAACAAGAGTACCCGTTATTGGTTTATTAACCATGACTGTCAATCGATAATCCTCTTTGGTGTTAATTAAAGAAATATTATATTGTACAAATTCATTTCTACTTATGTCAGGCTTCTCTCTATTTATTGGGTTCCAAGCACCTTTATTTGCAGAAAAATAAGCATCCTGACCTCCAGATCTATTAGAACCAATCTTTAACTGATTCACAATCACATTGTCTGCATTTGCGGGAGCTCTATTCGCATCTGTAATGTTATTAATTAACATAAAAGAAAGAGTTTGTTGACCACCTGTAGGGTTGGTACCATCAAATCTTACTCTAAGATTCCCAACTTCTGTTACAGAATTAGCAGGTGTATCGGAATTTATTAAAACTGTTTTTGTTGCATAGGATATAGTTTTAACTTCTGGCAAAGAAGTAACTGGTAATCCTTGCACAGTTCCTAAAACACCATTTTGATCCACTACCAAGGTTTTAGTAGCATTAAAAGGCTGATTCTTTGTTGTAGATGCAGTACCATTCGGTTGCGTATAAATTGAATTAGCCGATCCCGTTAAAGGTAATTCTTTAATTCTCGCTGTACCTTCTATGTGAAGTGCTTCTGTTGGTTTATTTGTATTAACTCCCACTTGCGCAAATGCAATAAATGGTAATACTAAAAAGGTAATCTTTAAAATTTTCATAGATTTTTTTTAAACAAATTATTTTTGATCTGTTAATCTTTCTAAGAATAGAGTCACTTCGGCAACACTATTAACAGTAGCCGATATTGGTCTATTCACCATAACGGTCAATCGATAAACCTCTTTAGTGTTAATTAAAGAAATATTATACTGCACAAAATCATTGTTACGAACGTTTGGTGCTTGGTTAGTTATGGTGCGCCAAGCATCTTTAGGTGCAGAGAAATAAGTATCCTGACCTCCGTAAATACCTCCTGAACCAATCTTTAATTGATTCACAATCACATTGTCTGCATTTGCAGGGGCTCTATTAGGATCGGTGATGTTATTGATTAACATAAAAGAAAGAGTTTGTTCAGTACCATCAGGTTTTGTACCATCAAATCTTACTCTAAGATTCCCAATTTGAGTTATAGAATTAGTAGGTGTATTGCTATTGATTAAAGCTGTTTTTGTAGCATATTGTATCGTTTTAATTTCTGGCAAAGCAGTAACTGGTAATCCTTGAATGGTTCCTAAAACACCGTTTTGATCCACTACCACCGTTTTAATAGCATTGAATGGTTGATTTTTTGTTGCTGATGCATTTCCATTAGGTTGCGTATAAATTGAATTAGCAGTCCCAGTTATAGGTAATTCTTTAATTCTCGTTGTACCTTCTACATGAATTGTTTCGGTTGGTTTATCCGTATTAACTCCTACTTGCGCAAAGGCTATAAAAGGCAATAATAAAAAAATAAATTTCAAATTTTTCATAGTGTTTTTTTTTCGAGCGCTAATATATATATATTTATCATTCATCGTTAAATGATTTATAAACTTTAACTGTTATATGGTTATTAATCTGTACTTTAGGTATTTTGTTTTTTTTATTTAGGTAACCCTAAATTTAAAATCAAAAAATTATTTTGGCTTTAAAATATTAGCATCACGAAGGGAGATTAGCTTCTATTAGATTGTAACAATAGTAAGGTTGTATTGGAAAGGTTCAACTAATATAATTATCAAATATTTTGGTTTGCTAAAATTCTTTTCAATAAAAAGTACTCCACTAGATTATAAGTAGTGATTTCTTTTAACACTTTCGGTGTTTGTAATCTTTATTTGACTTATTCCTTTTAATCTAATTCTTTTAAATTTTTTAATGGGATATGAGTATTTTATATTGATTTAAAATTTGTACTCTTCGCATTAAAAGCTCACATATAGAATTGATTGTCTAAGAATCTTCATATTCTGCATGTGATGAGCTTGTGATATATTTATAGCCTAATTTTGATATAATATCTTGAAATTGAAGGGGTATTTACCTAAATGTCTTATAACTCCTAACTCTAAATGCTGATGAAGTCTGCTATAATAGATGCATATACATGTTCAGGAAATTGAATCTGCATGTAAACTATAGAAAATCTTCATTAAAAACATATGCTATCTATCAAATGAAACATATAATTCTATTGAATATTGAAATGATTGATAGGTCCATGGCCGTGGCCTAAACTAATATCTTTTCCTTGCTCAATAGCGTGATGTACGTAAGTGCAACCTTTAATTACAGCAGATTTTAAATCTTCTCCTAAGCTTATAAAAGCAGCAATGCTTGAAGATAAACTGCAGCCCGTTCCATGCGTGTTTTGCGTGTTGATTTTGGGGTTTTCTATGGTAATTATATTATTCGTTTCATATAGAAATAAATAATCTTTAACCATCTTATCCTGATTATTAATATGACCACCTTTCAATAAAATTGAGGTTTTAAATTTATCTCCAATTTTCTTTACCATAGATGCCGCATTGAGATGGTTTATAGTTTCCCCTATCAAAATTTCGGCTTCCTTCGCATTAGGTGTAATTAAAAGAGCATCAGGCAAAAATTGACTTAAACAAGCTATGGCTTCGTCCTGAATTAGTTTATCCCCAGAAGTAGCTACCATTACGGGATCAATGACAATGTTTTTTTGATTGTATTGGCGCAATTGGCTTTGAACCAATTTAATAACTTCGCAAGATTGTAACATCCCGACTTTAATTGCACCAAAAGATATGTCTTCTAGAACCGCCTGAATTTGTTTTTGAACATGTGCTATAGGAATTGAATGAATATCAATCACTCCCTTAGTATTCTGTGCTGTAGTAGCGGTAATTACACTCGCGGCATAGGCACCACAAGCACTAATAGATTTAATATCTGCTTGTATACCCGCACCTCCGCCAGAATCACTTCCCGCTATACTTAATACACTTGGATATGTCTTTTTCATATTTTCCATGATTCTTGTTGATAAGCACTATCCCAGAACATCCATTCTAGTTTAGAAGCTTTTTCAAAGGCAGAATTCATTTGATGAATTACCTTTTCATTAGCTTCACCTGCATAATTATTTGTTATATCAATGGCTTGTACAACAGATTCGGCAAATTCATCTCCGCCATACGTATTGATCCAATCTTGGTAAGGGTTATTTTTATGATTGATTTGATTTTTTAGTATGTAATCACCAATCTGTTTATAAATGGTAAAGCAAGGCAATACAGCTGCTAAACCTTCTTGTAGGGAATGTGTATTCACTATGTTAGATAAAAAACTAGTATAAAATTCACAAGTTGGAGAAGGTTCTTGGCTGAAATTTTCTTGATTAATAAAGTGTTGATGCAATGCTTTTTCTACATCAATAATACCTGTTGCGGCATCCAAAAAGAATTGGGTTTCATTCTGTTGGTGACATCGAGTGCCTAAGATAGCTAATACTTTTTTATATTCGGCTAAATATAAAGCATCTTGATTTATATAAAATTTAAATATTTCTTCAGGTAAAGTTTCATCCATTAATTCGACAATAAATGGATGAGATTTTATATCGTCTAAAATAAATTTAGTCTTATCATTTATATATTCGTACCAGTTTTGCATATCAAGTGTTTTAATTTTTCTGTAGCCTTGCTTGGGTTTTTAGCTTGTGAAATAGCAGAAACTACTGCAATACCTGCAGAGCCATGTTCAATAACTGCTATTGCGTTGTTTTCGTCTATTCCACCAATGCTTATAATTGGGAATTTCGAAAGACGACTAAATTTTTTGAGACCTTCTAATCCTACAGGTTTATCTAAATTAGTTGTTTTAGTAGAAGTTGGAAAGATGGGTGATAATCCTACATAATCTATTGGCAATTTATTGGCCTCATTTAATTGCATAGCATTGCTTATAGACAAACCTATAATTTTATTTGGTCCTAAAATCCTTCTAGCTGCGGTTGCGGGTAAGTCTTGTTGACCCACATGCAAACCTTTAGCATCTATGGCTAAAGCAATATCTAGTCTATCATTTATGATTAAAGGAACATGATAGGAATCGCATAACTTTTTTGCCTTCAATGCTCTATGATATAATTCTCGGCTGGGCATAGATTTTTCTCTTAATTGTATAATGGTGGCTCCTCCCTGTAAACTATCTTGTAGAATTTGAAAGAAAGCGTTGTCATCTTTAATTCTTTCATCCGTTACATACATTAAAGAATAATCGATATTGCTCATTTGCATGTATATAATTTGTCAATAAAATGCATTTGAAAGCTACCAGGTCCTTCTGAAAGTTCAGCAGCAAGACTACCTGCCTCTGCCATAATTTCCATAGCAGCACATGAAGCCAAATGGGCATCCTTTTCTACTGCTAAACAAGCACCAATGATGCTTGTGGCTGTGCAACCCATTCCTGTAACTTTGCTCATTAAGTCATCTCCACCTTTAATCTCTGTGACTTTATCTTGCGTGACAACGTAATCAGTTTCTCCACTAATTACAATCGTGTTATTTAAATTTTTAGATAATTCTTGAGCTGCAGATAGCGCATCATTCGCAGCAATTGTACTATCTACACCTTTGGTTGTATTAGATACTTGGGCGAGGGCCGCTATTTCTGATGCATTCCCTCTAATGACAAGGGGCACAGCTGATGCAATAATATCTTGTGCAGAGGTTATTCTATAAAAAGATGCACCTACACCGACAGGATCAAATACAAAAGGGATATTTAATTTTTTAGCTTTTTTCACTGTTAACAGCATCGCATCTACCCACGGCTTGCTTAAAGTCCCCATATTAATGACCAACGAAGATGAGATGCTTACTATATCTTCTACTTCTTCTGTGGAGTGAGCCATAACAGGCGATGCACCTATAGCAAGTAGGGCATTGGCTGTATTGTTCATTACTACATAATTGGTGATGTTATGTACCAATGGCGTTTGTTGTCTGATTTTATTTAAAATAGATTGGGAGGTTGGATGCATATTTATTAATAATATGTTGTGTCAAATTTATTTCTATTTAAAATTACAAATATTAAATCATGTAAAAAAGGTATATGATGCATTCCAATATATCATTTAATCAAATCTGAAAATTATAGTTGGATGGCTCTATTTTTGAGCTGAAAAGGGAAGAATGGGAAATATTTTTAAATATATATTTTAGCTATGAATCTAAAACAAATCCTCAATTTTAGACGTTCTGTTCGGGTTTATGATACCCAGGAACCCATCAACCCAGAGGTGGTAAAGAATTGCCTAGAATTAGCAATATTAGCTCCAAATTCTTCTAATATGCAGCTGTGGCAATTCATACATGTCACAGATAAACAAATATTGGATAAACTAGCTCAGGCTTGTTTTGATCAAAGTGCTGCTACGACGGCGCAACAGTTAGTTGTGTTTGTGACGAGGCAAGATATACACCGAAAACGTGCGAAAGAAGTTTTAAATTTTGAAAAACAAAATATTCGCAAGCATAGTCCAGCAGCAAGACAGGATAAAAGAATTTCGGATAGAAAAAAATATTATGGATATATAATGCCCTTTATTTATACTAAATTTTTTGGTTTAGCGGGGATAGTTAGAAAAGTACTTGTGCATATCGTTGGTTTATTTCGCCCAACTATGTATCAAGTATCAGAGGCTGATATGCGGGTGGTAGTACATAAATCTTGTGCTTTGGCTGCACAGACTTTTATGATAGCTATGGCCAATGAAGGTTTAGATACTTGCCCCATGGAAGGGTATGATAGCCGCCGCGTGAAAAATATTTTAAGTTTACCACGCGATGCAGAAATCAATATGATAGTTTCTTGTGGTAAGCGCAAGGGGAATGAAGGAATTTGGGGTGAAAGGTTTAGGGTACCTTTTGATGAAGTTTATAAACGATTGTAACTTTCCCAGTAAGATTGTACACTTCCCCTAATTAGGACTATTGATTATTTCAATATAATTTCGATCATGTATGTGTCTAAACAGATGTTAGCAGAGGTTATTTTTCGTATTTTTTTAATAATTCAAGAATATTTTTATGATTGATCTGCATTGTATCAATTTGTTCTGCTAACTCAGGTTTAGAGTCTGTAAATTGTTTAAGTTTTTTTTTCATGTTATTATATTGACCAACTATTATTTCCCTACCATCCTCATTTACGAAATAGTTGGTATTTGTTGTTCTATAATCGTAAGGATTAGTTCCATATTCAATATACCACTTTACTTTTCCATCATAGATTTGTTCATGAAGAGATTTAGGATAATTTTCTCGGTTTATAAATATTCTCTCATAATTATTAGAATCAGTTATTACCATTTTTTTTATAACAGTATTTTTTAAAAAATTTCTCTTTCCGTTTCGATCATAAATCGCAAGATAGGAGGTTACTAATAAAGCATCAAAACTCCCATTTTTGTTCTGAATTGCCTGTATTTTAGTGTTTACTGTTTCATTATTTATAAAAGTAATTTTAGCATCAATAGCTTTTTTAGAATTAATCTTAATGTTTTCAGTAGAATACTCGTTGATAGGCTTGAGCTTTTCCATTCTATCAACAAATACTAATGAACAACTTGTAAAAAGTGAAAGTAAAGTCAGAAAAGTAAATGTTTTTAATTTCATATGCCGTGTAATTTTAATTTATGCTAACGGCCAAATCTATTAGCAGTTTAAGTTTGTCTATACATGAAAGTTAGTGAAAAGAATTGGATTAAGTATAGGCTATGAATTATGCATATAGCGAAGCGGAGATATTTCACCCCAATATCCATATGCAATTAACTAACGTTTATATTGTTGCATATAATGTATTTAATTACGTGATTGAAATCTTATGCACAACATATTTTCAGCCCCGATTGAAATGGATAAATTTTTTTTGAAAAAGCTTTTAGAGAAAATAAAGTGGAAGACAGCGTCCAGTTGAAGTTCATTTTATCCGCTATTTACTAGGCTTTACAAAAAAGATTGAAGGGAAATCGAGAATAGCTTCTAATCTGATTATCAATTAACTATATTTTTTCTAATATTTTGGGAGTATTGAGAATAAAGTAGGTATTAGTATAATGAGCCTTGAAACCAATACATATAATTCTGATATCTATAATTTTTTAGCTTAATTCATAAAATTAATAGTTTGGAACTATAAAACCATCAAATCAAAATCGCAACCTTAGAAGATATCCAAGGTTACGATAGATTTTAAATGAAGCTGTATAGCTTTTTATTCTGGCATTAAACCTGATAATTCCATAGCTCTTATCATTCTTGTAACACCAATACCGCCGCCTGATCTAGGGAAGAAATCTTGAGCTAAAAATTCTTCTAATTCTTCTTCAACTTGGGCTTGACCAAAAAGATCAAATAACTTTTGAGCATATTTACCATCTTCTATGCTGTAAAAAGATTTTCTTTGTTCATCTGCATCGCAGCTTCTTTCTGCAGAGCCAATGGTTTCCATGCCGTGTAATAAAACATCAATTTTGTTGGAAGTTCCATCTTCGTTTCTTTTCATATTCCAAAAAGGGAATGTTCGTTCTGGGAATTTGGTTAAAAAAAAGACATTACCATAATCTTTTTGAATTTCTAGTTCATCATCACTTTCTATGATAGATACGCTGTACTTATCACTCATTTCCTCATAAGTGGCTACAGGAAAATCATCCTTATTACCAAAACCTAAGTATTCTACCAATTCCTTTTCAAATTCTAACAATGTGTCTATGTTTCCTGGCATTTCAAACTCAAACATCGGGAATATTCTGTCGTGTCTACCAGGGATAGGGTTTTTTTCGTTTCTAAAACTTGTCGAGACACAAAAAAAACCAACAGCTGTCGGGTCTTTTAATAATTCATACTCTAACCACATTTGCCCAGTTTGTGGTAGTGGTAGTAATTTGTTGTCAAAGGTGTAACTTGAAATAGAGTGGGGGTTTTCGCACGCTGCCATGATGCTAATCCTGTTTTGGGTGTGAACTTCTAGGAAACCTTTAGACAAAAAAAAAGTTCTCATCTTGTTAATTACAAAAGAGAACTTCTTGGGATCGATAATAGGAATTAGGGATTCCTCATTTTTTTTGTGCACCACGTTCGGTACTGTTTGTTTACTCATGATATGATTGTTTAAATTTTACAAATATAAAGAAACTTATCAATTATTTCCAAATAATAATGTTGTAATTTCTAATAGTTTATTAAACTATTTCTGAAAGTCTTTTGAAACAAAGAGTTAAAAGATTTTTATGATATATTTTTATTCACAATTTCTTAAACTAGGCTCTTTGAATTATAAACCTATCACTTATATCTATACATCAATCTCTTATAATTATATAGCAATTTAGTCCCCGATTGGAATAAAGACTCTTCTTTATTATAGGCTTTTTAATAAAATTGAAGGTTATAAATGCACGGAGGAAGAATTATTCTTTTTAAGAATGCATAAGAACCATATTAAAAAGTAATTCAAATTTTGTTTGATACCTCAGTTCTTTGTTGGACTTACATTTTTTGTATGATAAGACTGCAAAATACTACAGAAGTGAAGAGCGGTAGAAGATAAATTTCATGTAGTTTACAAATCTTAAATATAAAGAGTAGAAAATAATGATTACCGCCTACAGAGAACACTATGAGCGCAATAATGAACGACTAAAGAAAAGACCAACACACAAGTCAGAAAGAATGAAGACGGTAGAGCCTGTATTTGGAACACTCACGAACTT
>JBPCUN010000056.1:0-7007 GCA_051011115.1 Weeksellaceae bacterium
TTCCTTCCTTTCTCACTGGCTGGACAATTGCCTTTCACAGTTCTGCCACGATAGCTGCCGTATTGTTGGCCTTTTCCGGATATTTCAACACTTTTTTTAGCGTGCCTTCCCTATTGATAAGCTATGGTGTTCTGATAGTACTTTCGTTGATAAGCATTACAGGAATCAAGAAATCATCTACTGCCAATATTATAATGGTTAGCATACAACTTTTGGGATTGTTCATTCTTATTGTGGTCGGGCTTGCAGAAACTGGCCCGCCAAAGGCTGAATTTTTTAAAGTTGAATCCTTTTCCGGTACTTTGGCGGCTACCGCAACCTTGTTTTTTGTCTATACAGGTTTTGAGCATATGGCTGCATTGGGTTCTGAAGTAAAAAACTCTGGCAAGACCATTCCTCGTGCCTTTCTACTGACAATGGTTTTTACAACCGTTATCTATCTGCTCATAGCTTTTACGGTACTTAACATTGCCGACCCGTCAGAACTGGCAAAAGTAGATTCGCCACTTTCACTTGCGGCATCAAATCTCAACAGTTGGTTGCCCGTGACATTGGCGGTCGCAGCACTTTTTGCTACTGCCAATGCGGCCTTTAGCGGTATTATCTCTATCAGCAGGCTGCTGTTTGGAATGGCAAGCGTGGGCGAACTTCCGAAATTTATGACCAAAACCAATGCACATAAAGTGCCGTGGGTTACTACCATTGTGGTTATGGCGGCAGTTGCGGGTTTTATGCTATTGGGCGATATTAAAATCGTAGCGGGAATGTCGTCATTGGGTGCGTTGCTCGTCTTTGTCGCCGTGAACATTGCCCTTATCGTATTGCGTTTCAAAGCACCAGATAAAGACAGGCCCTTTAAAGTTCCTTTATCTGTTGGGAAAGTTCCGATACTGCCAATTTTGGCGATAATCATAAGCCTCTCTTTGGTCATACAATTTGATTGGAAAGTTTATGCCGCGTTTGTGGGAGCGATTGTAGTAGGTATCTTGCTGGATTATTTTTTGGATAAAAGAGAAAAAAAAGATATAGACCCCGAAAAGGAAAAGGAATTGTTTAACCACTAATATATTTTTTATGGACTGGACATTTGAAGAATTTAGAACAGAGCTTGACGCCCTTAATCCATCGGTAAGAAAAAAGGCAATTGAAATTGCGAAAGAATTAATCGAAAAGGAAGACTTTTCAAAAGAAAAGGCCATCAAAAAAGCAATTGTAATGGCTGAAGAATGGTTTTACGATTTAGAAGGATAATAATTAATTAAAAACTATATAAAATGTTACAGATAATTGAGTTAAAGGAAAAAAATATTGTTGCAACAAAAGCTTCGGGCAAATTGAGAAAAGAAGACATCGAAAAAATCCATCCACTTATCCACGCTATACTGGACAAGGGGATGAAGGTTCGTTGGTATTTTGAGATGGACAATTTTACGGGTTGGGACTTGCCTAGTTTATGGGAAGACCTCAAAATGGATACGGCCCACGCCAGAGACTATGAAAAAATAGCAATGGTAGGAGATAAAAAATGGCAAGAATGGATAACCCAATTTATGAAGCCTTTTACCAACGCCGAAATTAAGTATTTCAATATAGACCAAAAGGAAGATGCCAAAAGTTGGATTGAGAGCCAGTAAGCTTACTTCCGTAAAAGACAGACGATGAATAAAAAGAATATTCTTATTACCATACTAATTGGGTTTGCCATAGGTGTTTTTATCCTTCAACCTTTGGGGATAACAATTTTCACGATTAGCAGTCAGAATTATGAAATTAATTGGTGGCAATATTTAATAAATAATTTCATTGAAATTGTGAATATCAATGGGAATCAAATTTTCGAGAATATTCTGTTTGGACTATTAGGTGCAAGTGTTGCTCTGATGTATTATTTCGGTAAAAGAGAAAAGGATATAGATAATAAATAGCGGTAAGTGGTTATGTGAAAGAGTGAAATTTTTTATTTAAAATAAATTAAGTGAAAACTTAATTAATAGCAGGCAGCTTTTATGATGCTTCTTAAAGCAAAATGATTAATAGCATTAAAAGCAAAAGTAGAAGCTGCTTTTTTTTAATTATACAATTAAAGATGGATATTATGAATGTTAAACATTGTATTTTAATAATCTTGTTGGTTAGTTATTATAAAGTAAACGCCCAAAAAATTTATACAACTGAAGAAGGTCATATTATGATGATGACTTTGGTTAACTCTAAACCCGTCAAGGCAGAAAGCCATAAATTGGCCTTATATCTTGATTATGATTCCAAAGTGGTTAATGGTGTACTCGACCTTAAGACTTTATCAACAGATATTCCTGAAATCAATACCATTTTACAACAGCAGGAAGCCCCTTTGATGCTTCGGTTCACGGGCACTATTCCATCACAGGATTTTTTATCAAAACGGCACGACCCTATCAACTTTAATTGGCTGATAGATGTTACTTATCAAGGAAAATCCTTTAAATCACAATTTAAAGCAACCATTACCCATATAGAACAAGGAGTAAGTATGTCCTGCTTGATAAGTGCAACCGGACAATTATTGGTTTCAAATACTGGTTTGGATTTCTTAATAGAGGGTATCGATGATACCATAGAAGTGCAGTTTGCGCAATTGGTGTTGAGATTGGAATAACTGTGAATTAAAATAAAATTATTATCAAACTAATGAAAAAAAAGAAAGTCAATTTAAGAGATTTGAATAAAACTTCTTCAGATACTCACAAGCGCAATGATGCCCACAACCAAAGCAGCGCAGAAAGCATAGTGAAATTTAAAGTTTATGTACCAGCAATTTTCAGCTTTGTAATGCTGATTATTGGCATTGCGATGGATTATTTTGACGTAGCATTTTTTAAAGATTGGATACGTATCGTCTGGTATGCAGTCGCATACCTTCCTGTAGGTTTTCCTGTGATAAAGGAAGGTTGGAACAGCATCAAAAATGGCGATTTCTTTACCGAATTTCTATTGATGTCCATCGCAACCATAGGTGCATTCGCCATTGGCGAATATCCGGAAGGTGTGGCAGTAATGTTGTTCTATGCGGTAGGCGAATTATTCCAAAGTGCCGCGGTTAAAAGAGCCAAAGGAAGCATCAAGGCATTACTGGATGTAAGACCCAATGAAGCTTTGGTTTATCGGGACAACAATTATGTTTCTGTAAATCCCGAAACCGTTGCTATTGGCGAAAAAGTGCAAGTACGTGTGGGCGAAAAAATTCCTTTAGATGGTATTTTGCTTTCTGAAAAAGGCTCGTTCAATACCGCAGCATTAACGGGCGAAAGCAAACCTGATACCATTGCAAAAGGCGAAAAAGTATTTGCTGGAAGCATAAACTTGGACGGTGTAATTGAAATAAAAACTACTAAAGAATTTAAGGATAGTTCTATTGCAAGAATTTTGGATATGGTGCAAAACGCCACCGCACGGAAATCAAAGACCGAATTGTTCATTAGAAAGTTTGCAAAAATCTATACGCCTATCGTGGTATTCTTGGCAATTGCCTTGACATTTCTACCTTACTTTTTTGTGGACGATTATGTTTTTAGCGATTGGTTGTATAGAGCATTGATTTTCTTGGTTATTTCCTGTCCGTGTGCTTTGGTTATCTCTATTCCGTTGGGCTATTTTGGTGGATTGGGAGCAGCTTCAAAAAACGGGATTTTGTTCAAAGGCGCATCTTATTTGGATGAAATGACGAAGGTTAATACCGTTGTTATGGACAAAACAGGAACTGTAACCAAAGGTGTTTTTAAAATCAAAGAAATAAAAGCCATTGGCTGGAAAGAACCTGAATTTATGAAATACCTAATGGCGATGGAAGAACAATCTACCCATCCCATTGCCAAGGCAATTATGGATTATAAAGCCGATGGCGAAGATTTTCAAGCTTCCGAAGTAAGTGAAGTAGCAGGAAAAGGCTTAAAGGGAACAGTAAACGGCAAAACCGTATTGGTTGGGAATAAACCATTGATGATTTCAAACAATATCGAGGTTCCATCTGAAACTGACAACATTGTAGAATCTATCGTGATGGTTTCCATTGAAGGCAAATTTGCAGGCTATGTAATCATTGCAGACGAGCTAAAGGATGATGCACACGAAGCCATTAAGCAAATTAGGGAATCAGGAATTTCCAAAATCATAATGCTTTCAGGCGATAAGGATTCCATCACACAACAAGTCGCAAAAGAAATGGGCATCGATACCGCAAAAGGCGGATTGCTTCCAGAAGATAAATTGAACGAAGTCGAAAAATTGATGTCCGAAAATGACGGAAGAGTAGCTTTCATTGGCGATGGCATCAACGATGCCCCAGTATTGGCAGTAAGCGATGTTGGTATAGCAATGGGCGGCTTGGGAAGTGATGTAGCGATAGAAACGGCAGACGTTATCATCCAAACAGACCAACCGAGCAAAATTGCAAAAGCTATTAAAATTGGTCGTTCAACCAGACGTATTGTATATCAAAACATTGCGCTTGCTTTTGGAGTAAAAGCTGTGGTACTTGTTTTGGGTGCAGTAGGCCTGGCGACAATGTGGGAGGCTGTGTTTGCAGATGTAGGAGTGGCTTTGTTGGCTATCTTAAATGCTGTTAGATTACAGAAGATGAAATGGTAATAATCAAAAACGATGTATCAAAAACAGAGAAATAAAAGAAATAAAAAGGTTAGTAAATCATCGAATAACAAAATCACAAAAAAAAGATAAGTTCAATGGGATTCTTGCAATAATCTTTGTGGTAATAACCGCATTCCTATTATACTATTTTGTGCTAAAAGGGAATATTCATAAGCATTGATTAACTACGAGAATATAATGTTCCAAGTGGTTTTTGGGGTTACAGCAGATGAAGTGGAAGTGGTTGATTGGTTGATTGGTTGGTTGGTTCATAGCAAAAATGATATTCTATGTTAGAAAATAGACGAGATAGACGAAATAAAAAAAACACTAAAGTACCGTCTGTAAAAAATAGCATTACCAAAAAAGATAAAATAATTTGGATTGGTATTCTAATCGTTGTTATCCTGTTAATCTGCTTTGTACTGTTCTTACAGTTCCTAAAGTATTTTATATCTGTTTAGATACAACGCTTTTGCAATAGATGAACCGAATTCAGCAAATTCTACAAATCATTCAGCAAATAACATAATACATTAAAGTCTTTTAATCCTGAAATTTGCAGAGTACAAATTAGAATAGGACTATGGAGACAATTAACATATTTGAAACCAAAGAGAAAAACCATAAGCAAGGAATAAAAGAATCATTCCCAGTTACAGGAATGACCTGCGCATCGTGTGCAGCGAGTGTTGAATCTGTGTTAAAACACACAGACGGTGTATTTGATGCAAGCGTAAACTTTGCGAGCAGTTCTGTTCTTGTAGAGTACGACAAAGAGTTGAGTCCTAATCAGCTTCAAAATGCACTTCGCGAAGTTGGCTATGATATTATCATTGATGCGGAGAATCCTTCGGAAGTACAACAAGAACTACAGCAAAAGCACTATCAAGACATAAAAAATCGCACTATTTGGTCAGCCATTTTAACGCTGCCCATTTTTATTCTGGGAATGTTCTTTATGGCTTGGGAACCCGGAAAATGGATATCGTTGGTGTTGACCGTTCCAGTTTTATTTTGGTTCGGTCGTAGCTTTTTTATCAATGCTTTCAAACAGGCCAAACGTGGCAAAGCGAATATGGATACCTTGGTCGCCTTGAGCACAGGTATTGCCTTTCTCTTCAGTGTTTTCAGCACCCTCTTTCCTGAATTTTGGTTGAGTCGTGGTATTGAGCCTCACGTATACTATGAAGCCGCTACGGTCATTATAACCTTTATTTCCTTGGGAAAATTATTGGAAGAAAAAGCGAAATCCAATACCTCTTCAGCCATCAAAAAACTGATGGGCTTACAACCTAAAACATTAAAGATTATTGAGAATGGTGAAGAAAAGGAAATTCCTATTTCGTCTGTTCAAGTAGGTCAGACCATTTTGGTGCGTCCCGGAGAAAAGATTCCCGTGGATGGCGAAGTTTCCAAGGGAAGCTCATATGTAGACGAAAGTATGATTACAGGAGAACCCGTTCCCGTAGAAAAGATAAAGGATGAAAAGGTGTTTGCAGGAACTGTAAATCAAAAAGGTAGCTTTCAATTTATTGCTGAAAAAGTAAGTGGCGAAACCCTGCTTTCCCAAATCATAAAAATGGTTCAGGAAGCACAGGGAAGCAAAGCACCTGTGCAAAAACTGGTCGATAAAATCGCAGGAATATTTGTTCCGATTGTATTAGGGATTTCTGTTATTACCTTTATTGTTTGGATGTCGGCTGGAGGCGATAATGCATTTTCACAAGCCTTGTTGACATCTGTAGCAGTATTGGTTATAGCCTGTCCTTGTGCGTTAGGTTTGGCAACACCTACTGCCATTATGGTGGGTATTGGTAAAGGTGCAGAAAACAATATTCTTATAAAAGATGCCGAGAGTTTAGAACTCGGTCATAAAGTGAATGCTGTTATCCTTGATAAAACTGGTACTATTACCGAAGGAAAACCATTAGTAACTGATATGCTTTGGAAGGATAAACTTGAAAATAGCAATGAATACAAAAAAATTCTTTTGGCAATAGAAGCACAATCAGAACATCCTTTGGCGGAAGCGGTAGTCCATCACTTAAAAGATGAAAATATTGAAAAAGCTGAAATTGCTTTTTTTGAAAGTATTACAGGAATGGGTGTAAAAGCTCAAACAGAAAATGGTTCACAATACTATGTTGGAAACCATAAATTAATGCTTGAGAAAAATATTCAAATCGACGCTTCCTTAATGCAAACAGCAGAAAGTCTCGAAGAGCAAGCGAAAACAGTTATTTTCTTTGGTAATGAAAAGCAAGTGCTGGCGATACTCGCCATTGCTGACAAGATTAAGGAAACTTCAAAAAAAGCCATAGCAACGCTTCAAGAAAGAGGCATTGAGGTCTATATGCTTACTGGAGATAACAATAAAA
>JBPCUN010000057.1:0-8509 GCA_051011115.1 Weeksellaceae bacterium
TTCCCAAGCTTTGTAGGAAGTTTCTAGCATTATTTTTTCTGCCATGGTAATCGCCGTTCCACTCGGTGCATCTTTCTTTTCTGTATGATGTGTTTCTTGTATAGAGGTAGAATATAACGGGTGCTCTTTCATTAATCTAGCAGCTTTTTCTATAAGATCAAAGAATAAATTAACCCCTAAAGAGAAGTTGGAGGCATAGATAAAGGATCCATTATATTGATCTACCTTACCTTCTATATCATTTAAATGTTGCGTCCAGCCAGTGGTGCCACTCACCGTTGGGATATCACTTTGTAGTAATCGAACGATGTTGCGATAAGCAGATTCTGGTCTAGTAAATTCAATGGCCACATCTGGTTGGTTATCTACCAATTGGATATGCGTAGGGGTGTCATTCACTTTTAGCACTATACTGTGACCTTCTTCTACTGCCAGTTTTTCGATGGCTTTACCCATTTTGCCGTACCCAATTAAAGCTATTTTCATTTTATATTCAATTTTAAAGAAAGACCTAAATTAGTCTCTCCTGTAACTGGATTAGCAAACGCCATAGGATCAATACTTAAATCCCTATCTTTTCTGATGTCATATAAGTGGGCGTCTACTGTAGCATCTATAATATTAAGCATATAAGCAAGTACCGTTATAGCTATCGCATAGTCCCTGTTTCTTCTCATATCATCTTGCAGATTCCCCAATCGCGTTGCATCCTCTAAAATTCCAGTATATTCATGCTCTTCACCCTTTAATTGGGCCAAAAAGGCATCTCTATATTTATTTCTTAAATCTTCGTAATAAATGGTGAATCCTATCCCTGTACCGATTGCTCCCCAAACAATGGGGACCTTCCAATATTTTTCATTATAAGCTTGACCTAAACCAGGTAATACCGCGGAATAGATAGAAGCCTTGATAGGATTTTTAGTATCTAGTTTAGTGATTATATCCACATCACTCGAATTGATACTTATAGAATCATTCTGCCTTTTCGGTTCAAATTGGGCAAAAACCAATAGGGGTACAAATAAAAAGATGAAAATGAAACTTCTCATCCTAATAATTCTTTTAAACGTTCAAAGTCTTCATCGGAATCAAAATTCAATATAATTTTTCCTTTCCCTTTACTATTACGTTTGATTTCAACTTTTGTATCCCATTGATTGGCCCAAGATTTTTGAATCTTTTTATAATCATTGGGTAACTCTTTGCTGGTTTCTGATTTTGCTTTAGGATTTTTAAGGCTTTTAATGTATTGTTCAGTCTGCCTTACGGATAAATTTTTCTGAACGATTTCCTCATAAGCATCTAGCTGCTGATTATTATCTTCTAATGTAATCAATGCTCTACCATGCCCCATAGATATCATTCCATCACGAATCCCTGTCTGTACGATTGGGTCTAATTTTAGCAACCTTAAGTAATTGGTTACCGTACTTCTGTCTTTTCCAACGCGAAGGCTCATCTCCTCTTGAGTCAGATTTACATCTTCTATTAACCTTTGGTAGGTCAATGCTACTTCAATGGCATCTAAATCCTCTCGTTGAATATTCTCTACCAGCGCCATCTCTAGCATCTCTCTATCATCTGCCAGACGGATAAAAGAAGGAATAGTTTCTAAACCAGCCATTTGAGATGCACGATAACGGCGCTCTCCAGAAATTAATTCAAATTTATTTTGAACTTTGCGTACTGTAATCGGTTGTATAACGCCTAATTCTTTGATAGACTGCGCTAACTCGTGTAGAGCAGTTTCATTGAAGTATGTTCTAGGCTGATTAGGATTTGGTACAATTCGTTGAATAGGAATATCTACAATACTACCTACTAATTCCTTAGCACCAGCATCCTTTGCAGAGTTCGTCTGTTCATTCGATTCACTCAACAAGGCAGATAATCCTCTTCCTAAAGCTTTCTTTTTAGCCATTTATATATATCTTATACGCTATCGTTATTATTCTTCAAAAACTCGTGAGCCAAATTTAAGTAATTTTCTGCACCTTTGCTGTCTGCGTCATATTTAATGATGCTCTCTCCATAACTAGGTGATTCACTTAATCGGACATTTCTATTGATCAAAGTCTCAAAGACCATTTTCGGGAAGTGATTTTTTACTTCTTCTACCACTTGGTTGCTTAATCTTAATCTAGAATCAAACATAGTTAATAGTAATCCTTCTACATCTAAGTTGGGGTTATGATGTTGTTGAACACCCTTAATCGTGTTCAATAACTTCCCTAAACCTTCTAAGGCAAAATACTCACATTGAATCGGAATAATAACGGAATCAGCTGCAGTAAGCGCATTCAAGGTTATAAGACCTAAAGAAGGAGCACAATCAATAAAGATATAATCGTAATCATCTTTAATTTCCGCCAAAGCAGTTTTTAACAATGATTCTCTTCTAGCTACATCTACAAGTTCAATTTCCGCAGCTACTAAGTCCACATGTGATGGAATGATGTCTAGGTTAGGTGAATTCGTTGGTCGTATCACTTCTCTAGCTGTTAATTCATGTTCTAAAACTTCGTAAGTACCATGTTCTAGATTTTCAATATCAATCCCTAAACCAGAGGAAGCATTAGCCTGAGGGTCAGCGTCTATTAGAAGTGTTTTCTTCTCTAGAATACCCACGGCTGCAGATAGGTTAATGGCTGTAGTAGTTTTGCCTACACCTCCTTTTTGATTAGCAATTGCTATGATTTTACCCATTAAATTAGTTTTGAATTCCCAAAAATAAGAAGAATTAAACTTTTAACTGTTTTAATGTGGTGCTAATTATCAACAAAACACGATTAGTTTTTAATAAACGTAAGAATGTAGATTTAATTATATTTGTGTGCATGCTAAAGGAAATACAGACAGATAGGTTACTATGGTTGCTAACAACGTTGATGATTGTGCTGTTTGTATTGTCTTTGGTTTTGGGAACGGTGAATATTCCATTGACAGAAGTCTTTAGTTACGCTTCTGACGCAACTTATAATAAAATCGTATGGGAATATCGATTTCCTAGAGCATTAACCGCTATGCTTACGGGCATTGCATTGCCTGTCAGTGGGTGGATTTTGCAAGAATATTTTCGAAATCCTTTAGCAGGACCTTCTGTTTTAGGAGTGACTTCAACGGCAGGGCTAGGAGTTGCTTTGATGATTATGATAGGTGGTGGTTTAGGTTATCAATCTTTAATTGAAAGTTCTTGGGCCTTAACGATCTCAGGCTTAACGGGAGCTTTCCTTTCCATGCTTGTTTTATTGTGGGTGGCTAAGTTTAATTTCTCTACAACAGCGTTAATTATTATTGGTTTTATGATGGCAGCTTTCTCGGGAGCGTTAATTAGTTTATTGTCTTATTTTGCTACTTCTAATGAATTGAAATCTTATGTTTTATGGACTTTTGGCTCAACAAGTGGTTTAAGTACAGAAAGAATTCTATATTTTATTGTTTTTGTACTCATTGGGATTAGCTTAGTGATAAAAAATATCCCTTCTTTAATCAAAATTCAATTGGGAGAAATGTATGCTAGTACAATGGGAGTTAATGTAAAAAATCTACGTATAGAGCTCATTATTGCGGCTTCTGTTTTAACGGGAGTATGTACTGCTTTAGTTGGGCCCATTTCCTTTATAGGATTAGCAGTTCCGCATATTTGTAGAACATATTTAAAGACATCAAACTTTTATCGTTTATTTGCCCATATTGTGATAGTTGGGATGCTTTTAATGCTTTTGTTTAATTTAATTTCTGTGATGTTTCCGGGAGGTTCATTACCGATAAATATCATTACCTCTTTGCTTGGGGCACCGATTGTTCTGCACATTATTATAAACAATAAAAAAGTGTGGAATGGATAAATTGGTTTTAAAAAATGTAGCTATTGGGTACCATGATATGCTATTAGCCGAAGAAATAAATTTAGAAGTTGATAGGGGAAAACTAATTTCCCTCATTGGTGAAAATGGTACAGGGAAGTCCACATTGATGTATTCTTTATTAAAAATCAATCCTATTATTAAGGGTGAGATATTTTATCGAGATAAGAGTTTCAAAGAATTTAGTCAAAAAGCATGGTCTAGGATATTTGCAGCGGTATTTTCTAGAATAGAACAAATTCCGCATATTAAAGTTAGGGAACTAATACAAATTGGCGCAGATATTAAAAATGAAAAAGAATTAGAAAACATTTCTGAACTTTTAGAAATTTCAGGTTTATTAACTCATTATGCAACAGAATTAAGTGACGGTCAATTACAAAAAGTGATGATTGCCAGAGCGATATTGCAAGATACGCCTTATGTAATTTTTGATGAACCTACCGCGCATTTAGATTATAAAAATAAACGCATTGTTTTTGAGTTGTTAAAGAAAACAGTCGAATTTACTGGGAAAACTTTTATTGTAATTACCCATGAGGTGTTACAAGCCTTAGCTATGAGTAACGAAATTTGGATGTTTCAGGATAAAAAACTGCATGTTGGAACGCCAGAAGAAATTGATTCAAAATTAAATATTAAACAAGAAGTATTAAAAAATATAGATTATGGAGCCTAAAAACATCATCATTACTGGTGGAAGTAAAGGAGTAGGTAGAGCATTGACCATTAAACTCTTAGAAGAAGGGCATAACGTTTTTGTAATAGCTAGATCAGTAGATAAATTGAAGGAGATTGATGCATTGGGATATGGTCAGAGTTTTAAATATGCAGCCATAGACCTGGCTGAATTAGAAGATTTTAAGGTATTAAATGATTACATAAATGATTGGACTCGAGTAGATGTAATCTTTAACAATGCAGGGTTATTAATTAAAAAACCTTTTAAAGATCTAACAGCTAGCGATTATTCACAAAGTTGGAAGGTTAACTTTCTTGCACCAACTATGTTGATACAAGCGATGTTACCTAAAATGGATTTAAAATCTCATGTTGTGAATATCACTACGATGGGAGCGATTCAAGGGTCGGTGAAATTCCCAGAATTGTCTGCATATGGATCATCTAAAGGAGCCTTGATCACGCTTACAGAAGTTTTAGCACAAGAGTTTGAAACTACAGGTCCTCGTCTCAATTGTGTGGCTTTAGGAGCGGTACAGACAGAAATGTTAGAAACCGCATTCCCAGGTTATGAAGCACCTTTAAATCCAGAACAAATGGCCGAATATTTATATGAATTTGGTTTAAAAGGACATCAATTTATGAATGGCAAGATAATTCAAAGTTCGGTAAGTACGCCGTAGAATGAATTTCTATAAATCTCTTTGTTAAGTCTACAATATTCTTCATCAACATTTTTGGATGAAAAATCATACCTTTGCAAATCCAAAATAATAAGAACATTCCATGGCTTCATCTCTCGTAAAAGAAATAAATAAAAGAAAAACCTTCGGTATTATATCTCACCCCGATGCGGGTAAAACTACTTTGACAGAAAAGTTACTTCTTTTTGGTGGAGCGATACAAGAAGCAGGTGCTGTTAAATCTAATAAAATAAAAAAAGGAGCTACTTCCGATTTCATGGAGATTGAACGTCAACGTGGTATTTCTGTGGCGACCTCTGTACTTGCTTTTGAATATAAAGGAAAAAAAATAAATATCCTAGATACGCCTGGTCACAAGGACTTTGCAGAGGATACTTTCCGTACGCTTACTGCGGTGGATTCCGTGATTGTGGTGATTGATGTGGCAAAAGGGGTAGAGGAACAAACGGAGAAATTGGTGCAAGTATGTAGAATGCGTAAGATTCCTATGCTTGTTTTCATCAATAAAATGGACCGTGAAGGTAAGGATGCTTTTGACTTGTTAGATGAAGTAGAACAGAAATTAGGTCTTACGGTAACGCCATTATCTTGGCCTATTGGGATGGGAGATCGTTTTCAGGGTATTTACAATATTTGGGAGAAAAACATTAAATTATTTTCGCCAGATAACAAACAAAGAGTCACAGAAGGGATTGAGTTTGAAGATTTATCTAACCCAGAATTAGATGAAATTATAGGATCTGCTGCGGCAGAGGAATTGCGAGATGATGTGGAATTATTGGATGGCGTATATCCAGCATTCGACAAACAAGCTTACTTGGATGGAGATTTACAACCTGTATTTTTTGGTTCTGCTTTGAATAACTTTGGAGTTCAAGAGTTGTTGAATGCCTTTGTAGACATTGCTCCTAATCCAATGCCAAAAGAGAGTGATCTGCGTGTAGTAAAACCAGAAGAAGAAGAGTTCTCTGGATTTGTATTTAAGATTCATGCAAATATGGATCCCAATCATAGAAACCGTTTAGCGTTTATCAAAGTTGTATCTGGGAAGTTTGAAAGAAACAAAAATTACTATCACGTAAGATTGGGCAAAAACATGAAATTTAGTGCGCCTAATGCCTTTTTCGCAGATAAAAAACAAGTAGTAGATGAAAGTTATCCTGGGGATATTATTGGGTTACACGACTCAGGAAACTTCCGTATTGGGGACACATTAACAGAAGGAGAAGAAATGCACTTTAAAGGCGTGCCAAGTTTCTCTCCAGAGCATTTCCGTTATGTAAATAACGCTGATCCTATGAAGGCGAAACAATTTGAGAAAGGAATTGATCAGTTAATGGATGAAGGGGTTGCACAATTATTTACCATGGAATATAATAACCGTAAGATTATAGGTACTGTTGGTGCACTACAATACGAGGTAATTGAATACCGTTTAGAACATGAATACAATGCCAAAGTAACTTATGAAAATATCAATATTCATAGAGCTTGCTGGGTAGAGGTAGCGGATGAATCTTCTGAAGAATTTCAAGAATTTATGCGTGTAAAGCAAAAGTATATGGCTCGTGATAAGTTCAATCAATTGGTGTTTTTAGCTGATTCTGCTTTTACGATCCAGATGACACAACAGAAATATCCTTCTGTTAAATTACATTTTGTAAGTGAATTTTAAGTAAATTATTTAAATAGGATCAATAAAAAATCCATTGTGATCATTATAATCACAATGGATTTTATTAATTTTAAAACGTAATTTTTATTGATTTCCTAAAATTAATGGCATACCATCTTTGTCACCAATGATAATAATTTTAGTGTTTTTACTTTCCGCTAAACGATTGGTAGCATCTATACCCTTATCACGCAAGATATTTTCACTAAGCGATGCATTCAAGATTTCATTCGCATTGGCTTTCCCTTGAGCTTCAATTTCTTGACGTTGCGCTTCTTTCTGTGCTTTTTGCAACCTAAACTCATATTCTAATGACTCTTGCTCTTGTTTCAATTTACGCTCTATGGCCTCTTTGATGGTGGGCGGTAGAGAAACATCTCTTACCAATACACGTTCTAAAACAATATGTTTATTTGTTAAAATATTCTGAGTTTCTTCAAAAATTTCTTTTTGTATCGCATCACGTTTGCTAGAATAAATTTGTTCTGGAGTGTATCTACCAATAACACTTCTTGCTGCCGAGCGTATGGCAGGTTGAATTACTCTTTCTACATATCCTTCGCCAATTTGCTGGTGTAGAAAAGCTAATTTATTCACGTCTGGGTGAAACCATAAAGAAACCTCAAGATCAATATCTAATCCATTGGAAGACAAGACTTGCATGCTTTCTTTCAATTCTTTTTGGCGAACCTCATACTTATTCATGGTATTCCAAGGTGCAACGACATGGAAGCCTTCTGTATAAATATTTTCTCTATCTACACCGCCAGCAAATGGCCTGAATAATACGCCTCCTTCTCCGGCACCTATGGTTACAAAAAGGTTAAATAAGAGTATCACCAATATAAGTAACCCCCCAAAACCAGCTAATAAATATTTTACATTATTTGTCATATGTAAACATACAAATTATAATTTGTTATTGTTGAATTACATATGCATTCCACCATCCACAGAAATCACTTGACCAGTGATATAAGAAGATAAATCAGAACCTAAGAATAAACAAGAATTTGCAATATCCTCTACGGTTCCGCCTCTCTTTAGCGGAATATTATTACGCCACTCTTCCACTACTTTTTCATCTAGTTTTGCAGTCATTTCAGTCTCAATAAATCCAGGGGCAACTACATTGCAACGGATACTTCTAGAACCAAGTTCTTGGGCAACAGATTTAGAAAAGCCAATGAGACCTGCTTTTGAAGCTGCATAATTAGCTTGACCAGCATTTCCAGTAATTCCTACAATAGAGCTCATGTTGATGATTGAACCACTGCGTTGTTTTAACATCGGTCTTATCACTGCTTTAGTTAAATTAAAGGCGGAGTCTAAATTCACTTGAATTACTTTTTGCCAATCCTCTAAACTCATTCTCATCAATAAGTTATCCTTGGTGATACCAGCATTGTTAATCACGATATCTATACGACCATATTTATCCATCACATCGCTAACAAGCTTTTGTGCTGCATCATAATTAGAGGCATCCGATTGAAACCCAATAACTTTATCGCCATATTTTTCTTCTAAAGCTTTGGCGGCATCCACAGAAGATGCGTATGTAAAGGCAACTTGTGCTC
>JBPCUN010000058.1:0-31539 GCA_051011115.1 Weeksellaceae bacterium
AAGAGGGTTTTATTATTTTCATCCAGATAACATCATTGTAGAGGCAGATAGTACGGTGGCAAAAGATAGTAAAGTAGATTTAACGCCTCAACTTAAAAAGAGCATTCCAGAATTAGCCAGAAAACAGTTTAGGATAGACAAGGTTGTGATTTTTGCTGATTATAACATCAATGATTTAAAAACAAGCGGCTATGAAATCCCATACAATACAGACTCTCTGGAAATTTATGAAGATATGTATATCATAGATCCAGAAGATAAATTTAAGCCGAAAATTTTTGATAGAACCTTACAATTTGAAAGAGGGGAGCTTTATAATAGAACAGATCATAATTTAACGTTGAATAGATTGGTGAGTCTAGGCGTTTATAAATTCGTGAAAAATGAATTTATTATATCGGATTCAACGCAGAATAAATTTGATGCCTATTATTTACTAACACCTAGAGAGATGCAATCTTTGCGTTTAGAGACTACAGGGCGAAGCAATTCTGCTGATTATGTGGGGAGTGAAGTTAATTTAAACTGGACCCACAGAAATATCTTTAAAGGAGCCGAACAATTTAAGTTTACAACTTATGGGTCTACGGATGTGCAAATGGGTGGGCAACGAGATGCAAATAATATTTATAGATTAGGGGTAAAGGCAGAGTTATCTATTCCTAGATTCATCGTTCCTTTTAAAATTAATACTAGAGGAGCCTTTGTACCAAGAACTAATGTAAGTATTGGATATGAATTTTTAAATAGATCTCAGCTTTACTCTCTACATAATTTCAATACTTCTTTTGGGTATTTATGGAAAGAAAATATAAGAAAAGAACATCACCTTAAATTATTAGATGCTACCTTAGTATATCCTCAAAATATTACCTATAAGTATGATAGCATTATGCAGGGAAATCCTGTGCTACAAAGGGTAGTAGAAGATCAATTAATCTTTGGTCCTACATATACCTATACCTATACCAATACCATGTCGCCTATCAAAAACACCATGTATTATAAGGGTATGTTAGACTTATCTGGTAATATCACAGGGTTGATTTTAGGAGCAGATGTGGATGGAGGAAATCAAAAGAAAATATTTGATATACCTTTTAGTCAATATGCCAAAATGGAACATGACTTTAGATTTTATCATGATTTTTCTAATAAACATAGCATAGCAAGCCGTGTAATTGCGGGATTAGCATATCCTTATGGTAACTCCAAATATATACCTTTTTCTCGACAATTTTTTGCTGGGGGTACCAATAGTGTTCGAGCCTTTAGAGCTAGGACTTTGGGGCCAGGAAGTTATAATCCAGAAACACAAAACACATCATTTTACTTTGATCAGGGAGGAGATATTAGATTAGAATTAAATGCAGAATATAGAGCAAATATTTGGAAATTTATTAATGGGGCAGTTTTCGTGGATGCTGGTAATGTATGGCTGGTGAATGAAGACCCAGAAAGACCTGGAGGTAAGTTTTCTAAAGATTGGTATAAAGAAATTGCTGTGGGTGCTGGTGTTGGTTTAAGACTAGACTTTAGTATACTGGTCTTGAGACTTGATTTAGCCATTCCTATGAGAATTCCATATTACGCAGAAGGGGAACGATGGACGTTTGATAAAATAGATTTAGGAGACGGCAATTGGAGAAGTGATAATTTAATATTTAATCTGGCAATAGGTTATCCTTTTTAGATCAACAATTATGAAAGAAAAATTGAAATTTTATTGGGATATATTTAAAAAAACCTTCAAATCATATACGGATTCTAATGTATTTATAGAGTCTGCAGGGTTAGCATATTCTGCTCTGTTTTCTATACCAGGATTGTTAATTATTATCATTTGGCTTGCAGGAATATTCTTTGGAGAAAAGATTGTAAGAGGAGAAATTAGTAATCAAATAGAGATGGCATTAGATAGAGATGCCGCTAGGAGCATTCAAAAAATCATAGGTAAAGCTATGATAGATCAAGATGGTATCGTGATGAAAACCGTTGGGGTGATTGCTTTAGTATTTGGTGCAACTACTTTGTTTTTTATGCTTCAAAAATCCTTGAATAACTTATGGGGAATTGAACCGAAGCCGAAACAGGCCATTAGAAAATATTTGATGGATAGGGTGAATTCGCTATTTGTGATTTTAATTATAGGCTTATTAATGGCTGCATCTATGATATTATCTACCATTTTAAGTTCTTTAAATGAATATATCGTCGCACATTTCGGAACAGAGACCTATCTAGTGGCTCAAATCATCAATTTTGGTGTTGGATTTTTCTTAGTAACGGCTGTATTTGCCATTATATTTAAAATACTTCCAGATGTTGTGATTCCATGGAATGCGGTATACACGGGCTCCATCGTTACGGCAATTTTATTCACTCTAGGTAAATTCCTATTAGGTTATTATTTTGAGAATTTCAAGCCAGCTTCCGCCTATGGTGCAGCAGGTACGATTGTTTTGATTATGATGTGGATTAACTATTCCTTTTTAATTATATTTTTTGGCGCTGAATTTACCAAAATTCATGCAATAGAAAAAGGATATAAATTCAAGCCTTCTGATCATGCCACTTGGAAGAATAAAGAATATGCGGAATTAAATAATTGTATAGCAGAAGAATAGATTTATTTACTATCTAAAATATAAGTCTCCTTGTTTAATGACAAGGAGACTTTTAAAATTATAACTTATCATAAGCATCTGTATGTACTTGGCTTACAGCACGACCGCTAGGATCATTCATGTTTTCAAAAGTTTTGTCCCATTTTAGTGCGGTTGGTGTACTGCAAGCAACGGATGGCACAGAGGGCACTGTGAGTGCCGCACTTTTTGATGGGAAATGTTCTTCAAATATACTTCTGTAATAATATTCTTCTTTAGATTGTGGAGGTTGCTCAGGGAATCTATAATGAGCGTTTTTTAAATCTTCATCACTTACTTTTTTATCTACTAGTTCTTTGAGTGAATCTATCCATGAATACCCTACGCCGTCAGAGAATTGTTCTTTTTGCCTCCAGGCGATTTCTAACGGTAGTAAATCTTCAAAAGCTTTTCTTAAAACCCATTTCTCTATTTTGCCATCCTTTATCATTTTATCTTCTGGGTTGATGCGCATGGCAACATCTATAAATTCTTTATCTAAAAAGGGAACGCGTCCTTCTATGCCCCATGCCATCAATGATTTATTGGCTCTTAAACAATCATATTTGTATAGGTTATCTAATTTACGCACTGTCTCCTCATGGAATTCCTTAGCATTTGGTGCTTTATGAAAATACAGGTAACCACCAAAAATTTCATCTGCGCCTTCCCCTGAAAGCACCATTTTTATACCCATAGACTTAATCACTCTTGCTAATAAATACATGGGTGTGCTGGCGCGCACGGTGGTTACGTCATAAGTTTCTAGGTAATAGATTACATCTTTTATAGCATCTAATCCTTCTTGCACCGTAAATTCTATCGGATGGTGGATGGTACCAATATGCTCTGCAACTTTTTGAGCTGCCACTAAATCTGGTGAACCTTTTAAACCAATAGAAAAAGAATGTAATTGAGGATACCAAGCATCTGATTGGTCGTCACTTTCAATTCGTTTCTGTGCATATTTTTTGGCTATGGCAGAGGTAATAGAAGAATCTAATCCACCAGAAAGCAATACCCCATAAGGCACGTCGGACATTAATTGTCTGTGAACAGCATCTTCCAAAGCTTGTTTGATTTTAGCAATATCGGTATCATTATTCTTTACGTTGTCAAAAGCTGTCCAATCCCTATTATACCATTTTTTAATTTCACCTTCTTGGCTATCTAAATAATGCCCTGGAGGGAAAACCTCAATTTTATTACAATACCCCTCTAAGGCTTTAAGTTCTGACGCTACGTAGAAAGTACCTTTTTTATCCCAACCAATATATAATGGGATTATGCCCATATGGTCTCTAGCAATCAGGTAAGTGTTTTGTTTTTTATCATATAAAGCAAAAGCAAAAATTCCGTTCAAATCATCTAAGATCTTTGCACCTTTTTCTTGATAAAGTGGAATGATAACCTCACAGTCAGATTTGGTTTTAAACGTGTAATCCGATATCTCTTTTCTAAGTTCCCTGTGGTTATATATTTCTCCGTTCACAGCCAGTACTATATTTTCATCTTGGCTAATTAAGGGTTGTTTCCCAGAAATTGGATCTACAATGGCTAAACGTTCATGCGCAATTACGGCATGGTCGTCGGAGTATATTCCACTCCAATCTGGTCCACGATGTCTCACTTTTTTAGACATCTCTAATACTTGTTCTCTAATTTTTTCGCTCGATTCTTTTAAATCAAAAGCTGCTACAATTCCACACATAATATTTAGTTTTTAAAGTTTATTCCAAAAAAAAAACCTCTTGCCATAAAGACAAGAGGTTCATTATATTTTAATTTTTCAATTTAAATCATAGCCATCTTGTCCTCTTATATAGAAGATTATTATTTGCATTATTATGATTGAAATTGATAAACATTTGTTCTGTTATTTGCTAACTATGGTATAAAAGTAAAAATTAATTTTGGATTACCAAGTTAAAATTAAGAAATATTAAAATTAATTTAATAAAATTTCCTTCACAGTTTTGGCATCTAATAAACCGCTGTACTGAAAAGTAATTTCGTACTTCTCGTTGAGCACAACCAAGGTGGGGTATGATAAATCACCATTTATACTACCTAAAGCTGCAGCAAGCTCATGAACACCAGTTTTATAACCAGTAGGTTTAAATTTGAAGGTATTTCCTCCGAATTGTATTTCTTTATCTATTTCTGCATTTAATGGCGTATAATAGTAATATTGGTTCAGTATATTCACAATATCCGGGTTATCAAAAACCGTTTTATCCATCATGGCACAGTAGGAACACCAGTCTGTATGTAGAAATACTACGATATTTTTTGGTTCTTCTTTCACCAATTGATCTACTTCCTCAAATGAATATTCATGCAATTGAGAAAAACAATGACTGGAAAGCATAAAGCTTCCCAGGATCATTGCGTATCTAAATATGGCAATTAGAATTATCATTATATTACTTATTATATTAATTATCTAATAGTATATCTTAAGCCTAAGAATCCTCTAATTCCTTGATTCGGTGCATAAACATACGAAGGGTCAAAGTCATCTCCGAAAGGGTCCTCTGTTCCTGCAATTATAAAAGGATTGCCATCATTCGGTGTCCAATTTAATAGGTTCTTCACGCCCCCATAAATTTCAAAGTTATCTAATCCATCATAAGTTAATTGTATATTTTGAATGCTCCACCAAGGTGATTCTGGCTTTCTTGGGTCATTTTTCAAACTTAAAGGAAGTTTCATTGGACTATAAATGTTTCCGGTATAATCAATCGCCAAGTCCCATGATTGTATTTTATATGAAGCTGCCCAAGTACCCATAAAGTTTTCGGCAAATTCTGGTTCTTTTGTTTCACCATCTTCTGTAATAGTATTTTCCATCAACGTTCCTCCAAAGATAATATCTAAACCATTCGGGAATTTGATTTCTGTATTTAAGCTTATTCCTTTACTTTCTGCATATCCATCTAGGTTGTCATAAATAATTTGCTTCGGATTGGTATCATAGTCAGGTACAATACGATTGTTGAAATAAGTATAAAATGCAGAAGCATCTAAATTGATAAGAGCACCGCCATTTGTATGAATTTTCTTGATAAAGTTAAAGTTAGCATTGTAAGATTTTTCTGGTTTTAAATCTTCCTCAATTACCACATCTCTGGCTCCTGTAAGTGCTGCATGGTCTTCGGTAAATAAATTAACCACGCGGAATCCTGTACCAGCATTCAATCTTAAAATATTATTCTTATCAACCGTCCATTTATAGGCTACACGTGGCGTAAATATGTTTCCATGTACTTGATTGTGGTCATATCTCATTCCTAAAAGTAAATTGTGCCCAAGTGCTAGCGTCATTTCATCTTGTATAAAGATTCCTGGTAACCAATCTTTTTCAGGAATATTTAAATTTCCTTTTCCTAACGTAGCAGGTGTATTATCATCATAATAGGTATAACGTAAAGATACTCCAGTTAGTAAATCATGGATTCCAACCCTTTTGTCCCAAATTAACTGTCCAAAACCAATTTTTTGATCTGCGATATAGGAAGTTGTTCCATATCGGCTATCTTGATCATGAGAAATCAAGGAGAATGAGAAAAACATTTTTTCATCTAAAGGTAATTGGTAGTTACCGATCAATTCTGCACGACTAGTATAAATGCTTTCTCCATACACTTGGTCTCCGCCACGGTAGGTTTTATTCCACTTCATATCACCTCCCCAACGATCTTCATACAAGTATCTCCCTGCTAAACTAAAAAGTCTATTTTTAGGTCTTTTAATATTCCATTTTTGAAAAACAGAAACTCGGTCTTGTAATGTAACATCGGTAAAATTATCGTCATTATTGTCAATCGGGTTGGAGTAATTGTAATAATTAACACCAGTTAAAACGTCGACTTTCTTACCAATATTAAATTTAAATCCTAAATCTGCATTATATTCCTGCCATGAAGTTGCTATTACATCAGCAGAAAACCTATCAGCATTCTTTGTTTTCTTTGTGATAATATTTATTAATCCTCCAACTGCTTCACTTCCATATAAAGAAGATGCTGGACCCTTCACCACTTCAATTCTTTCAATAAGGGAATTCGGTATACCAGATAAGCCATAAACTGTTCCCAATGAACTCACAATAGGCATTCCGTCTATTAAAATCATGGTATAAGGGCCTTCTAATCCATTCACATGAATATCACCAGTATTACAAACACTGCAATTAATCTGAGGGCGCACACCATTTACATTTTGTAAAGCCTCAAACATACTCGGCGTAGGGTTTTTCTTAAAGTATTTATGGGAATAAACTTCTACGGGAACAGGACTTTCATCCCTACTTACAGCTTTCATTGTACCAGAAATCACCATGTCATTTAGATCTAATTCTTTGTCTTTTTCTTCTAGCCAAATATTCTTATTGATGACTTCATCTGCTGCTACTGTTATTTCTTCTTGGAATGTCTTATATAATAGATCATGCGCTTGTAGGGTATAAATCCCCTCAGAAACATTCTCAAGTTTAAAATTTCCGTTCTCATCCGTTACAGTTTCATAATCACTATCTAATAGTTCAATTTTAATATTCTTTAATTCTCCCTCAATTCCTGACACTGTACCGGATACTGTGCCATTTTGTGCGTATACAATGGTGAAGCCTGTTAAGAGAACTACACAAAGCCATTGTTTAAAATTCTGTTTCATTAATCTAAATGTTTTTATTTACATGCAAAAGTATTAAAGTTAGGTCTACCTAACAAACATATAACCATAAAATTTATTATATTTGATTTATGCAATCAAAAGAATTTTTGAATCTATCTTTTACGGAAGAAAATTATTTAAAGGCTATCTTCAGAATTGGGATAGATAATGGAATGGAAGAGTCTGGCACCAATGATTTAGCCACGTATTTGTCTCTAAAACCATCTACGGTAAACGAAATGTTAAAAAAATTGGATGAAAAAGGTTTGGTTGTATACAAAAAGTACGAAAAAACCAAACTTTCACCGTTAGGTGCTTCCATTGCAAAAAATATCGTAAGAAAACATAGATTATGGGAAACTTTTTTATATGAAAAGCTAGACTTTAGTTGGGATGAAGTACATGCGGTTGCAGAGGAATTAGAACATATCCATTCAATTAAGTTAATCAATGGTTTAGATAAATTTTTAGGGTACCCTAAGTTTGATCCACATGGGGATCCCATACCCGATGAAAATGGTCATATTGAAAGACGACCTAAACGCTTATTATCAGAAATAAAAATAGGGGAAAGCTGTAAGATGGTTTCTGTAAAAGATAATTCTAGTGCATTCCTACAGTATGTGGCATCTCTCGGTTTGAGTTTAAACAAATTTATCAAGGTTATTCACCGACAGGAATTTGACGGTCTTACTACCATAGAAGTGAATGATGTACAAAAGACCGTAAGCCAAAAGTTCACTGATAATATTTATGTTATATAATTTTATTATTTCTGTGTACTTGGTGCCATTCTTAAAACAATATAGCCTAAAAGCCCAGATAAGAATGAACCGATAAGGATTCCAATTTTAGCTGAATCTATGTAAATAGGATCCATTTGAAATGCCAACCCGGCAATGAATATCGCCATCGTAAATCCAATTCCAGCTAAGAAGGACACTCCTATGATATGTTGAATATTTAAATCTTGTGGAATTTCTATAATCTTTAATTTTTTAGCAATCACAATAATGGAGGTAATGCCAATACTTTTTCCGAGTACAAGGCATACAATGATGTTGATTATAAGCATTGTGTCTAGATTATTTACATTACCAAAAGCTACCCCCGCATTGGCAAGTGCAAAAATTGGAATAATAAAATAGGCTACCCAACCGTGCAGGTTATGTTCTAAGCGTTGTAGAGGAGATTGATATCTTTCGGCTAAATCTTCTAAATTATCAATTTGAGTAATTTGATCTCCAGACAAGATTTCATCATCTAAAACCTCCGCATTTTTAAATTGATGCGTAATATTCTCTAGCTCTGTAATAAATTCATTGGTCTTAATTTTCTGTCTTATAGGCACTGAAAATGCCATCAAAATACCCGCTAAAGTAGGGTGAATTCCTGATTTCAAAAATAATATCCACACAAGAATTCCCATAGCCGTGCTCAGATATTTAAGATAAATCTCTTTGTAAGATAAAAAGTATAAAAACGCTAATAATATAGAAGCATAACCTAATAAATCTAATTGCAGGTCACCACTATAGAATAGTGCAATTACAACCACTGCACCAATGTCATCTACAATGGCAAAAGCAGTTAAGAAAATTATTAAACTCAATGGAATTCTTTTTCCTAAAACCTTTAAAACCGCTAAGGAGAAAGCGATATCTGTAGCCATCGGAATCCCCCAACCTCTAGTGGTTTCAGGATTTTGATTGATGATTAAAAAGAAAATAACAGGAATCAACATTCCACCAAGAGCCCCAAATAAAGGAAAAGCCATTTTCTTCATCGAATTCAATTCTCCAATAAGTAGTTCTCTTTTTATCTCTAAACCTATTAGGAAAAAGAAAATCGCCATTAGACCATCATTTACCCATAAGATGAGTGGTTTATTAATTTCAAGAATTGGCGTACTAAAACCTAATTCATATTGCCAAAGTTCTTGATAGCTATCACCCATTGGAGAGTTAGCCCAAATTAAGGCTATCACTGTGGATGCAAGGAGTAGAAGTCCTGCAAAGCTCTCAATATTCACAAATTTTTGTAGAGGGGTTAAAATAGCCTTTTTTATCATAGGGATGAATTTATTGTGTCTGTATTTAGCAAAAATATAAAATAAACCAACTTATGAAGCAAATGATACATGAATTATCTGTCGTGCAGTTTTTGTTAGTCATTATCCACGGTATAGTTTATGAATAGATAATCACAGTATAATTAGTAACAATTAAAATCATGAAAATTAAAAATACACCTATATCGATTTTGGATTTATCACTCGTAAGAGAAGGTTTTGGTTTTGAACAAGCCATAAAAGATAGTGTAGATTATATAAGATTTGCAGAGAAAATGGGATTTCTCCGATTTTGGGTGGCAGAACATCATAATGCCAAAGGAATTGCTAGTTCTGCTACGGCTGTGCTGATTGGTCATTTAGCAGAGAAAACAGATTCTATTCGTGTAGGATCTGGTGGGATTATGTTGCCCAATCATTCACCGTTACAAGTAGCAGAAGCTTTCGGGACATTAGAAACCATGTACCCCAATAGAATTGATTTGGGATTAGGGAGAGCTCCAGGTACAGATGGTGCTACTGCAGCAGCATTGCGTAGAAATCGAGAAGATGCTGTAGGGGATTACCCCAATGATGTCGCAGAGTTAATCCAATATTTAGGAGACGAAAATTTGCAAGGAAATATTAAAGCCTATCCTGGCGTTGGAACGCATGTACCCATTTGGATTTTAGGATCTAGTCCTTATAGTGCGCAATTAGCAGCGTATTATGGTTTGCCTTATGCATTTGCCTCGCATTTTGCTCCAGCATATTTAGAAACTGCTATGGAAATATATAGAAGGGAATTTAAACCTTCTAAATATTTAAATCAACCTTACTTTATGCCTGCAGCGAATGTGATTATTGCTGAAACTGAAGAAGAAGCACAATATCAATCAACTTCCTATTTACAAATGGCTCGCAATATTGTTCTAAGACAAAGTAGTAAACTTCAAAAACCAGTCAAAAATATGGATGATATTTGGGAACCAGCTGTCAAAGCGGCAGTACAACAAATGCGTAAATATTCGTTTGTGGGAACAGCAGAACAAGTAAAATCTGATTTAGAGGATATGATTGCATATACCAATGCAGACGAATTGATGTTGACTTCGTATTTTTATAATCCAGCAGATAGAGAAAAATCATTTAGACTATTGAAGGAAATAGCGTGAAACAAAATCTTATGATACCTTTTGAAGTTATAGAGGACTGTTTCAATTATTAAGAAGAACACTTATCTTAGGTACTTCTATGTTAATAATATTATCGCAATACCTTTTTCGATAATGATAAAACCAAGTTTAATGAAGCCATTAAAAACCTATAATAATGTAAATAAAGAAAAAGAGGATATTCATTTTGGAATTTCTAAAATGGAAGAAATATTTACAAAAAGAAATGGTGAAAAAGATGAACCACATCGTCATAATTATTATACCATATTAATAGTAAACAAGGCGAAAGGACAGCATAAGATAGACTTTAATTCTTATCAATTAGATACGCACCAAATTTTTTTTGTAGCACCAGGGCAGGTGCATCAAGTGATTGAAGATGAAATGAGTTATGGCTTTTCATTGGTATTTTCAAATCAATTTCTAGTAGAAAATGCTATATCCATGTCTTTCATAGATAATTTGAATCTTTTTAATAATTATGATCAAAGTCCTCCATTAGAGCCCAACGAGGCACAGTTTAATGCGATAGAACACTTCGCCAACGAAATTTATAAGTTATACCATAGTGAAGCACCCATGAAATTTCAATCCATAGGTGCTTTCTTAAAATTGCTTTTAATACAATGTAATAACATTTGTACCCTTCATCCAATAGAGGCAGACGCACATAAGGATAAAAATAGTATTTTAAAGGATTTCAAAAAAATAGTTGATATAAATTATAAGACAGAGCATTCTACATCTTTCTATGCAGATCAATTGCATATTACGCCAGACTATTTAAACAGAAAAATTAAAGAAAACATAGGCAAAACTCCCAAAGAATATATAATCGCCAGAATTATTACAGAGGCAAAGCGATTGTTATACTTTACAAATTTAACCAACAAGGAAATTGCTTATGAGTTAGGCTTTAATGAGCCTGCAAACTTTAGTGCCTTTTTTAAAAAACACACTAATTATTCTCCTTCACACTTCAAAAATGAAGAGCTTTTGAGCTAAGGTCGGATTTTCATAAGGTTATGTATTTTTTTAATATTCCATAGCAAGGTTTTCATTCTGATATTTGCAGTAGAAAATTAAGACAAGCATATGGATCGTAAAAAATTTATTAAAAGTTTATTAATCACAGGTGTGGCAGGAAGTGTTGCGCCTCAGTTTCTAAAAGCTTCTAATAATCAATTAGACAAATCAACTTTCGATGCATTAAAAGAACAAGTTGGATTTAATCATTTACCATTAAAAGAATATAAAACTATGAATACAATCATTCACAGAGCAGACAGTAGAGGAGACGCAAATCATGGATGGCTACATTCTCGCCATACTTTTAGTTTTGCAAATTATTATAACCCAGAAAGAATGAATTTTGGGATGTTAAGAGTATTAAATGACGATACAGTAGCTGCAGGAATGGGCTTTGGTACCCATCCTCATGCTAATATGGAAATTGTTTCTATTCCGTTAGAAGGGGATTTAGAACACAAGGATAGCATGGGAAATGTAGCGGTGATTAAAGAAGGTGATGTACAAGTAATGAGTGCGGGTACAGGGGTTACACACTCTGAGTATAATGCGAGTAAAGAAAATCCAGTTAAATTTCTACAAATTTGGGTAATTCCGAACAAAGAAAATGTACAGCCTAGATATGATCAAGTTACCTTGAGTGATATCGTTAAGGAAAATGAATTTTATCAAGTTGTATCACCTAATGAAGGAGAGCAAGGCGTATGGGTACATCAAGATGCTTGGTTTCACTTAGGTAATTTTGAAAAAGGAAAGTCAGACGAGTACAAAATTAAAAAAGAGGGTAATGGTGTATACATTTTCGTTTTAGAAGGAGATGTTCAAGTAAATGGAGAGAAACTTTCCAAACGTGATGGTATGGGTGTTTGGGATACAGACGGATTCACTTTAAATGCTACAGAAGATGCACGTGTCCTATTAATGGAAGTGCCTATGTCACTATAACAATTGTTAGATTATAATATTTTGAATGATGAATATAGAAATTAACACACAGGAAACAAAAGGCATGGCAATAGCCAAAGCAGATGCTGATAATAAGCAGATAGGGGAAATGACATTCTCAGTGGCTTCTGATGATTTGATTATCATAGATCACACAGAAGTGAATCCAGAACATAGAGGAGAAGGTATTGGAGAGGAGATTTTGAATAAAGTTGTTGCTTGGGCAAGAGAAAACGAAGTAAAGATTATGCCGTTATGTCCATTTGCTGCCGCACAATTCAAAAAGAATGATCAAATACAAGACGTTTTAAAAAAATAAATATTAAATAAACTTAAATAATTAATCAACTTTAAATTTAAAAATTAGAATATTATGGAAAAGAACACGAAATGGACTATCGATGCAGCACACTCTGAAATTTCTTTCAAAGTTAAGCACATGATGATCTCTACAGTTACAGGACACTTTGATGTATTTGAAGGAACTGCAAAAACTAATGGAGAGGATTTTACTAATGCAGACATAGATTTTAAAGCAAATGTAGAATCTATCAATACTAAGAATAAAGATAGAGATGCGCACTTAAAGTCTGACGATTTCTTCAATGCAGCGCAGTATCCAGAAATTAAATTTGTTTCTAAATCATTTGATGGAGATAAGATGGTTGGTGATTTGACTATAAGAGACGTGACTAAAGAAGTAGCTTTAGATGCAGATTTTAATGGTATAGCAGTAGATCCTTATGGTCAAACTAAGGCAGGTTTTGAAATGACTGGTCAAGTAAATCGTAAAGATTTCAATCTAACTTGGAGCGCTGTAACAGAAGCTGGGAGTGTGGTAGTATCTGATAAAGTAAGATTAGTTGTAGATGTACAATTCATCAAAGAAGAGGCTTAATTAGCTATTTTAATACAGTTTAGGTACTGTCAGTAAATTAAAAAAAGAGGTATTTGTTTTCAATTACCTCTTTTTTTGGTTGTAAATTTTAAAATTGAATGCGTTACTTAACTGGTTTATATGTATCCGATTCAGATAACAAACCAAATATGATTCTATTCCATATAAAGAGTCTTAAAAATATGAATTGGATAAGACACTAAAACATATAGAATTAATTTTTCCACGAAATAAATTCAAATCTTAACCCATAAGGATGATAATGGATTTATTGAGTTGTAATATCAAAGGCTACTTATTGATATAATCACGAATTTCAACTAATTCCTCTGAAATAATTGTTTCAATATGAATGTATAATGCACGAAATTTCTAAAGCGCCAAATAAATAAGCTATATTATTGTTTTCATAGGCTTTATTAAATTTAAATAGCGCCCGTTTTATATAAATTATTAAATCAATGAATGAAAATATAAGATTGGCAAGCTTTTAGGAAAACATCATAAAACAATATTTATGAAAAAAGAACTATATCTTACAGTAAATAGTGAAATACCTTATGAAGAGGTTTTTGTGCATTTGAAAGCTGCTTTAATGGGTGGAATTAACAAGGTGTTACTAACCAAATATAAGCAGTATACCGAAGTGGAATTAGCATTAATTATAGAAATGTGCCATAATTATGAAGCTGAGTTATATATTCCCAACGACGCGAAATTTGCCGAGGAAATTAATTGCGACGGAGTACATTATGATAAGCTTCCAGAAATGATAGAACTTAAAAATTTATCAAAAGAATTCAAATATGGAGTTACGGTATCAGCCAAATCAGAGGATATTCAACAAGCGATAGAAGCGAAGGTTGATTATATCTACATTGCTAATTATGACATGGAAGGGTCAAAGGATTGCATAGATCAAATGGGTTTGAAAACACTTTTAGATAATTTTAAAAATATCACTATAGAAATATATATTGAAAGCTCTATAAATGTTGAAGAATTGAAGGGAATCAAAAATCTACCGATAGCAGGAATAATGTTTACCTCAGAGATTTTTAATCAAGAAGATATAACATCATACTTTAAAAATATTGACAGCATTTTAAACTCTTAAGTGCTTACAAATAGTTGTATACTATAATAAACAAAAAAAACCTCCTGAAAATCAGGAGGTTTTGCTTTGAAATTGTAGACCCACAGGGATTCGAACCCCGACAGGCGGCACCAAAAACCGATGTGCTACCGTTACACCATGGGTCTGTGTGTTTCAATTGGATTGCAAATATAGAATCTTTTTTTAAACCTCCAAAATATTTTTAAACTTTTTTGTAAAATTTTATCTTGGCAAAGTTTTGGATATTTTAATATTTAAATAATAATGTTCAAGGTATTTGTAATATCTTTGTAAAACGAAATAATATTAAAACTATGAGTATGAATTTATTAGATTCGATTAAAGGTGAAATTAATTCTATTGTAATCGATAAGATAAGTAATTATCTTAACATAGCTCGTGGTAACACATCTAATGCGGTTACTGCAGCTATTCCATCAATGCTAGGTTATTTGGCTGAAAAATCCAAGACTGAGGCGGGTGCGAGTAGTATTGTGAAAGCTGCTACAGACAATGAACTTTCATCCATGTTTAGCGGAAATTCTTTTCAAGATTTATTTGAGAGAAACAGAGATTCTTTAATGTCCAAAGGTAATTCCTTTTTAATTGACATTTTTGGAGGTAAAGAAGCTAATTTTAGTGAAGAAATTTCTAAATACGCCAACATTAGCAAAGAAGCATCTGATGGTGTCTTGGCTGCAATCTTTCCGTTGGTGCTAAGCGCTGTGGGTAATAGAATATCTAATGATGGTTTAGATTCGTCAAGCATTGCTAGTTTATTTGAAAGAGAAAATGAATCTATTTTTTCTGCTATTCCAGCTGGTTTAGCTTCATTAGGTGGCATTTTAGGTTTATCAAGTATGGGTACAAAATCTACTACCTCTACTATGAAAACAGAACCTGTAAAACCAGTTGAAACGGTAAAATCAAAACCTACAGCTACTAAAGCAACTCAAGAGGATAGAAAAACTTACATCAAAGAAGATGAGAATAAAGGTGGTGGAATGATGAAATGGTTGTTACCATTACTAGGTATCATTGCTGCAGCTATATTAATTTACTTCTTAATGAAACAGTGTAAAAATGATGATGCTGAAGTAGCTCCTACAGAGCAAATAGCGAGTACAGGTGTTGCTGAGTATACATTAAATGAAAACAAGACTGTGGTAAATGCTGCTGGCGTAGCTTTATTAGGTGCGGATGGATCAGAAATGGTTGTAGACGGTACCACTTACAAATTGAATGATGATAACTTTGTGGTAAATGCAGAAGGTGTTAAGGCTCTAGACAAAGAAGGTAAAGAAATTAAAATTGTAGATGAATTATCTGCTGCACCTTTAGAAGTAAAAGGTACTTATGATAGCATCAACAATAGATATATCTATGATATAGGGGAAGATACTCAAATTACTTTGCCAGATGGTGAAACTATTACGGTAGGTTCTAACTCTACAGAAGCTAAACTTTATAACTTCTTATCAGATGATGCACAAACTGTATCGGATGATAAAACACAAGGGTGGATTGTATTGGATCGTGTATATTTTGAAACTGGATCTAATAATTTAGACGTAACATCTAGAGATCAATTAGAGCGAATCACCAAAATTATGAATGCTTATCCTAATATGAAAGTTAAGCTAGGTGGGTATACAGATAATCAAGGTGGACAAGAAGTAAATCAACCATTATCTGAACGTAGAGCGAGCACTGTAATGGAAAACTTGGTGAAATCTGGTATTAATGCAGATAGATTAAGTTCAGAAGGGTACGGACAAGATCACTTCGTATGTCCTGCTAATGATACACCAGAATGTAAAGCATTAAATAGACGTGTAGATATTAGAGTTACTGCGAAATAATCTATTTTATAGTAATGGATACAATTAAAGCCTCGCATTGCGGGGCTTTTTTTATGGAAGCTCTTGATGGAAAACTAATTCACTCTCCCGTCCTTCAGCTATAATATGTTGCAAGCCATTGGTAAGATAGACAAATGGTGCATTTATGATTTGATTATATCGCATAGCTTGATCTAGTGTGTTTTGTGTGATTTTAACCGATGGTTTTTTGCATTCTACAAGGATATACGGCATAGCGTTAGAGTGAACAAGTAAATCTATGCGTTGTTTTATACCATTGATTACTACAGGATATTCAGGTATGATGGAAGCTGGACTATACGCCTTACTTTGAATTAGATATTGGATTACATGTTGTCTTACCCACTCTTCTGGTGTCAGCACGATCCATTTTTTTCTAAGCAAACAAAAGATAAATGTATTATTATCCGTATTTTTCAATCGAAATTGGTATTTTTCTGCAAAATTTAATGCTGGTAGTTGAATGAAAAACTTTGAATCCATACGCAAAGATATACAAAACAAGAAATTCTATCCCATATACATGCTGTATGGCGAAGAACCTTATTTCATAGATGCATTGACTCAGATGATTCAAAAATATGCCTTGACTGAGGAAGAAAAGGCATTTAACGAGCATATTTATTATGGGAGTGATGTTGATATGAATACAATTGTGATGCAGGCTAAACAATATCCCATGATGGCCGAGCGTCAATTGATCGTGGTGAAAGAGGCACAACATCTCAAAAATCAATTCTCTGATTTAGAAAGCTATGTCAAAGAACCTCAGAATTCGACGGTTTTAGTTTTCAATTTCAAGCATGGAAAACCAGACGGTAGAAATGTGGTTGTCAAAAACATTAAAAAGAATTTTATTTATGAAGAGTCTAAAAAACTATATGAAAATCAAATCCCTGATTATATAGAGAAATTAGCGAAAGCAAAAGGTTTAAATCTTCAACAAAATGTAAAATTCTTATTGGCAGATGCCATAGGAGATGATCTCTCTAGAATTCATAATGAATTAGAAAAATTAAAAGTAACCTTAAATAATGATCCAAATGTAACGCCAGAAGTAGTAGAAAAGCATATCGGAATCAGCAAGGATTATAATAACTTTGAACTTACCAAAGCGTTGTCTTCCGGACATGTGAAAAAGGCATTCGATATCATTCATTATTTTGGAGAAAATCCCAAAGACAACTCTATCTTCGGTACATTAGCTGTTTTGTATAATCACTTCTCTAAAATTCTTCTTTATCACGCCTTAAAGGATAAATCACAAGCCAATGTAGCTTCCAAATTAAAGGTAAACCCTTTTTTTGTGAAAGATTATGTAGCCGGAGCGCAACGTTTTCCTATCAAAAAGGTGACAAGAATTATCAGTTTTTTGCGAGAGACAGATATGAAGGCAAAGGGAGTAGGAGCTACGGGGAATGTAACGGAAGAACAATTAATGCGAGAGTTATTGTATAAAATCTTTAGGATGTAACTTCTAAAAATCTTTTACATTCATGGATTAAGTCAGGATAAAAATCCAAGAAATCTTCTTCAAAGTCAGATTCTTTCATATATAAATCTTTCACAGCTTTATACATGTTATTTTGGAATGTTGTCCTTACACTCAATCCTCGCAAAGTTTTTTCTATTCCTTCATAAGAGCCATACGCCTGAAACCAATCATATTTAATCAAAGCATTAGTCATCAACTTTAACTTTGGTGGATATAACGGCATGTTTTCATTTAAAAGGTGATAACAATTGTTTTTAAATTCTTTAAAAGGAACCTCACTAAATTTGTCCCAATTTTTAATTAAGATAAAATCATAGAATATATCTACAATCACGGGAGAATATTTCCCATAATCTTTGTGCAAATAAGTAGAACTACGTTTTACAATAGGATGCTGGTCAGTGTAGCTATCAATTAACCTATGTAGCAAAATTCCCTTTTGAATAGGCTCTGGATACTTCAGATAATGTTTCACCTTTACTACCTCTCCCAAATGATTTCCTATTTGCCAAGAAGGATTATTAAAAGATAATAATTGATGTGCGACCAGATTCATAGGTCTAAATTACAAATAAAACGCTAATGCACGTTTGTATCTACCGTTAATAAATCTTAAGAATGCACTTTGGGAATATCTTTATGATTTACCTTGAGGCTTATAAATTCCTGTACTTTACCTTTTTCTGTTACTCTAGCAGCCGTTAGCTTTTCGCCGTCTCCCGCGCCAGTATCCAAGTACCAAACATCTGCACTTTCATCATATGTGGGCTTGTCTACTACTACATGACCAACAAATTGATGCTTTTGAATATTTTTTAATTGACGTTTAGTAAATAATATATCCAAACTATCTTTTGCATCTTCTACATTAGAATCTTCTGGCACACCAGCATGGCTGATAAATACCATACCATTTTCATAAAATGTTGGCAATTGATCAAGCCAATTTAAAACCTCAATATAATCTAAATTATAATTCTCAAACTTTTGTTTTACAGCAAGCGTGATACTATCTCTATAATATTTCTCAAATAAATATTCATTATTGCCTTTCAAGATCACAATTCGATCGTCGAATTTCTTTTTTAAATCTATCACATATTCTAAAACTGCAAAAGTATGTTTACCCTTGTTCACCAAATCGCCTAATAGAATTAGTCTCTCTTCGTCTGCCTTCCAATAATTGGTCAACAATTCTTTGAGGGTGTAATAACATCCGTGTATATCGCCTACTATAAAATGCTTCATGATTATACAAAGATGTAACTATTCCGCCATATCAAGTTGAAATTAAGATTATAAGTGTGTTAACTTTAGATTATCAATTGTTATGAATAAATAGCATATAACGGAGCCTAGGCAAGGTTTCTCAAGATAATTTCACAACCTTTTCTAATCTCATCCTCCGATAGAGTAAGTGGTGGTGTAATCCTTAAGAATTGACTTTCATATAGTAACCAAAATACAATAAGGCCTTCATCCATACATTTTTTGGCAACTTCTATGGTATATTCGGCATTTTCCAGTTCAAGAGCTAACATTAATCCTTTTCCTCGGATTGATTTTATTTTAGGGTGTACCAGTAAATTTCTAAAGAGCTTTTCTTTTTCTAATGTTTTTTCAATTAAATCAGAATCCCTCAATTCTTCTAAAACAGCTAAAGCAGAAGCTGCTACTACAGGGTTACCACCAAAAGTTGTAATATGTCCTAATTTTGGATTGGCTTGAAGGTGTTTCATGTGTTCATAACTAGCCATAAAGGCACCGATGGGCATACCGCCTGCCATCCCTTTACCCATCACCAAAACATCAGGAACGATATCAAAATGTTCAAAAGCAAATAGCTTCCCTGTACGTCCAAACCCAGGTTGAATTTCATCTAAAATTAATAAAGCACCAACTTCTACGCATCTTTCTTTTACAGCTTTTAGCCAGCCATTTTCTGGTGAGATAAAACCAGCTGCCCCTTGTATTGTTTCTAGAATGACACCTGCAGTTTTATTTGTTATTTTTTGAATGTCATCCCAATTATTAAACTGAATAAAATTAATATTCGGTAATAATGGTCTAAAAGCTCGTTTAAAATCCTCATTTCCAGAGACAGACAATGCTCCATGTGTATTCCCATGATAAGACATTCTAGCACTAATGATTTCTCCTCTTCCCGTAACGCGCTTGGATAATTTGACGGCACCATCAATTGCCTCTGCACCAGAATTTACCAGATAAGTTGTTTCTAATGGTTCAGGTGTAAGTGCTGCTAATAACTTGGCAAGTGCCACAGGTTTATCTTGAATATATTCTCCATACACCATGACATGCAGATGCTTATCTACTTGCTCATGAATCGCTTTTAAAACTTTGGGATGTCCATGCCCTAAAGTATTGGCGGAAACCCCAGCGGCAAAATCTAAATACGCTTTGCCGTCCTTACCATATATATAATTTCCTTTGGCATGGTCTACCTCAAAGGCCATAGAAAAGCCCGTAGTCTGAGCTTGATAGCGTAGAAAATCTTCTCTCATTATCTTGTAAGTAAAATAATTAATGCGGTAATACCTCCGTAGATTCCAAATGTCAACGCATCTGATTTCCCTCTAGCAAAAGTACGTTGTTGCACTTCTGTGATGTCATTCTTATGAAATTTCTTTAAGTTTTTTTCTTTAAAATTTACATGGGCTGTTAGAGAATCTCCTTCCCATTCCACAGCTTTAATTTTATAACTATGGTTATCTACTTTAATTTTATAAAATTGATCTATTTGTAGCTGATTTTGGATTGGCAATGTTTCTTCTTCTTTACTAGAGATTTGAGTTTTATACACGTAGCAATTAGTGAATAATAAACAAAGAGATAATATATAGATGAATTTCATGCAGTATTATTTGAGATCAAAATTAATTAAATATTATCAATCAAGTGTATATATTTATTGGCTGATTCTTTTCTAGCATAGGCACAGTGATTTTGCTTCATAGATTTATTTAATAAACCAGCTTTGAATTTTTTGTGCCAAATGTTGAGCGTTTCTTTCATTTTATTTTCATCATTTCGTTCTACAAATACACCTGCATTAATTTTTTCAATTAAATGCTGAATGTCTATCCCTTCACTTCCAAGGCATAGTATTTTTCTCTTTGAGGCTAAATATTCAAAGAATTTCCCTGGAATAATTCCTTTCTCATTAGACGTTTCATTGATTAATAATAACAAAATATGGGATTTCTGTAGCTCATTTATAGCTTCTTGATGAGGTAGATAGGGTATGTAATGTACGACTTGTTTTAGTCTTGGATAAGTTTCCAGTTCACTTTTTACATGTTCAGATATATGGCCAATTAATTTTAATTGAAGATCATTCAAGAACGTTTCATTTTTACATAATTCATCTAACGCTTTCCAAAGCACAGTTGGGTTTCGATCATCGTTTAGAGATCCAACATACGAGATGGTAAATTCTTCAATAGGTTCTATTTCTTTTTTAAAATTGGCAGAATCGTACCCATTAAAGATTATTTTTACCTCTTTATTAGCTATTTTAGATAAATCATCTGCCCAAGAAGGCGAAACAGTCACAATGCTATCTGCATATTTTAAAACCTCTTTTTCTAATTTATGATGTTTTTTAATGGATGATTGACTGAGAGGTAATTTGTCAAAATAATCGATTTGCGTCCAAGGATCTCTAAAATCTGCTATCCATTTCAATTCTGGAAGATTTAATTTTAATCTTAAACCGATGACGTGCACAGAATGTGGAGGTCCTGTGGTAATAATAATATCTTGAGGATTCTCTTTTAAATATTTTTTCAAAAAACTATAAGAAGACATGATCCACCACGCTCTAGCATCAGGTATAAAAAGGTTAGCTCTAACCCAAAGAGAAGCTTTAGATAAAAGAGATTGCTTGTCTGGGTCTTCTATTTGACCTTTTTGATAAGCTTTGTTTTTCGGGGTTAGTTTTTCTGCAAAAGCATAAGGTTCTATAATTTTATGGGATATAATATTTACATTCTCCGGAACTTCCGCGAGAAGTGATTCATCTTTAGTTGCATAATGTGCTTGTTCTGGAATATAAATAGATAAATCAAATGATTTGGCTAAATGCTTACTCATCTTCAACCACCGTTGGACTCCCGCACCACCTGCGGGAGGCCAATAATAGGTTAACAATAAAACTTTCTTTTTTGTTGGCAAGGGAATAGGGTTATTTAAATGTAATTTACAAAATATATAAGCATGTATATCATGTTAAAGTATACATTATGATATTAATCATAAGATTCAATTGTTTCTTGAATGTAATCTAACTGTTCCTTCAAGCTCGGTGTTGGATTGCTTTTATAAGTTTCAGATTTAATCTTTAACCCATTTTCTGTCATTTGTTTTATAAAGGATAGCGCTCTAGGTTGTTGCTCCTTCATTTGAATGTAAACTTGTTTCTGCAAACTCATTACTTTTCGAGTTGCGTTGGGTGTGTCCGTAGACATAATCCATTGAAATGCTTCTTCTGCTGGTTTAGCCAATTCTGGATTTTGGAAAGCCATAAAGCCATAAAAGGCTGCCATTTCTGTAATAGCATCAAAATGCGAGGTATCATTATTTCTTTTCCAAATAGGAATCATGGCACCTAACATACTAGGAGATTGAGCAATCACTTCATCATCCATTTTTTGTGCTAGCGTTATTGCTTTTTCATTATTTAGAGCCATTAGTCCATTTAGACTTGCCGCCTGTACAGCAAAGGATTCTGAATTAGCTACTTGTTCAAAAATTGGTAAATAGTTAGCATCATTTAATTGGGCTAATGCGTTTAGAGCTGTAGCTTGTACCAGCGTTTTGACATCCTTGGTAGCGATTTCCATTAATTTAGATTCAACTTTACCTTTTACTTTTGAATTTGTAATGTCCAAAGCTTCAATTGCTTGAATTCTTATCCCTTCATATGAATCGTCTAATGCGCTTATTAATGTATTTAATGCTTTGTCATCCGTTAGTTGAACACCAGCTAAATGTTCCAAAGCTCGTTTTCTACTTAAGAATTCATCTGTTGCAGCATGGTATAATAAAATAGCTTGTTCAGTAGATAATTCATGGTCAATCTCTGCAATTAAATCATTATTTGCATCCAAGACTACTAATTCTGCAGGTTTAGAAGTATTAAAATTAAAGTTATTTACTCTATCTTTTTTTACCCATATTTGATGTCTTGTTGGTTTTCCATTTTCATAAATATCTACAGCCAATGGAAACTCAAAAAGAGATTCTTGATCTTGCCTGATGCTTAATTGCGTTTGATTGTTTTTAAATTCCGTTACTACTTTCAAACGTGGGTGTCCGCTTCCATAATACCATTGATTAAAGAACCAGTTAAGGTCTTTCCCACTCACTTCTTCTAGCGAAAGTCTGAGTTGGTGAGCCTCAGCTTTACCATATTCATGCTCTTTTAGATAATGTTGCAAGCCGGCAAAGAAAGCATCATCTCCTAAGAAACTTCTAAGCATGTGCAAGATATATCCCCCTTTATTATATGAGACTGCATCAAACATATCTTCTCTAGAGGCATAATGAAATCTCACTAAATCCTTATTAAAGTTACTTCCCATATAATATCCCATCAAATCCTCGGCTCTATGTTGGTCTGCACTAGCTTTTCCATACCGGTGTTCTCTCCAGAGGTATTCAGAATAATTGGCAAAAGATTCGTTAACTGTTAGATTAGACCAGCTTTCTGCGGTTACTAAATCTCCAAACCAGTGGTGAGCTAATTCATGTGCAATCACATCTTCCCATACATTTTCATCTACTAATTGCCCATGTTTCTGATTAGCAGTTTCCATGTGGATGACAGCAGTGGTGTTTTCCATGGCACCACTCACGTAGTCCCTTGCTATCATTTGTGCATATTTATCCCAAGGAAATTCATAGCCAAATTTCTCAGAAAAGAAACTAATCATATCAGGTGTCATCCCAAATATTTCTTTCGCATACGGTTCATATTCATGTTCTACGTAATAATCAACTGGTTTACCTTTCCAGGAATCTTTCACAACTGCAAAATCACCAATTCCCATATAGAATAAATAAGGTGCATGCTTTTGATCTTGTTTCCAGTAGTCTGTTCTAGTGCCATCTGCATTCTTTGTTTGCTTGATCAAAGTACCATTCGATAATGTTACGAACTTTTCTGGAACGGTAATATAAATCTCTTCTGTTGTTTTTTGATTTGGTTTATCAATGGTCGGGAACCAAGCAGAAGACGATTCCGTTTCACCTTGTGTCCAAATTTGGGTAGGTTTATCAGGGTCTTCATCTCTAGGGTCTATAAAATATAAACCTTTAGCATCAGAAATAGCCGCACTTCCTTTTTGCTTAACTTCATTTGGACGTGCGGTATATTGAATATATAATTGATACTGATCATCTTTCTGATACGTTTTGTCCAAATTAACTTGAAGTGCTTTAAGGTCATAAGTATATTTTAATGGCTTCTTTTTACCATTTTTTAGGAGCGCCACTTCATGGATCAACATACCTTTTGCATCTAAAGTCACCGATTGGGTAGGGTAAAAGTGTGGTTTTAAAGTAATCCACGCTTCTCCAGGCATTTGTTCTTTTTCTAAATCAAAACTTACTTTTAGCTTAGTGTGTACTAGGTCATTGATGCGTTCAGCTTCTGCTTGGTAGATATCTTGTTGTGCCCAAGCTATCTGTAAGGCGACAACGGTAAAGAGTGTTGTAATTAGGGATTTCATATGATGAATTTAAAACAAAGTGTAAAATTATATTGGTTTTATTAAATAAAAAAATCCGGAATTAGGTGACCAATTCCGGACAAAAATTAAAAATCAAAAAAGTATATTATGAAAAAATATTTAAAGCCTCATCGTAATTAGGTTCCTCAGTAATTTCTGGAACTTGTTCAGAGTAAACAACTTGGTGATTATCATCTAAGATTAAAACACATCTACTTAACAATCCTTTCATAGGACCATCCACGATTAATATACCATAATCTTTACCAAAAGATCCCTCTGCAAAGTCTGATAACATCTCTACATTATCAATTCCTTCTGCCGCACAAAACCTTTTTTGTGCAAATGGTAAATCCTTAGAAATACATAAAACTACTGTGTTGTCAAGTTTAGCAGCCTCTTCATTGAATTTTCTAACTGATGCAGCACATACGCCTGTATCTACACTAGGGAAAATGTTTAAAACCAAACGTTTTCCTTCATAGTCCTTCAATGATTTAGTTCCTAAATCTACCGTAGTCAAAGTGAAATCTTTTGCTTTCTCACCCACTTTAGGTAAAGTACCTTCTGTGTGTATTTTATTTCCTTTTAAAGTTATTTGTGCCATGTTTTATTTCTTTTCCCCAATATTAGTAAAAATAAAGCGCATCCTTCGTTAATAGTTTTATAAAATTTGAGAAATTATATTTTGAACGCTTGGAAATGTAAATTATCAACTTATTCTTTAATCGAATTATTTATTTTAAACCCTAAGAAATTTAACTAAATTTGTAGTATTCAATTTATAAAAATTATAACAGAATGTCTGATAAATCAAAAATTTACTACACTTTAACAGATGAAGCACCTATGTTGGCAACTTATTCTTTTTTGCCCATGGTAGAGGCTTTTACATCCCCAGCCAATATAGAAATTGTTCCATCTGATATCTCATTAGCAGGTAGAATCTTAGCTAATTTTCCAGAGAAGTTAAAAGAGGACCAAAAAGTACCAGACGTACTATCACAATTAGGTGAATTGGCCAAAAAGCCAGAAGCAAACATCATCAAGTTACCGAATATTTCTGCTTCTATTCCTCAATTACAAGAAGCCATAGCAGAGCTTCAGGCAAAAGGCTATGACATTCCAGATTACCCTGTAGAGCCTAAAAACGAAGAAGAAAAAGAGATCAAAAAACGCTACGCAGTCACATTAGGTTCTGCAGTGAACCCAGTTCTTAGAGAAGGGAATTCAGACAGACGTTCTCCAATACCTGTAAAGAATTATGCTAAAAAACATCCGCATAGAATGGGTGAGTGGTCTTCTGATTCTAAGACCAATGTTGCTAATATGGAAGACGGGGATTTCTATGCAACAGAAAAATCTATCACCTTAGATAACGCTACACAGTACAAGATTGTCTTTGAAAATGAGAATGGTCAAGAAACTGTATTAAAAGATGCTGCCCCATTATTAGCTGGTGAGGTAATAGATAGCTCTGTAATGAAATTAAATGAATTAAAAGCATTTGTTTCAAAAGCAATTGATAGAGCAAAAGAAGAAAATGTTTTACTTTCTGCACATTTAAAGGCAACGATGATGAAGGTTTCAGACCCCATCATTTTTGGCGCTATTGTAGAGACATACTTTAAAGATGTGTTTACTAAATACGTAGATGTGTTTGCTGAATTAGAAATTGACGCAGCTAATGGACTAGAGGCTTTGTATGATAAATTAGAAGGTCATGCTAAGGAGGACGAAATTAAAAAGGCTATTCAAGAAACCATTGATAATGGTCCCCGTATCGCCATGGTGAATTCTGATAAAGGAATTACCAACTTCCATGTACCATCAGACATTATTATAGATGCATCTATGGCGGCTATGATTAGAAATGGTGGTAGAATGTGGAACAAAGATGGTCAAGAAGAAGATACTTTAGCAATTATACCAGACCGTTCTTATGCTGGTTTTTATCAAGCGGCTATAGATGACAACAGAGAAAACGGAACACTAGATCCTACAACGATGGGTACAGTGCCTAACGTGGGCCTAATGGCGAAAAAAGCAGAAGAGTATGGATCTCATGACAAAACATTTCAGGCACCTGCCAAAGGTGTAATGAGGGTTATTTCAACAGAGGGAAAAACATTAATGACTCAGGAAGTTGAAGAAGGTGATATCTTCCGTATGTGTCAGACCAAAGATGAGCCGATCAAAGATTGGGTGAAACTAGCTGTGAATAGAGCTAGACTTTCTAATACACCAGCTATTTTCTGGTTAGATAGAGGTAGAGCTCATGACCGTGAAATCATCAAAAAAGTAGAAAAATATCTTCCAGAATACGATACTTATGGTTTAGATATTCGCATTATGGACGTGAAAGATGCGATGCGTGAAACATTGAAACGTGCACGTGAAGGAAAAGATACCATTTCTGTATCAGGAAATGTATTACGTGATTATATTACTGATTTGTTCCCAATTTTAGAGCTTGGTACCTCGGCTAAAATGTTATCAATTGTTCCGTTGATGAATGGAGGTGGATTGTTCGAAACAGGTGCTGGAGGTTCTGCTCCGAAACATATTGAACAATTTATAGAGGAAGGGTATTTACGTTGGGATTCACTAGGAGAATTTATGGCATTGGCCGCTTCGTTAGAGCATTTAAGCCAAACTCAAGACAATCCTAAAGCACAAATCTTGGCGGATACCTTAAACGAAGCTGTAGAGGAGTACTTGCAAAATGATAAATCACCAGCTCGTAAATTAGGACATATTGATAACCGTGGTTCTCATTTCTATCTTGGAATGTACTGGGCCAAAGCCTTGGCAGATCAAGAGAAAGACGAGGCATTATCTAATATGTTTAAAACCGTGTGGAGAAGATTGAGTGAAAGTGAAGCAGAAATCGACAAGCAGTTGATCGATGCACAAGGACAACCTCAAGATATTGGTGGTTACTATAAACCAGTAGAAGATAAAGTGAGTAATGCTATGAGACCATCGGAAATGTTGAATGAAATTATTTCTGAGATGAAAGCTTAAATTTTAGAATATATTTAAATATTTGAGCACTCTAGAAGATTCTAGGGTGCTTTTTAATATTTTAAAGCTATATATTATAAAATTAGATACTTAACGAAAATAAAGTACGCGTTCAATTTTCTCAATTAAAATAATTGTTATACTTTTGCAATCCAAATTAAAATTTATATAAATGAATCATTACGAAACTGTTTTCATTTTAACTCCCGTTCTATCTGATAGCCAGGTGGAGGAAGCAGTTAAAAAATTCGAGGACTTCTTAAAGTCAAAAGATGCTGAAATAGTGCACCAAGAGAATTGGGGACTACGCAAATTAGCGTACCAAATCCAATTAAAGAGAAATGGATTTTACCACTTAGTAGAATTCCAAGCAGATGGTAGCATCATCGCTGAGCTTGAATTGTTATTCAAGCGTGATGAGCGTGTATTGCGTTTCCTTACCGTAAAATTAGATAAGCACGGTATTGAATGGGCAGAAGAAAGAAGAAAAAAATTAAAAGCATCGTCTAACAAATAAAAAATAAGAAATTATGGCAATTGATGACATGGCGAAAAAAGTCGCAGAAGGCGGTGAATCAGAAATAAGATATTTAACCCCGATTGATATTGAAACTCAATCTTCTGAAATGTTTGATCGTTTCAAGAAGTACGGTATCAAATATGTAGACTATAAAGATCCAGACTTTTTATTACAGTTTGTAAACGAACAAGGTAAGATTTTACCACGTAGATATACAGGTACATCTTTGAAATATCAAAGAAAAGTGGCACAAGCTATTAAAAGAGCACGTCACTTGGCAATCATGCCTTATGTAACCGATTTATTGAAATAATTAACCCAAAACACAGAAGATTATGAAAGTCATATTACAAGAAGATATAGAAAATCTTGGTTTTGAATACGAAGTGGTAAACGTGAAGCCGGGTTATGCAAGAAACTTTTTAATTCCCCAGAAGAAAGCTAAATTAGCTATCCCTTCAAACATGGACGAATTAAATCAGATCCTTGACGAAAGAAAAGAAATAGAGGAAGCTGCGATTGCAAAAGCAAATTCAATTGTAGAATCTATGAAAGGTTTAGAAATTACAATCCCGGCAAAAGTTGGTGAAGGTGATAAGCTTTTCGGATCTATCAATAATGCAGACCTTACTAAATATTTAAACAAAAATGGTGTTGAAGTTGAACGTAAGCATGTTCAAATTCTAGGTAAAAACATCAAACGTTTAGGTCACTACCACGGCTTAGTAAAAGCACATAGAGATGTAGAATATGAATTTACTTTTGACGTAGTTCCAGAATAAACCATATTTAATATTTATAGTATAAACCGCTTCACTTGGAGGCGGTTTTTTTATGTCTTAATTCAACGAAAGTTTTATAAATGATGATTTACGTATTGTATATTAAATGAATCGAAAGGTTATAAGGTGCTTAAGTATTTTTGTTTAATAATTTTTATTTTGTAATATTGATTACATAAAATTACATATATATGAAAAAGACATTTACTATTTTAACTTCTTGTATGATGATGTATCTAGCTGCGCAAGAAGAACCGATTTACTCAGAAAACTTTCAAGGAGATCTATCAGGATGGCTTGTTGATGATTTAGATGGAGATGGATTCAATTGGTATATCGTTGCTAGTAGCCCACAAGCAGAGGAACAAGGTTGGGGACCCGATGGTAGTTTGATGGCAGGCTCGTTCAGTTATAATTTTGATCCAGAAGGTCCATTATATCCAGATAATGTGCTTATATCACCTCAGATAGAGCTTCCTGATAACACACCATTGAACCTGAAATTCTTGATAGGTACAAACGTAGATTATATGAATGATCATAATTTTGCACTTTATATAGTGAATGAATATGAGAACTTTGATGAAACATGGATGCCTGTTTATGAAAAGAATTTCCTAGGATTAGATACCGCACAAGAAGCTGCTTTGGATATTTCAGACTATGCTGGGCAAACAGTACGATTAGTTTTTAGACATTACGATTCAGATAAGCAATTTGTATTGTTATTAGATGATATTGTAATTAGTGAAGGTGCTTTAGGTGTAAAAGAAGTGAGGACTGATATTCAAATGTCTATTTATCCTAATCCAGTTCATGATTTCGTAAACATTAAGGTAGATGAGGATATAGAATATGTAAGTATATATTCTATGAACGGAGAATTGGTTAAAAAAGATAGCACTAGCAAAATTAATGTAGGTGAACTGGAAAAAGGAACTTATATCTTGAAAGTCAAAACAACTACGCAAACTTTCACTAAAAAGTTTATTAAAAAATAGGACGTTCCCTCAACTTTTAACATTTTAAAAAAAAGTAGTAGGTATTAGCGTACTTTCCTAATACTTACTACTTTTTTATATTTCGTCTTGCCCCAATCCTTATCTATTGAATTCAGATTTTTGAAATGAGTGAGAGGTTGTATCTTAGAATCAACTTTACATATAATACATCATTAATTTTTAAATCATAAATTATATATATATTCATAAAGGGTCATGTTAATCTTAAATTATTAAATTTGTGCCAATATTTTGGAATAGATTTAGCTTAAAAATGATAGTTAAATTAAAAATTTAAAATACTTATTTATATGATTCAGGAAGAAGACACGCAAAAGACAATAGAAGAAAGTGTACCGACAGATGCATTTAATCTAAAAAATTGGGATTTAAGTACATTATTAGATACAGCCATTGAATATGGGTTAAAATTAATAGGAGCCATATTCATTATCATCGTTGGTTTCTGGTTAGCAGGGAAAATTGCCAAGTTGATTCAAAAATCAATGAGTAAGTCTAATATGACTATTTCTATGCGCAAGTTTATCGAGAGCTTGTTTAAAATGATATTTAAAATTCTCGTGATTCTTGTAGCTATGAGTACTGTAGGGTTTCAAGTTACTGCTTTTGTAGCACTATTAGGTGGTTTAGCGGTAGGAGTTGGAATGGCATTACAAGGAAGTTTAGCCAATTTAGCAGGAGGTATCCTAATTTTGGTATTCAAACCATTTAAAGTGGGTGATTTTATTCAATCTCTAGATAAAATGGGTACGGTAGAAGAAATTTCTGTTCTACAAACTGTGTTGTTGACTCCAGATATGAGAACAGTAATTCTACCGAATGGTAGTGTGTTTAATAATCCAATAGAGAATTACTCAAAGTTTGGTGTAAGACGTGTAGAGATTGGTATTGGTATAGGATATGACGATGATTTTGATAGAGCCAAAGAGGTGTTAATGCAAGTTTTTAAAAATGAACCATTAATGCTAGATGATAGAGGATATATTTTAGAGATTAATGAATTTGGCGATAATGCAGTAAATCTTGCCATGTATGGATATACAAGAACAGATGATTATTTACAAGCGAAATGGAATCTAAATCGTGAAACGAAAAAAGCATTAGACGCAAATGGGTTCAACATTCCTTTCCCACAAAGAGATTTGCACTTGGTCTCTGGTTTTGAGAAATTGAAAAAGAATAATAAAGTATAACAAGTAAGTTAAGACTTTGCATTATGCTTAACGCTACTAATTTTTAGTAGCGTTTTTTTATAAATTATTTATTAAAAATTCAAAGAATTCCGTAATTTGCAAAGCAAACGACAAGAGTAATATGGATTTTAAATTAACAGAAGAACAAAAGATGATAAAGCAGGCTGCAAAAGATTTTGCAGTGAATGAATGCTTGCCCGGTGTCATCGAAAGAGATAATGATCAACGTTTTCCTGCAGAGCAGATAAAGAAAATGGGTGAGTTAGGTTTTATGGGAATGATGGTGGACCCAAAGTATAACGGAAGCGGTATGGATACCCTTT
>JBPCUN010000059.1:0-22320 GCA_051011115.1 Weeksellaceae bacterium
TTATTAGTATATGGACTTACGGTGGTAGCTGGTCTTGCGATATTGATTTTTGTAGTCTATGCTTCAATCATTTCTTTTGTAACCAAATTAAGTTACATGCAGTTTTTAAAAGGAATTGCTCCTGCACAGTTAGTTGCATTCTCTACAAGTTCTAGTGCAGCAACCCTACCTGTAACCATGGAACGGGTTACAGAACATCTAGGAGTAGATGAAGATGTGGCTAGTTTTGTATTACCATTAGGAGCTACCGTAAATATGGATGGTACCAGTCTTTATCAAGCCGTGGCAGCCCTATTTATCGCGCAGGCTTTTGGAATGAATTTGGATTTATCTACCCAGATCATGATCGTGCTTACTGCAACTTTAGCCTCTATCGGATCTGCAGCTGTACCAAGCGCAGGGATGGTGATGTTGGTGATTGTGTTAGGGCAGGCTGGAATACCTGAAGCAGGTTTAGCTTTGATATTTGCCATTGATAGACCACTAGATATGTGTAGAACCGTTGTGAATGTAACCTCTGATGCTATGGTGTCTACTTTGATCGCAAAAACAGAAAACCAATTGCATGTTCCTCAAGTTAAAAATTGGGATGATCACTATCCACCTAAAAAAGAAGAGGTAATCTAGGTTACATATAAATTAGGCTTTTAAAACTAATTTTGCTAAAAATGAAACAGTATGAATTTACAAACTTATGTAGACAAGGGTATTAACTTCAAAAGTTATGAAGCAGATATACAAAAAGTGATTGACTCAGACAGGAATGAGGCTTTAGACATGTATTATGCTTTGAACTTAAAGAGAATGCGTCGTTTACAATTGAAGATTGAATTAAATCAAGCTCAAAGGGAAAAGTTAGAAAAACTAACCAAGAATATCACACTTCTAGTCATTACAGAAGGATGGTGTGGTGATGCAGCACAGATTATTCCTATGATTCAACTGATAGTTGATGCTTCTGATAAGATTCAAGAAAAAATTGTTTATAGAGATCATAATCCAGAATTAATCAATGAATATTTAACGAATGGTGCACAATCTATTCCCATTATAGTAGGAGTAGATGATCAAGGGGAACCTCTTTTCCGATGGGGACCGCGACCAGCATTCGGGACAATATTGTTAAAAAAATACAAGGATGGTGAAATGTCAAAAGATGATTTTGCTATATCTTTACAAAAAGAATATAATAAGGATAAAGGACAATCTATTATAAACGAACTTATAGATAAAATTAGTCATGCGTAAATATTTAATTTTAGCGGCCTCTATTTTCATGTTAGGAGCATGTGATAATAAGCTAAAGTCAGAATCAAATGTTTTAAACCCAGCACAAGACAAGAATGTTGTTAAAGAGGCAACCATCAATAATGCGAATGAAGCACCAAGCTTTATGGATGTTGATTTAAAGGGATATCAAACACCCGATATCAATCTCAATCAATTTTATGGGGAGGTGGTCTTTATTAATTTCTGGGGAAGTTGGTGTCCACCGTGCCGCATAGAAATGCCAAGTATACAAGCGTTATATGATGATTATGGAGATAAAGTAAAGTTTGCCATGATTGCCTTCGAGAAAGAACATGGTAAACATATAGAGTTCATCAATGAAAATGGTTATACTTTTCCAGTGTATGAAGCTATTTCTCCTATGGATTCTGAGCTAAAACCACAAGGTTTTCCCACCACATTATTAGTAGACAAGAAAGGAAATATCTTGATGAAGGATATTGGCGCTAGAGATTGGAACAGTCAAGAATTTAGAGAACAGTTAAATGAACTGTTAGCACAATAATAATAAAGGTTGGAATAATTTTTGACTTTGTAGAAATAAATTAAAAATATGAGTAAGCTTTCACTATTAACAAGTTTTTGGAGGAGAAAGGATGACTTTAAAGGTGTATTTACCAAAGAGAAGTTTGATGCATTAACGAGAATGATTCCTTTGATATACCAAGGTGAATATAAACCTGAGAAATGGAGTAGATTTCTACTAGGTGTTGGAGCCTTAATATATGTTTTATCTCCTTTAGATTTTATTCCAGAGGTAGCCCTAGGTCCTCTAGGTTTATTGGATGACATAGCCATTTTAGCCTTTGCTGCCAATTCCATCAATAAAGAATTAAATAGTTTTTTGGACTGGGAGGAATCTGAGCGAGATATATTATTTGTTGATTAAAATAAATTTAGATCAATATATTAGGGGATCCTGTGGTTAATTATCACAGGATTTCTTATTTTGTGCTAGTCTTTGGATGATTTATATCATTTAAAATGCCGTATAGTTAGGAATTAATTTATGCAAAAAAATAAAACGTTAGTTGTTATTGTAGGACCCACCGCTATTGGCAAAACAGCTATGGCGATACAAGTAGCTCAGTACTACAATACAGAAATTATATCCTCTGACAGTAGACAGTTTTACAAAGAAATGACGATAGGCACAGCAGTTCCTTCAAAACTTGAATTAGCTGCTGTTCCACATCATTTTATTCATCATAAGAGTATACATGAACCATATAGTGTTGGTGATTTTGAAAAAGAAGCCATTGCCTACATAGAATCTTTCTTTCAAGATCATGACGTTTTGGTAATGGTGGGTGGTTCTGGTCTTTATGAGAAAGCGGTGACAGAAGGTTTAGATGAGTTTCCTGATGTTCCAGAGAATTATAGAAATAAGCTGAATAAAGCGTTAGATGAGAGCGGTTTAGCTATGTTACAAAAGGAATTAAAAGAAAAAGATCCTGTTTATTATCAAGAGGTAGACCAAGATAATGCTCACCGAATCATTAGAGCATTAGAGATTATCAGGTTTAGTGGAAAACCATTTTCCTACTTTCGTTCTCAAAAGAAAAAAACGCGCGATTTTAATATCATTAAAATAGGATTAAAAACCGATAGAGACGTGATTTATGATAGAATCAATCAACGTGTAGATGCTATGATGACCAAGGGTCTATTGGATGAGGTGAAAAGTTTGGCACCTTATAAAAATTTAAATGCTTTACAAACGGTAGGATATAGGGAGATATTCTCTTATTTAGACGATGAAATTTCCTTAGAAGAAGCGGTGGAAGAAATTAAAAAAAATACCAGAAGATTTGCCAAAAGACAGTTAACTTGGTATAGAAAAGATGAACAAGTAAAATGGTTTGCGCCACAAGAAGCGACAGAAGTTTTGGCTTATTTAAAACAAAAGATTTAATTAAAACGTTCTATTTTATTTAAACATGGAAATTAAATACATCAATAGAAAAACAGGTAAAATAGAGATAGAAAGACCTCCAGGAATTGGGTGGCTTAAGTTTTTATATGATAATCCTTTTGGTAAAAAGACGGTATTGCCTTTAGCAAAAAGGAAAGTACTTACGCATCAATACGGTAAAAAAATGGATAGAGCTTCTTCTATTAAAAAAATTAAGCCTTTTGTAGATAAGTTTGGAATTAACTTGAACGAAGCCAAAAAGTCAATGGATGAGTTTACATCCTTTAATGATTTTTTTATAGAGAATTAAAAAATGATGTAAGACCTATTGAAGATGGCTTAGTCTCACCTGGTGATGGTAGATTGCTAGCTTTTGAAAAATTAGATGAAGTGAATGAATTCTATGTTAAAGGAATTTCTTTTACTTTGAATGAGTTCTTATTAAATGATGAACTAGCCAATCAATTTAAAAATCATGCGTTAATAATCTTAAGACTTTCCCCAGAGGATTATCATAGATTTCATTTTCCTTTTGAGGGTATTCCAACGGAGACTACTAGGATTAATGGTAAATACTACTCGGTTTCTCCCATAGCTTTAGCTAGAAATTTCGGTAAAGTTTTTACAGAGAATAAACGAGAATATGCTATAGTAAAAACAGAAAATCATGGAGAAATGCTCATAGCACCCGTGGGTGCAACCATGGTAGGTAGCATTATTGAAACTTATCAACCTAATACAGAGGTTCAAAAGGGACAAGAAATGGGCTATTTTGCATTTGGTGGTTCTACCATTGTACTTTTAGTAGATTCCTCCAAATTTACGATAGACCAAGATATTATAGAGAATACTAAAAATAGACTTGAAACTTTGGTTCAAATGGGGGAGCGTATTGCAAAGGCATTATAATCTACCCAACAATACTTCCATTTTCAACATTTCTTTCAGGTTGCAGTAAGACTACTTCATTGTTGGTATCATAAATTCCCATGACAAGACATTCAGACATAAAATTAGCTATTTGTTTTGGAGGAAAGTTTACCACTGCTATAATTTGTTTCCCTATTAATTCCTCTGGTTTATAATGTGCTGTAATTTGGGCAGATGATTTTCTAGTTCCAATGGTATCGCCAAAATCTATAATTAATTGATAAGCAGGTTTTTTAGCCTTCTTAAAGGTAGATGCTTCGATAATTGTCCCCACACGCATTTGAATTTTTTCGAAATCATTCCAAGTTATCTCCATAATTTAATGTTAATTTCACGTCTGTAATCAAAAATAATTAGATTTTTACAAAAAAAAGGATATGAAGGAACTTTTCTCTATTTCTTTGTTATTTCTATTAGCAATTCTTACAGGGCAGATCAAACATGATACATTACAGCCTGACGCATCACAGGATACCATTATAGTAAGAGATAACACTTTACCAGTATCTAAAGGTTCTATACAGGCAGATGAAAAGCCACAATATATTAATATTGGAGATGTGGTTAAGATGTCTGGGCATTGGTTTATAGCCTATAGAGATGGGTACGCACAAACACAGGCAGATGAAATAACCAATAGTAATCACGTGAGTTCTGTATTCTTAAAACGCTCATACTTTACCCTAGAAAAAGACTTGAATGAAACTTTTTCTGTACGCTATACCCAAGATATTACAGTAGATACAGAAGGTGATGATGCAGGAAATGTAGAAACTAGGTTAAAGTATCTATATGTGCGTGCCAAGCCAAAATTAAACATAGGTTGGATGACTGATTTATGGATGGAAGGAGGTATGGTACACAGACCTTGGTTAGATTATGAACAGAAAATTAATACCTATCGAGCACAAGACAATATGGCCATAGAGCGTAATAAAATTTTTAACTCTGCAGATTTTGGTTTTACGATTGGTGGTAATATAGGTCCAAAAATGGATTCAAAGGATAAGCATCTAAATGGAGCGATGAAAGGTAAATATTTGAGTTATGTATTTGGTATATATAATGGAGGTGGATATTCTGGTGCAGAAAAAAACACGAATAAGGTAATAGCAGGTCGCGTAAGTGTAAGACCTTTTGCAGAGCGTTTTCCAGAACTACAATTGAGTGGATACTTTAATTTAGGTAAGGGAAATTCACCATATAATCCTGATTTTAAACAATACCTTGGTTTTTTAGCTTATACTGGCAAGAATCTTACTTTGACAGGACAATATCATACAGGAGTTGGAGATTTTAGAGCCAAATATGTAGAAGAAAATGATCCATCTAAAGCCTTGGAAAACCATGGATATAGTTTCTTTGGGGAATATAAAATTGGTGAAACACCCTGGGCTATTTGGGGAAGGCACGATGCTTTTACCGTTGAAAACGGAAATAATGATGAAATATCACGCTACATAGGTGGGATTTCCTATAAATACAATAAAAACATCCGTCTAATCCTTGATACAGAACATACAACGCAAGGGGATGAGACAGATGATGTATATGAATTGACGCTAGAGGTAATTTTTTAATTAAAATTAACCGACCGCTACCATTTCCATTAAGATAGCACAGAACAGCGCGCCGTAAGTTCCTAATGCATAGCCTAAAACAGCCATTAATACCCCAACGGATGCAAGGCTAGGGTTAAAGGCAGAGGCAACAATCGGTGCACTTGCAGCTCCTCCTACATTCGCTTGAGAACCCACAGCCACAAAGAAAAATGGCGCTTTGATGAGACGTGCCGTAATCAATAAGATGATTACATGTACCAGCATCCAAGTAAGCCCAATAGCAAATAAGCCAAGATTATCTTTATCAAAAATCTGTTCTAAATCCATTTTCATCCCGATGGTTGCCACCAAAATATAAATAAAGACAGAACCCCAGCGCGTAGCGCCTACACCTTCTAGTTTACGTGCTTTGGTAAAAGATAGCATTAAACCTATCGTTGTAGCAATCACTACTAGCCAGAAGAAACCACTCGCTAGAGATTGTAGATTCATAGATTTCAGGGCAACAATATTCTCTTGCATGATAGGCGTAATCGTATCAGAACCCCAATGCGCTAGGGCAACACCACCAAAAGCAACAGCCATCAAAATAAAAACCTCTGTTGTGGTAGGAATTTTCTTTACAGAAGCTTGGTAATCCTCCATTCTTTTTTCTAGTTCTAGTATGGCTGAATTATCTGCATTCAACATGCGATTGGCTTTGTCTCTAATATTTGCACCATATAATAGAAATCCCATCCAGATATTAGCCACAATTACATCTACTACAATCATAATTCCGAAAATGTTATCAGATACCTCAAACACCTCTTTCATAGCTGTTTGATTGGCACCACCACCAATCCAGCTTCCTGCAATCGTAGACATTCCACGCCATAGCTCATCCAGCGTTATATTCCCAGGAATCAAAGAAGGAAATACATATTCTAGCATCAAAAGCGAAATTGGACCTCCTAGAATAATACCCACTGTCCCCGCTAAAAACATGATGATAGCTTTCGGACCTAATTTAATTATCCCTTTAAAATCAATACCTAAACATAGTAAAACTAATGCTGCGGGTAATAAATATCTAGAAGAAACAAAATATAATTGAGAAAATTCTCCATCCACGAGCCCTAAAGGCCATTTCAATAAAGCAGGAATAAAATAGCACAGCAGTAAAGAAGGTACATATAAAAAAAACTTATTCCAAAAAGGTTTATTAGAAGACTCTAAATAAAAAATAGTGGCCAATACAGCCATCAATAGGCCAAGAACAATGGCATCATTCGTAAAAAATGGGGTAGATTCTATCATATTTTCCATAAATGCGAATATAAACAAAATCCATTTATTTCTATGTCAATCTATAGGCTTGGAATTAAAATATTTAGAGCCGAGAACCTGCTTTCTGTTCCAATCCCTTTTCTAAAACTTTACAAATAATCTAGAAAAAGGAGCTTCCTTTGGTCGCTCTATTTCAGCATTATTTGTTAGCAGTTTTAGAAAAGGGGATTTTCACGCCAATCAGGGCTATTTTAAAATTAATGGTAGGGTATTAGCATAAATTTTATTAAAGAATAGTTAACGGTTTCTTAATAGTTTGGTGATGTTTAATTATAATTAAAAAAAGGTAGATTAATTACTTTTGGAAATAATTTATTTCAAATGAAAATTAAATTTATTCTATCTTATTTATTTGTTCAAGTAGTTTTATGTGGATTACAAGGTCAAGTGATTTCACCTACAATCCAAGCCATTAAACCAGAATCAGTATGGTTTACATGGAAGAATGAAACTAGTATAACTCCAACTGTCAAATATGGAACTTCTATAGACAATCTCAGTATGAATGCCTCTGGAGAAACCAAAACATTAGGAAATCGATATGAATGGAATACTGTCAAATTAACTAATCTCGAACCAGATACTGGATATTATTATCAAGTATTTAATGGTAAATCCTCATCAGATATTCATTATTTCAGAACACCAGGTAAATATGGTAATAATGGTGGTAAATTAAGGCTTCTGTTTCTCGGAGACCATCAGATGATAAACTATAAAGGTTCACCTTGGAACAAATATGATGAATTGGTATTGGCAGCTAAGGATAAAATTAAAGAAAGGTTTGGAGGACCATTGGCAGACCAAGTAGATTTAATTGTAAATGTAGGAGATCAAGTGGATTGGGGAACACTTGAATACTATGATAAAGTACACTTTCAAAAACAACGTTATATAGCCTCTAATTTATCCTGTCTTACATCTGTGGGTAATCATGAAACCTATGGTATTAATGCCATACAAAAATATGAAGAACATTTTATTCTAGATGACAATTTTGAATACCAAGGAATTGATTCTGGCACAGAAAGATATTATGCATATCAAATGGAAAATATTCTATTTATAGTTATGGATTCTGAGCTGAAGGGAAGTGCGCAGGCTGTCTGGGCAAATCAGGTAATAGATGCTGCTAAAAATGATAGTACTGTAGATTGGATTATTACTAATGCACACCGTCCATACGAGGCAGAACAATATTCAAACGATTATTTACAATGGTATCATGATGAAGTGCTACCAAACTTAAAAACGACCCCTAAATTTGTTCTTCATATTGCTGGGCATCATCATTTATATGCTCGTGGACAAATAGCAGATCACGAAGCGTATCATATGATTACTGGAGGTACCGCTTGGCCACAATATTGGGGAGATTCTACCAATGAGGAGGATAAAGTAGAAACGCAAGGAACTTGGTCTAACTTTGCTTATCAGATTATGGAAATTGATAATGATAATATGTCTTTTGATGTCAAAACATATACTATAGGTAGTGTGTCAACAGAAAAGGATAATGAATTATTAGACGAGTTTCATTATAATAGATATGGGATAGCACCCAATAAACCATTGATAGAAAATACGATAGAAGAAGGTAAAACTATCGCTTTGCCTTATACTTTTAATAGCTCTTCTTTTAGTACTGATGCTGTTAATGAAAATTATAATTCTACTCAATTTCAAATTGCTAGAACCTCATCCTTTAATGATATAAAACTTGATATTTTTAGAAACAAGGATAACTTTTATGGTCCTTTAAACGGACAAAAAGATGAGTCAGAAAATATAGGATTAGGAGAGGGAATATTTAATTTAACTATCAATTCAGGTGAATTGGATAATGGAGATTATGTAATAAGAGTTAGGCATCGTGATGAAAGTCTTAAATGGAGTGATTGGTCAGATCCTGTGAAATTTACTGTTGGAGGTAGTTCAGAAGGTCAACCAATGCTAGCGTTGGACAAATCGCAATATAATCTCGGTGATGCCGTAACTGTAAGTTATTCTAATTCCAAAAATGCGTCTAATGATTGGATAGGAATATATGAAGATGGTACAACCAATTTAAATATATTTAATGATCCTCCATCTCACTTATGGTCTTACATAGATGGTATAAACGGAAGTGTAAGCTTTACTCCTACCGAAGTAGGTGGATATTTTGCCACATTATTTGCAGATGGAGGGCGTACTGAAATAGCTGAAAGAATTCCATTCTTTGTGGGTTCTATACCGATAATTTCTACCGATAAAACTAAATATAAGTCAGGAGAAAGAGTTAAAATTTCTTATACGGGTGCTTCAGACATCTCAGACGATTGGATTGGAATATATAAAGTTGGTGTAAAACCTGCTAGGAACTCCAACGTAACTTGGGATTGGGTTGCAAACTCTCCCGACGGTAGTTTTGATTTATCTGTGCTAGATGATGGGTTTTATTACGCTCAATATCATCCAAACACAGGTTATAGTGAGAACTTCGGAAACCAAGTAAGATTTCAAGTAGGTGAAAAACCTGCAAAAATGAGCATTGATAAAATGGAATATAAAATCAATGAACCTATTGTCATCACATTCAAGGATGCACCTGGTTTAGAAAAAGATTATTTCGGAATATATGAAAAGGGAATTGAACCAGCTGCAGGAGAATTATATACCTATAAATATTTTGGGGGACTATCCGCAGGTACTGTGAATCTGGATGGCGTAGATGGTGGGGCAGGAGCACCAAATCAATTACCAATTAAGGAAGGGGAATATTATATCGTCATGTTCACAGATGATAGTTATACAGAAGTATCAAATAGAGAGTACTTTACAGTGATTAACACGAACGAACCACAAACAGGCTTATTAAACTCAGACGAATGGATTGTAGGGGGAATGAGCAATGGTGTAATTAAATATGGTGAAAAAATTATGAGCAATGATTTCGCACGAGGTGAATCTGCAGGAAATGTAAAGGTAGGAGGTGTATATGCGTTTAAAACTGATGGCAACAACTATGCTCTTGGTGTACAGCCAACACCTGATGATGCAACACCAGGGTTTTTAGAATTAAGGGTTCAGAATACCACCAATAAACCTTTCAAACATATTTTATTACAATATACTATCAAAACACTTAATAATTCAAATGGTTCGGTCTCCATAAAACCTTCCTATAAAATTGCTGATGGTAATTATAAATCGATATCCATATTGGATTACAACACGCCTGAACGTGCAAGGAATATTTCAGAATGGACAGAGGAGAAAAAATATCAAATTATAGATTTGTATAGAGAAAAAACATTGAATCCTGGAGAATATATATATATCCGTTGGAATATAGATGCAGCTTCTGAAACAGAAGAGTTTGATGAATTCGCGTTAGATGATGTATCTGTAGAATATGCCCATTAAATTTGAGAAATTATGAAAATTACATTTACTCTAATCATTACATTGTTATCATACTGCGCATTTTCACAAGTTATTATCACCGATGAAAAGGATAATTTGGTCAATATAGAAGATAACGCTATTCTAGAATTACGTTCAAAGACTAAAGGAATGTTGATACCACGATTATTTAATAGCGATGCACTAACTGGTAAACTCGTTGCAGGTATGATATTTTTTAATCTGGAAAAAGATTGTATTCAAGGATGGAACGGAACTGAATTTATTGCACTTACACCGTGCACGGAGCCTAAATTTCAATCTTTATTCTCTGAAGATTTTCAAGAATATAGAGGGCTAGGATTTAAAAAATATTAATAATTATTGTGTAGAAAATAATTAGGTAGCCGCGTCAATATTATTGTTTGAGGCGGTTTACTTTTTAACCTACTCACTTTACGGGATAGTGTCTTTGCTCTTCAACAATGTTTCCTATAATGCACTTTATATATGGCTTATATTTATTCATTTTATTTTTCTTCTATATAAATAAAAGAATCATTCGTGTCAATTACATTATTGTGTTTATTATAGCTAACAAGAGAGTAATATATTTTAAATATATATTTCTCTGTATCAAGCATAAACATGATTGGATTCTTTAGCACAACTTCATTGTCGCGTATATAATATTGAGAATAATTCTTCTTAGCAAATTCATGGATCATAGGCTTGATATCATAAGTTAAGCTATCATTGATGACTATTTTTATGTCTTTATCATACTGATTTGTATATTCTACCTTATCACCTTGGATAGTTATGGTAGACACTGTATCATACATTAAGTACCAAATCCATTTATCCTCATCTATAGAAATAAGATTTTCATTATTTCTTATATATAATCTATCGCTTGAGTTATAATTATCAAAATCCTCCTCTTTTTTTATTACATTGGTGAAATGATGGCTATAAAAGATGTTTTCTAAAGGTATCTTATTAATTTCCATCTCTTTTGGTAAGTCTATATAATTTAATAAAGCTTCAGTTTTATTTCTATTTTCTAAGAACTTCATTTTTTCATTGAGTTCTTCCAGGACATCTGCTGTGACAGGATTTGTATATATAAGGGTGTTATTATTTAATAAATCATTCGTTTCCAATAATCTCACGATTCCTTTAGTTTGGCTATGAATTGATAATTGAAATGCATTCAAATAAGGAAAAGCTAATGAGAAAATTATAAAAGCAATAAGACTTTTAGGTATAAAGCTAATCTTAGCTTTTTTAAATAAAATATAATACATGGTTACCGTTGTAAGCCATATAGCAATAAGCAGTACATAATATCTAGGTTCCGTGATGCCGTATTGTGATATTCGAGCATATATTGCAACAAATAGTAAAAGCAAAAGAGGAATTAGTGAATAATAAAATAAATTATAAAACCATTTTACCCAAGACTTTTTAGTTTCATTCCGTAAAGGAAATACTAATAATAAAGCTAATATACCTACGATAGAATAAGTGATAATCGCATAAGACAACCATCCTTCTGGCAGTTGCCAGATAATCAAAATTTTAATTCCATAAGCATATAACACAAGAGTGTATAAAAGCATGATTGGAATTAACACAAATTGAGTGAAGAATTTTAGAACAACAGGTAATTCTACTAAACTTTTATTCTCTTCACAATCTTTGATATAAAATAGTAAGAAAATAATTGTGAATCCAATAATGAATATAAAGCTGAATGTTCTCTCATAAATAATGCGATCTATTGATAGCTCAAATAATTCGTTGCATGTTACAATCACAGAGGATAGACCAATTGCTAATACCATAGAGAATATCAAGGAAAATAAAACATTAACGAACAAGTTTTTGTTATAATTCCAAAACATATTCTGATTTCTTACCTTGCCCATAAAAGGAGCCACAGCTACAAAGAGGTGTAATAGGATTGTGATTGGAATTACATAGTACGCTGTAATTTCATTTAGATCAGCTTTCTCTGAAGGTAAGATTAAATAGTATACAGCCAAAAGATTTATCCCCATTAATCTAAGCGACCATTGGTACCCTACCTTTATACTCAGAATTCTTAACCCTAGAAATAGTGGGATTGCAGATAGAAATATAATGGCGAATATTTCTTCGTTATTAAAGAGATTTAAATCATCATTTACGGTTACAAGAAATAGGAGAATGGCAGATGTTATGACCATAGGAAAGTTAATGAAAACTTTCTTGATTCTATCAGTACTTAATTTTTTCATGTAACAAGATTCTTATCAGTTATGCACAGCGTATAAATATAGGTTTATAGTTTAGATATAGACCCTTGTCATCTCAACATTTTAATTAATTCTATAGTATCACCTCTAACGTCATTGCCATCTATGAAACCATTAAGTATTTTTATTTTTACTTTTTCTGAAAATTGATAAAATGATCAATCCACACCCGCTATACGTTTTATTCATGAATGCTTTTATTTAATATTTGCAAAGAACGTTGCAGGACTTCTGAGTTATTTATGATGATAAGCGTAAGTTGTAATTTTGTTTTAGACATTAGATTAAATAATAATTGAGCTGTAGGATGATGTATATTAAAATCATTGTTCTCCTGATCAAATTCTAATTCTCCTTTGGTATTATAAAAAAATTTTGCATCAAGGACAGCAACAACATTTTCAAAGGTTTCTCTCATTTTTGGCTTATATGAATCTTGAATTGTAAAAAAATCGAAAGCATTGTCTTCATTATTGAAAGTTCTTTGATCTATTATCGTCCAACCTTCTATTTCTAATTGATTTATATATAAACTGGCTGTTTCATAACAGTCAAAATATTGAAGGCTAATAGGTGTATAATCAAGTCTGTTGATTGTTTCTTTTTTATTAAATAAATATTGAATAAATCGAGTGACTTCTCTATTTGTCCTAATGGTAGAGGTAAGCTCATAGGGAGGTACCGTAAGATATTGATTAAATAAAAGCCTTTTTTGATCACGTTGGTCTGCAGGGTTCAGATATTCCAATTCATCATATGTGAAGATAGAATCTTGAGCGTTACGTTTAATTTCAATTAAAAGATATTGCAATAATTCCAGCTCTAATCTTTGCGCTTCATCTATGATAAGTAGGTCAAAATTAGAGAGGTTATAATCCTTAATTTGTGTAGCGTCAATGATATGCCATCCGTAATTTTCTATCAATTCATGATGTCCCTCATATAATACAACCCCATGAATCACCAGTATTTTTAAATTTTCGTTTAATGTTTTTACAATATCATAAGTTAGCAAGGTTTTTCCCGTACCAGATTTCCCTTTAATGGTTAAAATAGAATAATGAGGAAGATTTATTTGTTCTAAAATTTCATTTTTAATCATTTCTTGATGTGTTGTCAAGAAATAATTCCCGCTCATAAATTTATCTGGTGAATTAAAAGGTGAAACTAAATAATGAGATGGATTAAATTGCTCGTTGATATCCTTAAAAGTAATCGCATTTTGCGTTTTCAATTTTTCTATTAGTACGTTTTTATCTATTTCTACTAATTGATTTTCGCCGTTTAAATGATATATTTTATTTTCAGATGATACAAAAGTATACAGATATAATTCTTTTTCTAGAAAGCTAAGGTAGTATTTGTTTCTAATGAGTTGCTTTTTAATGTCATTTGTGGTGCTTTTACTCTTAAGCTCAATATTGACAATCGAATCTTCTGCAAACCGCAATAAATCAAACTCTTTTCCAATTTGTGGTATGGTGTATCCAATATAATATTTATCAAAAATTTTAACTTGTTTCCCTAAAACTTTTAATCCTGCATAAAGTTTTTCTAAATCTTGTAATTCCTTCTCTCGGATCTTAATCGGAAAATAGGTTAAATAAGAGTCAAAAATTGGTTTTGGTAGACTTCGATAAGCATTTAAGATCGAAATTATATTGGCATCTTTCATTCCACTGCACATTCAATTATTTAAATGTAAGAAATTTCAAAGAAAATGAATTTTAAATAATGCTTACTTCTTTTGAAAAGCCTGTTTTTTATTCGTTAGAGTGAAAAAGTACAGATTATGCAGCGTTGATTATAAAATGGTTTATTTATTGCATCCAAGTTTCTAATTTTATAAAACTTATAAATAATTCCCCTTATGGAATACAGAAATATACCTCTGGTTAAAAATATAGCCTTGGTGGCGCATGATCACAAAAAAGATGATTTGATAGAATGGATTAAACTTCACAAAGAAGAATTATTAAGACATAACTTGATTGCCACCCAAACGACAGGACGTTTGATAGAAAAAATGCTAGGCGTAAAAGTAAAAAAAGTAATGAGTGGTCCATTAGGAGGAGATCAACAATTAGGTTCTTTAATTGCCTCTGGTGACATCCATCTTATGATTTTCTTCTGGGATCCAATGCAGACTCAACCGCATGATAGTGATGTAAAAGCCCTTTTAAGACTAGGTGTCGTGTGGAACATTCCTGTAGCGGGTTGCCCAGCGACGGCAGATTTTATTTTAAGTTCTCCCTATATGCAGAGTGATTATAAGGCAGCACAATCAGATTATAATGATTACTTGAACAGAAATGTCATGAAAAAGAATGAGAAAGACTTTGATTAAAACAATTTCATATTATTCTGAATTAATAAAAGCCTATTCCACACGGAATAGGCTTTATTTATCTAAATTTTAATACTTAATTTATTTCAGTAAATCAAAACTGCGTTTTACGAAATCAGTCAACTCTTTTCCTTTTAATAGGTTTTGAGAAAGCTTAGCCAAGTCCAGTGCTTGGTTAATTAAAGTTGCCTTTTCTTCCTCTGGTTTTTCTAAGATTTCAGTAGCCAATTCACTGTTGGTATTTACCACAAGATTATACATCTCTGGGAAGTTGCCCATACCAAACATACCTCCGCCGCCGTTTTGTTGCATATCTTTCATTCTACGCATAAACTCAGGTTGTGTAATCACAAAAGGTGCATCAGTGCTGCTTAAATCTTCTAATTGAACTTGATATTTCTCTTTATCAATGGTATTCTCTAAGGTAGTTTTTAAACTATTTTTTTGCTCATCAGATAGTTTAGCAATGGTCTCTTCATCCTTTTTGATTAAATTATTGATGTGATCAGCATCTACGCGTACCAATTGAACTTTATCATGTTTTTGTTCTAATTTCTGAATAAAATGCGCTGAAATTGGTGAGTCAAACATTAAAACTTCATATCCTTTTTCTTTAGCTGTAGAGATATAAGCATCTTGGCTGTCCTTATCAGAGGCGTATAAGAGTACAAGATTTCCATCCTTATCGGTTTGGTTATCTTTGATTTTATCATTCAATTCATCCCAAGTAAAGAACGTATCATCTACGGTAGGATAAAGCATAAATTTGTTTGATTTCTCAGCAAACTTATCGTCTGTCACCACACCATATTCCAGAATAACTTTGATATCATTCCATTTATTTTCAAAGGCTTCGCGGTCTTCTTTTAAAAGCGAAGTCAATTTATCTGCCACTTTACGTGTGATATAAGAGGCAATTTTCTTCACAGCACCGTCTGCTTGCAAATAAGATCTAGACACATTAAGCGGAATATCTGGTGAGTCTATAACACCGCGTAGTAACATTAAGAAATCTGGAACAATTCCTTTTACCTCATCGGTTACATATACTTGGTTTTGATATAATTGAATCTTATCCTGATCTAAATTAATGTTGTTTCCAATGCGTGGGAAGAACAATATTCCTGTTAAATTAAAAGGGTAATCTACATTCAGGTGAATCCAAAATAATGGTTCCTCAAATTGAGTAGGATATAGTTCTCTGTAGAAGTTTAAATAATCCTCATCGGTAAGATCTGCTGGCATTTTAGTCCAAGCAGGATTCGGATTATTGATGATATTGTCAACTTCTGTGGTTTCTGGTTTGGCGTCTTCTGGCGCATCTTCTGGTAGTGGTAAAGTTTCTGTTTTAGTTCCGAATTTTATAGGAATCGGCATAAATTTATTATACTTCCTCAACAATTCTCGAATTTTACTTTCTTCTAAGAATTCTTCAGAATCCTCTGCTATATGAAGAACGATTTCTGTACCACGTTCTTGTTTATCAATTTCCTCCATGGTGAACTCCGGGCTCCCATCACAACTCCATTTTACTGCTGGAGCATCTTCTTTATAAGATTTTGTAAGAATGTCTACATGATTCGCCACCATAAAAGCAGAATAGAAACCAAGACCAAAATGTCCTATGATTCCAGAATCACTTGCGGAATCTTTGTATTTATTCAAAAATTCTTCTGCACCAGAAAAAGCAACCTGATTGATGTATTTTTCTACCTCTTCCGCAGTCATCCCAATCCCTTGGTCTATGACATGCAGTTTCTTATTTTCTTTATCTATTTTTACCTCTATTATTGGATTGCCATATTCAACTTTGGCTTCTCCAATACTGGTAAGATGTTTTAATTTAAGTGTAGCATCTGTGGCGTTAGAGATTAATTCTCGTAAAAAAATTTCATGATCGCTATATAAAAACTTTTTTATCAGTGGAAAGATATTATCCACCGAAACATTAATGTTTCCCTTTTTCATATGTTCATTTTATTTGAATGTAGTAATTTCAAATAAAACACCGTTTTAGCGTTTAATGACAAAATGTCGCTTACTAGTGTGAGCGACATTTTAAATTTACTTGATTATTAACTAAAATTAACCAAAAAAGAATTGATTAAAATCTGGTTATCGCACCAAACCCATTAAACTTTTCTAAATCTCCTTTTGGTAAAAATACAACATCACCTCCGTGATCTAGGTTTATTTCTATCATTTCATCATAAATGTCATCAATTACTTTCTTTCTGTCTTCAAAAGTATGGTCAACAAATTGCACGGAATCATTTTCAATAATCGCTGGTTGGAATTTTCCTTGTTCAATAAATAATGTCTGAATTCTACCATGCGTAAGGGCTCTCCAAATATCATTGACGTCTACTAGAAATTTATTTTCACTTACAGCCTGCTTTAAATCTGCTTTGCGTTCATCATTTACTCGTTTCTTATAATCATTTACCAAGGGCCAAGCCTCTTTCACAATGTTACTTGCTTTTTGGTCCAATCTATTTCCATTCAAGAAGAAATTAAAAATACTATACTTCTCATCTGCAATTTCTAAATAACGCTCATAGTTATTTTTATCTGCACAGATTAAAACTGGCAAACGATTGTCTTTTCTTACTTCATTTACATATTTATCTACTCGGTTATAAAATTCCAATAATAAATTGCGTTCTCTCCCAGCAATGGCAGCTTCGGCTCTAGACTCCGGGTATAGATCTGTATTTTCGTATGGGAATGGATTACCCACTTCTCTAATTAATTTATCATTAAAAGCCTCAATCAATCTTACTTTTTGTTGACTTAGCAGTAGAATAAAATAGCTAGACTCTAGATTTAATGTTCTTACTAAATCTCTTGTTGCAAAGGTATTATCAATCACTACACGATCTTCTACGGCAATTGGCAAGCGTACATATTCCGCAATATCTTCATTTACAAATAAGATTAAACTTTCTAGATTAAAGCTATGGTCAATTTCTTCTGCTAAATCCTTCACACGCTTCATAAGGGAATCCACTAATTTTTTGTCTTCTTTCACCCTTAAACGATTTTCCGTCTCTTTGATTAAATTCTTCAATTGAATTTTATCCTTTTCATAATCTGGCTTCGTTCTGTGTGTATTCAGAATAATAGTAATACTATTTTCCTTCACTACGTCTTTCAATCTTTTCAAATTCAAATTCATAATCAATATATTTTTGGTTAATATTTCAAATCTAAATGAATTGTTAAATATTTAGTTATTAGATATTTAGAGCATTATTTTATATTTATATTGATTGCAAAAAGGGTGCCTTTTAAAATATATGTCCTAATGTCACTAAAAGGTATTAGGCGACATATAAAGGAAGTATAATTAGATTGTAAATGACTTTTTTATAGTATTTAAGGTTTTTTCTGTATGAATTATATCAAGTGATGTAGTTTTAAATAATTTTTTTATCTGAATTTTTGTTTTTTGCGTATGAATATAAATAATTAATCAAATTTTGTCTTTTCATTTTCACAATTCTTTTCTTTTAGAATAGTTGAAAAAAAGATTTATTCCTTTAAACATAAATTCTGACTTTATCCATAATTTAAATTTTACAATCTATTAATATTAGGTGAAGTGATATTTATCATGTTTTTATTAATTTTAGTAGTAAAATTGGAATCATGAAAAATATCTTCTTATTCTTCGTTTTATGTTGTCAAGTGGGAATGACGCAAACCCATGTAAATTCTTTATCTGAATTAGACAATCCTTTATTACAAACATCTCTTAAATTATCGCCAGGGCTTGAAATGGAAGATGCTCAGAGTCATCTCTATTATGATAAAAATATGAATATGACTTCTAAAACCAATGCATATTATACTCTAGAAAAAAAGTTTCACTCGCATAATCATGTGATTAAAGGAGTAGGGACTTATGATGATGGATATGTTTACCAAGCAGATCAGCAAAAACTAAAAAACTATAGTTTAACAACTTATTATCCGAATGGAAATGAAGCTTTTGTATTTATAGCTTTACACACAGAGGCTGTTCCAAAAGCATATTATTTAAATGGAGATGCGATTTGGTATAGACAAGATGGAACTTTAATGGCTAAAGGTAAATTTGACTCTGGCACCTTAAAAGGAGATTATATAGAATATGATGAATTTGGGGAAGAAACTAAAAAAGCCGTGTTTAATGATAACAAAATTGTTGATTTAAATCAGTTCACTAGCAAAGAAAATCAACGCATGGTGGGGGATTGGGTGCAAGATTCTGGGGAATGGTTCTTAGATAGCAAACAAGGAAAGGAATTGCATAATGAGTATTTGGCAGATGGCACCCTTAAAGTTTATGAATGTGCCTATACCCAATACGAAGGTGAAACGGTACCAAGCATTAGACATTGTGATGAAAATCCATCTTTATTAAATTATAAATATGTACCTAAATCAAACACCCAAGGTATTGTAGAGATTTATCATAATGGAGAATTGATAGAAAGAGAAGCAATTACTTTTGTTGGGAAAAACCAAATAAAATCTAGAACAGTTTATTCTAAAAATAATCCTTCTACCGTAGGTACCAATTTTGAGTTTGAAAAGAGATAAACATTTGTAAAAAGTAAAAATTTAAAAACATTGGGTGAATATCTTTTTGAAGAAGATTCATCAAGAAATATTCGCCCAACTCATTTTATGAAATACTACCAAATACTGCCTACTAAATTTTATTATGCTTCAATCATTCATTTATCTATAGAAGCCCATAGATGTATATTTTGGATTATAAGTATAATTTAATGAATCATTAATTTACGAATATCTATTTTAATTATTCAATTTTATTAAAATCAAAACTATAGGTATATAGTTCAATATTATCTTTTTTATTTATTAAGCTTTTTAATTTTTCATCAGATTTATGAAGGCAAATTATTCCCCGTATCTCTTTATTTATTTGATTTCTAAGACCATTCATGTATTTTTCAATTTGCGATACCACCTCAGTTCCAGCTTCATTTCTCTTAAGTTCCACTATATATAGAATATCTGTTTTTGGGTCTATTAACAATAAGTCTAGGAAGCCATTAACACTTGGTATGTAATATTGTCTTCCATAAATGTTTTTATCATTATATACCTCTAAACATTTATCAAATACCTTATAACCATACTTAATCTGTTCAATGATCATATCTTCTAAAGCCTTCTCCTTTGATAGAATTTTGGTTTCTTCAAATTTACCTAGATTGAAAGGCTTTCTCGGTTTAAATATTTTAGTTATAACATCATTAGCGAAATTAGAATTATCTAATTTACTTTTAAAAGTGTTTTTTAATTTTACAAAATACCTGAACTTAGGATATTTTGAAAGTATAAAATCTAAAACTTCAAGACCTTCTTTGTATTTTTGATTCTTATCAAGTGCTTTCAAATATTCATTTGAAAATATTAAAAATGAATCGAATTTCCCATTCTCAATATTTTTATCAGAATCAATATTATAATTTTCTTCTAAATTTATTATAGATAAACTTATATTAAAGACATCGAGAGCATACTCGTATTCTTTGATAGCCATATAATAAAATGCTAAGTTTTTAAGAATAGTCCATTTAATAAAAAGTAATCTGGAAAAATCAAATTCATTTAACGAATTCTTGTCTGAAAATAAAGCAATACCAAAATCATTTAAATAGTCTAGGAGATTCTCTGTATAATTAATTGCATTTTCATAATTATCTAATTCTTGATAGCAATACGATATAAAATAATTAGCGAAAGGAGTTTTAATTCTATTAAAATGAAACAATGCTATCTCTGGACTACCTTCGATTAGTTTTAAGATGCCATTAATGTAATCTGTAGCATCTCCCCATGATTTATCCAAACCTAAATTTAAAAGGTATTTTAAATTTTCTTCTTCAAAAAATTCAAAAAACATTTCATAGTAAAATAGAAACATTTCTGGTGTGCTATTAAGGACATTAATAAAATCCTCTGCGATAAATTCGTAAAACTCTTTAGGAGCGTTCTTTAATGCTAGTTTAGTCCTTTCACATTGTTCAAGGAGCATTGGTTTAATTAAATCATTATTATAACAATCTTTTAATTCTTCAAATGTGTTTTCGTTATAATTTTCATGGAGTTCTTCTAATAAGTATAAAAATTTATCAATCATGCTTTTATATTACTCAGTATGTTATAGTTGTATTGATGTATTCTTTAAGAAATATTCGCCCAACTCATTTTCTTTTTATGGAATGCGATAAAGAATTCTTTGATTTTTTCGTTTTGGGGTTGGGCTAGGTTAGGATCTTCATTAATTAAATTTTCGGCGGCGTTTTTGGCTGCTGTAAAAATAGGTTTGTCGGTTTGCAAGTCTGCAATTTTAAAATCTAAAATTCCACTTTGTTGCGTTCCCATAACGTTACCTGGACCTCGTAATTCTAGATCAACCTCTGCAATACGGAAACCATCATTGGTTTCGCACATGGTTTGAATTCTCCGACTAGCAGTTTCATTTAATTTATCTGCAGTCATCAATACACAATAACTTTGTTCTGCACCACGTCCCACACGGCCACGCAATTGATGTAATTGAGAAAGCCCAAATTTTTCTGCGCTCTCAATGACCATAATACTAGCATTGGGCACATTCACACCCACTTCTATCACGGTGGTAGCCACCCTTATCTGTGTTTCACCTCTCACAAACCGTTGCATCTCAAACTCTTTATCCGCTGGTTTCATTTGTCCATGTACTATACTCACAGCATAGTCTGGCAAAGGAAAATATCTAGAAATACTTTCATAACCATCCATCAAATCTTTATAATCTAATGTTTCAGACTCGTCTATGAGCGGATAAACAATATATGCCTGTCTACCTTTATTTACCTCATTTTTAATAAAATTAAATACAGATAATCGGTCTTTATCTCTGCGATGCACCGTTTTGATAGGCTTTCTACCAGCGGGTAATTCATCTATGATAGAAATATCTAAATCACCATATAATGTCATAGCCAAAGTTCTAGGAATTGGGGTGGCTGTCATCACAAGGACATGAGGAGGCTTGCTGGCTTTTCTCCATAATTTAGCTCTTTGCGCTACGCCAAATCTATGTTGCTCATCTACAATAGCCAGACCCAAATTCTTAAACTTCACTTTATCTTCTATTAAAGCATGTGTTCCCACCAAGATATCTAAACTACCATCTTTTAATTGCTCATGAATAATTCTACGGTCTGCTGTTTTTACAGAACCTGTTAATAA
>JBPCUN010000060.1:0-13696 GCA_051011115.1 Weeksellaceae bacterium
TTTTAGTAAATCCTGTAAAAGAAACCATCTCTATAAGTGGAACGCCATTAGATACAATAAACCAAATGGCCTATGAAGTACCTAATTTCTATACTAAGGTGAATTTATTAAATCATTTATTACAAGACGCCGAGAAGTTTCAGAAAGTATTGATTTTCGTTGGTTCTAAATCTAAGGCAGATCGCTTGTTTGAAGCCTTAGATTTTGTGGATGAAATCTCTGTAATACATGCGGGCAAAACACAAAATCACAGGACTCATTCCATCGAGAATTTTGAAGCTGGAAAAAGTCGTATTTTAATTGCAACCGATGTAATTGCTCGAGGTATAGACATTGAAATGATAGATACGGTGATCAGTTTAGATGTACCTTTCTTTGCAGAGAACTACATACACCGCATTGGTCGAACAGGACGTGCAGGGCAAATTGGTAGGTCTATTTTATTCTATAGTGATAAAGAACTGGAATTGAAAAATACGATTGAAGAATTAATGCATTATAAGATTCCTGTGGTTCCATTACCAGAAGAAGTAACTATTTCTCGCCAATTAATTCCAGAAGAAACTGATAAGGAAGATGTGCAAGAAGAAGGACCTTCTCATATGGTCAAAGATTCAGACATTGTGATTGGAGCATCTTTTCATGAAAAATCTGAAAAGAATAGCAAAGTCAATGCAAAAAGAAAAAGCTATGCAGATCAAATGAAAGAGAAGTTCAAAAAACCTTTGCGTCGGGGAGATAAAACGATGAATATGAAGGCAAAGAAGAGAAAAGGTAAGTATTAAATCAATACTTGTTTCAGGGAGTAGCCTACCAGTAATATCTTTTGAATAAAATAAATTTAACGTTTTATTGACTTATTTATTCCATAAAATATCTTCATATAAGCTTATTTTAGTGTATTCAAATTTTAGTTTAAATTATTTTATATTCCATATACACAAGTCTTGGAATTATAGATAATTTTAGACTTATTGAATGCTAAACTAATGGCTTATGACAGATCAGTATGTAGAACGTTTATTAAAGGATTTAATCGCATTAAGCGACAAAATATATTCTTATCAGATATTACATGAAGATTTATTGGATGGCATAGAAGAATCAAGGAGAGTTTCTATGATTAATCTACTCAATTATATTGTATTGAGACGCCATGATATTCGAGAGCTACAAGATATTCTACATGAATTCGGTTTGTCGTCATTTTCTGGCTCAGAGGGTCATGTTTCTAGTCAAATTGTACAAGTAATTAGAAGATTAGATCCTACCTATTCACCTTCTCATCCACCTGTATGTACTTTCCTAGAAGGACGAGAACTTTTAAAACGTAATACAGAAAAATTATTTGGGAAACGAGAGGAGCCGATACCTCATATCATGGTTACATTTGATTCATCCTTTTTAGAGGAGCCAGATAAAATAAAAAATTTACTTTCTAATGGGATGAATGTGGCAAGAATTAACTGTGCACATGATAATTCAGAAATTTGGTTGGCTCTCATTGAGAAGTTAAAGAAATATAGTAAAAAACTCAATACTCCTTGCAAGATATTTATGGACTTAGCGGGTCCTAAAATAAGAACAGAAATTTTAGGCGAAGGAAAGAAAAAAGGAAAAGTAAAAATCGTAGAAGGTGACGAGTTTTTGCTTGTAGATAAAGACACTAAATTTGATAAAAAGGATATTGTAATTGGCTGTACGTTGCCTCATATTACAAAATTCATTCAAGAAGGAGAAAGAATCATGTTTGATGATGGAGCACTAGAAGCGCTAGTCATTAAAAAAGATACAGGACAATTACGTCTTAAGATGTTACGTAACTCTAAAAATAGCCAAAAGTTAAAAGCAGAAAAAGGAATTAACTTCCCTGATTCTGAGTTAGAAGTTCCGTCACTTACAGATTATGACAAGGCTTGTTTGCCATTTATTGCTGAACATGCAGATATGGTAGGTTATTCTTTTGTGAATTCTGCTAAGGACGTGGAAGCCTTACAATCTGCATTAAATGAATTTAAACAACAACCATACATTGTACTGAAGATTGAAACCCCAGCTGCAGTGAAAAAGTTTCCATCTCTTCTTATTCAAGGAATGAAAGAGAATCTGATAGGTGTGATGATTGCTAGAGGAGATTTAGCAGTAGAGATTGGATTTGAACGCATGAGCGAAATTCAGGAAGAAATCTTATGGTTCTGTGAAGCTGCTCATGTTCCAGTGATTTGGGCAACACAGGTTTTAGAGACTTTGCATAAAACAGGAATCGCCACCAGAGCAGAAATGACAGATGCGGCCAACGCCATTGCTGCAGAATGTATTATGATCAATAAAGGGGATTACACCATCAAGGTATTAGATACGTTAAAAGATGTATTACGCCGAACAAGCGGTCATCGATATAAAAAGCGTTATTACCTGAGACCTTTGAACATTGCACAAAATTTCATTTTTGTTCAAAAAAAATAGAACAAAAATGAAATTCAATATTTAATATATAAAGAGCTATATAATATCTTATGTGGAAGGTGCATTTTTTAGGAAATCCTTGAACTCATCTAAGCTCATACTTTTAAGATCATCTTTATCAATGTAGACTGTCTTATCTTCAGTCAAATGGATACGCATATTATGTTTATGAATCTTGAAATCAATTTTGTTTTCGTCTAAATAGTTTAAGTTGATTTCTTGTCTAATTAGATTGTCTAACTTCTTAAAGGCTTCTTGTAAGGTAGCTTCTGTAATTACTTGATTGATTCTTGTTTGTAAAAACTTACGATAAGTACTTAAATCACCGTTTTCTTTAGCTGTACCCCCATCTAGCTTATGTATGGCAATATCTCCTTTTTTCTTGGGATTATATTCAAATATATATAACGGATAATCTTTAGCTAAATAGTAGCTAGAATCTGGATTACCTTGATATGGTGATGGTGTTAAATGTAAAGCTTCTATTAGCTTATTTAGTTTTTCGTTCTGTTCTGTCATAATTTAATTATTATCTATAGATACACAGTACTCATGAATTCAATATTTATTTCATAAAAACTATAACCTACACTTCAATTACATCTGGTTAGAATTAAATCAATCCAATTGTAATAGATTTAAAAAAAAAGCACTTACATATTTAAATGTAAGTGCTTGAATTTAAAAGTGATCGCGACAGGATTCGAACCTGTGACCGTCTGCTTAGAAGGCAGATGCTCTATCCAGCTGAGCTACGCGACCCTTTTACTTTAAAACGAAATTTCCCTTTGTTTTAAGTGAATAAAACTAAGGGAAATAGTCGGGATGGCAGGATTCGAACCTGCGACCTCCTGGTCCCAAACCAGGCGCGATGACCGGGCTACGCTACATCCCGAAATTATTTCTAATTCCTTTTTTACTTGCGGAGAGACAGGGATTCGAACCCTGGCGACGGTTACCCGTCGACAGATTAGCAATCTGCTCCGTTACCACTCCGGCACCTCTCCAAACATACTATCTTTTTAATTCTAATTAAGGAATTATATAGTCTGTGTCTCAATGAGCGGATGCAAATATAAAGAATTTTCTTTCTAATAAACAAACACTTTGTGCAATTTTTTTATAAATATTCACTAATTAATTGATTATTAAAATGATAAAATTTTAGCTTCTTCAAAATTTGAGATAATTTGGTTGGCCAAAGTGTAATCTTGGTTCTTACTATGCGGACTTTTATATGCAATACAATAAATATTGGCTCTATGAGAAGCTAGAATTCCATTGGTAGAATCTTCTATCACTAAGCAATGCGCGGGATCCTCACCTGCTATAGTAGCTGCTTTTATAAATATTTCTGGATTCGGTTTAGACTCTTCTAAATCTGCCCCAGAAATTTTACCTATAAAATATTGATTCAAATCAAAACGATCAAAGACCCAATTAATGGTATTCATACTTGCAGAAGACGCCAATACAAGCTTAATTCCATTTTGATGATAGAATTGAATTAAGTCTCTAACACCGGGCAATAAATCAAATTCTGGATCATTATCAAAGTAGTCTTTGAATAAGGCTCTCTTTTTGTTTATTAAGGTATCTATTGATATGTCTAATTCAAAGTGATTCTTTAATTGGGTACAAACATTTTTGGTAGATTGCCCTGTAAAAGATTGGTATAATTTGTCTGGCACTATAATCCCAACTTCATCAAACATGCCATAATAGGCCCTGTGATGCAATGGCTCAGTGTCTACAATGACACCATCCATATCAAAAAGTACTGCTTTTAATTTCATCCTCAAATTTATTATAAATAATTAGGTACTGCAAAGAACAGATAAAATAGTAAATAATTTAACAAAAAATCATTTCAAATTGTTTCGGTAAATTGAATTGCTTATTTTTGAATGCAAAATAAAGAAATATGCAAAATTTTGATGTTACCATTATAGGTTCTGGACCTGGTGGATATGTATCTGCTATTAGATGTGCACAATTAGGTTTCAAAACTGCTTTAATAGAAAAATACGATACGCTAGGAGGAACTTGTTTAAATGTAGGATGTATTCCATCTAAAGCGCTTTTAGATTCTTCTCATCATTATCATGATGCCAAAGAACATTTCTCAGAACATGGGATTAGTTTAGAAAATCTGTCTGTAGATTTATCTAAAATGATTGAACGCAAGAAAAGTGTGGTAGATATGACAACCAAAGGAATTGATTTCCTTATGGATAAGAATAAAATAACAGTCTTACATGGTTTAGGAACTATCAAAGATAAAAGCCATATTCTAGTAAAAGATAATGAAGGCAAAGAAGAAGAAATTGAGTCTAAAAACATTATAATAGCTACAGGTTCAAAACCTGCGAACCTACCTTTTATAAATATTGACAAGGAAAGAATTATTACTTCTACAGAAGCTTTAGAGCTTAAAGAAATTCCGAAACACTTTATCGTGATTGGTGGTGGTGTGATTGGATTAGAGCTGGGTTCTGTATACAAAAGATTAGGTGCGGAGGTTACCGTTATTGAATATCTACCTAAGATTGTACCTGGTATGGATGGAGCAGTTTCTAAGGAATTAAACAAGGTTCTTAAGAAACAAGGAATGAAGTTTAATTTATCATCAAAAGTGACTAAGGTAGAGCGAAAAGATGACGAGGTTGAAGTTACTTTTGAGAACAAAAAAGGTGAAGAAGAAATCATCAAAGGTGATTATTGCTTAGTGGCGATCGGGAGAAAACCTTATACTGAAGGTTTAGGTTTAGAGAATGTTGGCGTGGAGGTTGACGAAAGAGGTCGTGTGAAAGTAGATGAGCATTTAAGAACAAATATTGATAATATCTATGCTATTGGTGATGTAATCAAAGGTGCTATGCTAGCTCATAAAGCAGAAGAAGAAGGAATTTTAGTAGCGGAGCAATTAGCTGGTCAAAAACCTCATATTGATTATAATTTGATTCCTGGCGTAGTATATACATGGCCAGAAGCTGCTGGTGTTGGCAAAACAGAAGAGCAATTAAAAGAAGAAGGCGTAAAGTATAAAGCTGGTCAATTCCCTGTACGTGCCCTTGGTAGAGCAAGAGCTAGTGGGGATATTGATGGTATGGTAAAGGTTTTATCTGACGAAAAAACTGATGAAGTTTTAGGGGTACATATCGTCTGTGCAAGAGCTGCAGATATGATAGCCGAAGCTGTAACGGCTATGGAGTACCGTGCATCTGCTGAGGATATTGCTAGAATTTCGCATGCGCATCCAACTTATATGGAAGCTGTAAAAGAAGCGGCTATGGACGCAACAGATAAGAGACCTATTCACTCTTAAGTAAGTTTTAAATCTATATAATATAATCTTTAAGACTTTTAGGGTATAAAAACCCCAAAAGTCTTTTTTTATTAAATATTTCAAGATTGTATAATGAAATTAAATTAATATTTAACAAAATAACATTTTCGTAACAAAGCATATTTAATTTCCTTGTATATTTAAGAAATTTTAAACAATGAAGAAGATATTATTATTTATCAGTTTCTTAAGTGTTTTGGCTTATGGTCAAGAAGAGCAAGACACAAATACAAATCGCCAAGCAAAAAATGAAATCACTGTAGGTTTATTAGATGCCTTATTAGATTATCCAACCATATCTTATGAAAGGTTGACTTCTTCTAGTTTCGGATTTGGTATAAAAGCTGGTTTTGATATCAGCGGTGATGATGATAAATGGGTAAGAAATTATAATATTTCTCCCTTTGGTAGATTATACTTTTTGAATACTGGTAATGAAACTTATTATGGAAGAAGATTTTTCATAGAAGCTAGTGCTGGCATTGTAGGTGTAGATGGTTATGAAATTTATTATCATAATTCCGATTATAATAACTATATGACTAAAGAAAAAGATCAAACACAATTAGGTCTTGGGGTTGGTGTTGGCTATAAATATGTGAATAGAGGCAATTGGATAGGTATTGTAAATCTAGGTGTAACTAGAACATTTGGTGATGATAGTGATGATTATTATACAGACTTTCAAATTGGTATAGGTAAAAGATTTTAATACGCTATAATATCTCATAAAAATATAAAACTGAATTAGTTAACTGGATTTTCCAGCAATTTAATTCAGTTTTTTTTATTGAATAAAGGTTGACTATCACTATAATTCAACCTCTGTGGCTCCTAGCTTATATTGATTAAAGTTGGCATCATAGAAATTATAGCAATGCATAACTAAATATTTTTTGACTTCTGCTTCCAAAACTCCTTTACCCTTTCCATGTACAAGAATTATTTTTTTGAATCCATCCCTTTTAGCCTTTTCTATACCGCGAATAGCAGCCGTTAACTGCTTTTCCAGAATATGCTTGGTAGGCAATTGCTTGCTATAAGTTTCTAAATTTCCGTAATGTAGATCTAACACAAAGGTACCCTTGGTCTTCTTACTAACTTTGATTTCTTTCTTGTATTTTTCTTCAAGTTTTTGTCTAAATTCTTCCGAATTTTTAGCGATATTATTTTCGACTAGTTCTTTAAGCTCCTCTTCTTCTGGTGAAATTTCTTCTTGGAAGATTTTCTCTTCTTCTTTCACAGATACTTTCTTTTTCTTCTTTTTGAAAGTTGGATTTTTAGCCTTTTTTACCACTTTCGGCCTTTCCTTCTCCTCCTCTATTTCCTCTTCTAATTCAATATCTGGCAAAAGTTCATTAAATCCATAAGGTTCGTCAAAACCATGCTCATTTTCTACCCATATTTTATTTTCTTCTATCTTGGTAATCACTCCTCGGGTGTCATCATCGATCGCTTTTACAGCCTGTCCTTTTCTAAATTTAATCATAGCTTAAATCTTGCTTTACAATTACTTAATACCAACCTACGAAATTTAGTCTAATTTAGCCTAATCATATGAAAAGATCTGTAGAATTAATAGTAGTTTCCGATTTCCATTTAGGAACCTACGGATGTAGAGCCAAAGAATTATTATCATACTTAGATAGCGTACAACCTAAAACCCTCATATTGAATGGTGATATCATAGATATGTGGCAATTTAAAAAAAGTTACTTTCCCGTAACACATCTTAAGGTTTTAAAGAAAATAAGCAATTTAGTTTCGGAAGGTACCAAAGTCATATATGTCACAGGAAATCATGATGAAATGTTACGTAAGTTCACGGATTTTGAGATTGGTAATTTTTCTTTGGTAAATAAAGTTGTCTTAGAATTAGATGGGAAAAAGGCTTGGGTTTTTCATGGAGATGTGTTTGATGCTTCTATTCAACATTCAAAATGGTTGGCTAAATTAGGTGGCTGGGGTTATGACATGCTGATTATGATAAATAACCTTATAAACTGGGGTTTATTAAAAATGGGTAGAGAAAAATACTCCCTTTCTAAAAAGATAAAACAATCAGTGAAAAATGCAGTAAAATATATTTCTGATTTTGAGGATACTGCTTCTGAATTAGCTATAGAAAATGGATATGATTATGTAATCTGTGGTCATATTCACCAGCCACAAATTAGAGAAGTTAAAAATAAAAATGGTAAAACAATGTATTTAAATTCAGGTGATTGGATAGAGAGTTTATCATCTTTAGAATATAATCACGGAGAATGGAAATTATTTCTTTACGACACAATGAAAGATCAAATACAAGAGATAGAAACACCGACTGCACTTACCGATTTAGATTATAACGACTTGATGGAAAATGTAATCGCTTAGCGTTTAATAGATAAATATTTATTCGTGTAAATCAAAAAGCCCTGCAATCGTATGATTGCAGGATTTTTACATAATAAGGATGATTTGAAAATTGCTTAAAAGCTAATTTCTGATTTCTTTATTTTATGTTGAACAACTGGCTTGTTGGTTATATCATATAAAGAAATAACAATTTCTGCATCTTTCTTCTTAGGAAATATCTCTAACAATCCAATATTATTCTGTGGAATGACATCCCCTATTCTATACTTATTAGGTTCTGTATGAGGCCAAGTTTCAGTAATTCCACTTGAAGTGGCATCATATAAAGGATAGGTATTAGTTGTATTTCTTTTTGACAACTCGCCCCAATGAACATCGCCTGATAAAAATATGATTCCGTCTGCTTTATTTTTAGCGATAAGATTGATGAAACGTTGTTGTTCATGTGGTACATTGGTCCAAGATTCCCAGCCATTATACTCATGACTAAATTGATTAGAAGATACAACAATACGTAAATCTGCATCTTCCTTCAATACGCTATCTAACCAAGACCACTGTGTTGCCCCTAAGAAAGTACTATCTGTAGATATATTAGGTCTATAATCATTCTTATAAGCTGGATCTGATTTATCATTTAACGTTAAATCATCTCTGAATGTTCTGGTGTCTAGAATAATTATTTGGATGTTAAATCCTTCAAAATCTACATGCTCAACCCCGTAAATCCCCTCATGCTTTCTTCTCTCTGAATCTTGAGGAACCTCCCAAAAATCCATAAAGATTTCTTTTGAATCTTTTTTATGTGGATAATGCCTTCCTGCATCATTCCATCCGAAATCATGATCATCCCATGTAGCTAAAATAGGCGTCGTAGCCTTCAATCTTTTAAATTCTGGTTTATTGGCAAGCATTTCATATTTCTTCTCTAATGTATCCATGGAATAGGTATCTCCATAAATGTTATCTCCTAAATATATAAATAGGTTTGGCTGCAAATTCGTTGCTACATCTAGTAGTGGCTGTGGCTTATCCTCCTCTGCACAAGAGCCAAATGCAATTTTAAAGGATTTATTTTCATCTATGTTTATGCTATCTGCCATATTTATTTGGTTGGCAGTTTTGCTCTCAACAACTTTCTTATTGCAACTAAATATTGCTAAACCTATACATAAGGTTCCTATGATATTAATTTTCATAATTGAATTTTAAAATTGTTAATTTTTAATTATAATTTATCCCACCAAACTCGAATAGTGATATCATCACCTCCCAATGCATTAATAGCAGCTCTATAACTTTCTGCATTTATAGATTGCTCTATAATCGGATAAATCAACCTTCTAGGAACTTCATTTAACTCTGCTCCAGGCCCTGGCTTAATAAACGCTGGTTTTCCAGTTCTTTTCCAATCAATCCAAGCTTCTATTCCTGAATGATAAAGCGCTAACCATTTTTGCTCATATAAAATATCTGTAGAAGCATCATAAGGTGCTTGAATTGTTAAATAATCTGCTGGTATCTCTACATTCCATTGTTTAAAGGAAGATTGAACACCCTTCTCATAATATTCTTTTGCACTTCCTGCAATTAAATTTCTTTCTGCTGCCTCTGCCAATAAGAAGTTAACTTCTGCACTAGTTATAAGCCAAGCTTTTGATAAGTTAGGAGATTCAAAATATTTAACAGCTCGTCTAGCGTATTCCGTTGGCTCTTTGATGTCACCAAGAGAAAGTCCAGGGACTAATCCAATATAATCTGTTGTACCATCTTTTGGATCTACCCATTCCTGTAATCTTGGATCATCATAAGACTGAAGCGTATTGATTAATGTAGTAGTAGGAACAATTAATTCATAACTGTAATACCTAGCACCTCTGGGTTTTGAGATAGGTGATGCGTTTGGATAACCACTACCGTAGATATATTCAGCATTATCTTCTACATTTAATATTAGTGGATATTTATCAGGATTATTAACTAAAGTTTTGATATCTGCAGAAACATCCTTCACATTAGAAATGCGCATTAACATTCTTAGCTTCAAAGAATTGGAAAATTTCTTCCATCTAGACATATCACCATTAAAGTAGATGTCACCTTTTACTTCATCCGTATCATTGATGATTTCATTAGCTTTTTCAAGGTTAATGAGTAATTGCTCATATATTTCTTCTTGGCTATCATATTTTGGTGTATATAATCCTTCATCTGCTCTTAAAGCTTCTGAATACGGAGCATACCCATATGTATCTGTAATAAGCCCCATCATATAACTTTCAACAATTAATGAGATAGCTTCATAATTGTGATTTTCTGTCTCGATAGCAAGTTCTTTCACATCATTCAAATCTTCTAAGTAGGAATACATTTCCCAAAATGTATCATCGGCTCCCCACTTATAAATATCTAAATTATTATACTCATAATATCCTCCATATTGTGGTAAAATTTCACCCATATCATATCCGGTAGAGGCAACTTTATCAGCAAGGTTGAATAATACAGTAGGCAACACATACTCCGTGCTTACAGTAGTTGGATAGTTTTTATCCGTATTGATATCCTCAAAATTATCTGTACAAGAGAAAAGTAAGGAAAGTGATATAATTGATAATATTTTATTTTTCATAATTTCTTAATAATTAGTTTGTAAACTAGCTCATTTAAAATTTCATATTGATTTTAAACCCTAAGCTTTTAGTAGATGGCAGTTGAAGCACCTCAAACCCTGGTAGTGCATATTGAGAATCTAGCATTTGTGTTTCAGGATCTATATTTGGAACATCTGACCATAATGCTAAATTGCTACCTACGAAAGCAATGGTTGCCCCTTTGACATGGAGTTTATTTGTCCAGTTTGATGGTAAAGTGTATCCAACAGAAATTTCTCTAAGCTTAACAAAAGATGCATCGAATAAATTAGCTTCAATATTATCTCTTCTATAAGCATTACCATAATACCATTGTTGTGCCGATACCTTTGTGGTATTAGGACTATAGGTACCATCTGGATTTTGAACTACGCCTTCACCCACAATTCCTTCTCCTACACCAGGTGTAGATACCGCAAGTATTCCACTTTCCATTCCAATAGCATTAGTCATTGAGTAAATTTCACCACCATGTCGTATGTCTAATTGACCAGAAACTACAAAACTTTTGTATTCAAACTGTGTAGATAATCCTAATGTCCAATCAGGATTGTAATTACCTAATAATTTTGTATTTGAGTCCAATAAGGGATTTCCATTTTGATCATAAACAATCTCACCCTGTGGGCTTCTTAAATATCCTCTTCCATAAATATCTCCCATTCTACCCCCAACTCTAGCTTCAACAGAACCTCCATTAATTGCAGGACCATAGGTAAACGTATCCATTCCGTCAATTAATTCTAATACTTCACTCTTATTTTTAGTAAAGTTTGCACGTAAATCCCATGATAGATCTTTAGCTTTAATTACAACAACGCCTAAACTTAATTCTATACCTCTGTTAGCAATCTTACCGGCATTTGTCATATAATATGATTTACCTGTAGAAGAAGGTATTTGTAATCTTATAATTTGATTTTCTGTTTTTGCATCATAATAGGTAGCATCAATTGATACTCTTTTATTAAACAAATATGCCTCTATTCCAGCCTCAAAAGATTTCGTTAACTCAGGCTTTAATTTACCATCAAGTAAAATATCTGAATTTGTAAATGTTCCTGGCAAATAGGCATTTTTGTAGGTTTCCTTTAAAGAATAAGGATCTGTATCATTACCTACCATAGCCATATTCAATCTTATTTTTAAATAATCCAATGTGCCTTTAATATCATATACAGAAGTTGGAATAAAACTAATAGAAGCCGATGGATAAAAATAAGACCAATCTGCACTAGGTAAAGTAGAGGACCAATCATTACGACCTGTTACATCAACGAAAAGAAAATCTTTGTATCCAACGTTAGCAAAAGCGTATAAACTATTGACTCTTTTTTTATAAATATTTCTGTACATCTCAGGTGTTACATTGATATTCTGTAAATTGTAAATGCCTGGAATTGTAAGACCTTTCCCTTCTATAGAATTCTGGCTGGTATATTGATCCATTCTGTTTCCTCCAATAGAAAATTTAGTAGAAAAATCATCAAATACATTATCATAAGTTGCAAGGAAATCTATATTATATTCTCTAAAGTCTATATTTTGTTCTCTGTACATACCTCTTGCATATCGTGATGATCCAAAAGGTCTTCTTGAATTTCTAAGTTCTCCATTGTCATCTAAACCGAATCTGGCCAATAATGATATTTGATCATTTACTTGATAAGTGGTAGATACATTTCCGAAGAATCTTTTCTTTTTATAAGCATTGATGTTTTCATGAGCAATTTTGAAGACATTATCTCCCCACCCAAACATACTATTTACTTCTTCGTTAGGTTTGATCCAATAATCTTTTAACCAATCTAAATCAACATTCGCATGATTCCATATTAAGTTATACATAATACCCTGACTTCCATAACCAGAAACTAATAAATTATCACTCCCGCTCATAACATAATTGGCAAGCGTATTTATTTTTAACTTATCTGTTAAATCATAACTAGCATTCAATGAAAATGAATTACGTTTAAGATTCGTATTCGGCACAATGCCTGTGCTATAATTATTACCATAACTAAATCTATACACAGACTTATCGGAACTTCCAGCAATAGCGATTGAATTGTTCAACGCCACACCCGTTTCAAAAAAGTCATTTAAATCAAATCGCGGTAACAATGGTAATGGTTCTGCGTTTCCGGTATAATATCCTGGACTACCATTTTGTATAATGGTTGTAGATCCATCTAATTTTGGACCTCTATTGGTATCTGCTCCAGCAGAGTATTGTCCGCCACTACCAGCTCCAAATTTATCCTGTACATCCCATAACTTCAATGGTGTACTAAACATGGTGCTAGATGATATGGATATGCCTAATCCTTGTCCTTTTTTACCAGTTTTAGTGGTAATTAATATCACACCAGCACCAGCTCTAGATCCATATAAGGCTGAAGCCGCAGCTCCTTTCAATACAGATATTGAAGCTATATCCTCTGGATTGATATCAGAAATTCCATTACCATAATCACTAGGTAAGTCACCTTGATCATCTGGACGGCCACCCGTACCATAAGAATTATTATTGATTGGGATTCCATCTACCACATACAACGGTGAATTTTTAGACATATTTAAAGAACTTTCACCTCTAATCACTACACGATTAGAGCTATTAAGACCATTTCCAGAACCTGTAACTTGAAGTCCTGAAACTTTAGAAGATAGCGAGTTTAAAAAGTTTTCACTTTTTACTGTGTTCAATTCTTCTGAGCTTACTTCTTGTATAGCATAACCCAATGCTTTCTGGTCTCTTTTAATACCTAATGCTGTGACTACTATCTTATTTAGATTTATTACCTCACCATTTAAAATAATATCTTGTACATTATCTTTACCTTCTGCTACAACCACATTC
>JBPCUN010000061.1:0-9306 GCA_051011115.1 Weeksellaceae bacterium
ATTATAAGCGAGGAGAAAGAGAAGAAGGTAGAGCAAGATTTAAGCGTGGTCAGGATAGAGCTGCAGAAGGTGTTGGGGATTGTATTGATTGTAATAACTGTGTAGTTGTTTGTCCTACGGGTATTGATATTAGAAATGGTACTCAATTAGAATGTGTTAACTGTACAGCATGTATTGATGCCTGTGATGAAGTAATGACTAAAATTAATTTACCAACTGGGCTTATACGCTATGCTTCCGAAGAGGAAATTTCTGAAGGTAAAAAGTTTAAATTTACAACAAGAATGTTGGCGTATACCGTTATACTTACGATTTTAATCGGTGTGTTAATCTCATTATTATTTATGAGGTCAGATGTAAATTCTAAGTTCTTACGGGAGCCAGGAACCGATTACAAAGTGGTAAACGAATCTATCATTACCAATGAGTTTCAATTTAATTTACAGAATAAAACCAAAAGGACAGAACAAATGCACTTTAAGCTAAGCTCTCATCCAAATGGTACCATAGACGTTATTGGCTTACCTGTCCCATTATTGATTCAGCCAGGTCAACAGATTGAGGGTAAAGCAGTGATTTCAATTCCGAAGAAGGATATATCCTCTTATAAAGAAGGAATTATAATAGAAGTATTAGATGAAAATGATAAGGTAATCGATACCTACGAAACTAGCTTTGCGGCACCATTTTAATATAATGAGTAAATTCAAATTCAATTGGGGACATGGAGTTATGGTAGGATTAGGGAGTTTTATCCTCTTTATCCTTACTCTTATCTATTTAGCAGACGTATCGGGTGATTTAGTGAATGACGATTATTATGAGGAATCTTTGAATTACCAAAAAGATGATATTGATGCTAGAAATAGAGCGAGTAGATTGCAAAATAAACCAGAGATTATAAAACAAGCTAATGGATATAGCATCCAATTTCCCCAAGAGATTAAAGTCGACAGTGGTGAAGTTTATCTGATGCGAGGCGCTTTTAAAGCAGATGATGTAATCCTCCCTGTTAGATTAAATAATAGAAGCCAAGTATTGATACCTGCAGCCAAACTACAAGCTGGGGAATATGATATGAGACTTACTTGGTATAGTGACGGAGAACCTTATATGATTAAAGAAACACTAGAATGGAATATGCCTTAGTTATTGCCGCACTAGGCTTAGGTCTTGGAACCAGCTTGCATTGTCTTGGAATGTGTGGTCCTATTGCCTTTTCATTAGGATTAGGAGCAGAAGGTCGTTTTCATTCTATATTTAAGAACCTTACCTATCAATTCGGTAGAATATGTACCTACACATTATTAGGCGCTATTTTAGGCGCTATTGGTGCAGGGGTATCATTTGCTGGACTTCAAAAATATTTAAGCATAGGAGTAGGCGTATTGATGATAGCTATGGTCTTCATGCCAAAAAACTTATCCCAAACGCAATCTAATCAATGGATAGGTCGAATTCTTATCAAATTGAAATCTGCCTTAGCCAATTTTATTCAAAGAAAAAGTTATGGTTCTTTATTTATTACGGGTGTATTGAATGGGTTTTTACCATGTGGTATGGTTTATATCGCCTTAGCTGCAGCTTTAGGAGTTGGTAATATTGCTGGCAGTGCTTTATTTATGACACTCTTTGGTTTAGGAACCGTTCCACTTATGTTTATGGCAGTTTTGTTTGGTTCTGTAGTTAGTGTTGGTGTTAGAAACAAAATCTTAAAACTTATTCCTATCCTCACCATTATTATAGGGATATTATTTATTTTACGAGGATTAGAACTAGGGATTCCTTATTTGTCACCTCCACCAGAGGCTTTAAATATAGAGGCGAAATCATGTTGTCATTAATGTTATATTATATTTAAATCAAAAGAAAGCATTGTTTGCGTGTAAAAATGAAACATTTGATATAAAATTGATGTTTTTTAGTTTTAAATTAAATGATAAACATTAAATCAATTGTAAGAGAATCATTATATTTGTATGCAACTAAAAATAAATATTATACAATATGTCAGTACTTGTAAACAAAGATTCTAAAATTATTGTTCAGGGTTTTACAGGGAATGAAGGTACATTCCATGCAGAACAAATGATAGACTACGGAACCAACGTTGTTGGTGGAGTTACTCCAGGTAAAGGAGGACAAGAACACCTAGGGAAGCCAGTATTTAATACCGTAAAAGAAGCGGTAGATAAAGCAGGTGCAGACGTAAGTATCATATTTGTTCCACCAGCTTTCGCGGCAGATGCCATTATGGAAGCGGCAGATGCAGGAATTAAAGTGATTATTGCTATTACAGAAGGTATTCCTGTTGCAGATATGGTGAAGGTTCAAGACTATATAGATAAAAAAGATTGTACTTTAATCGGACCAAACTGTCCAGGAGTTATCACGCCAGATGAGGCAAAAGTTGGTATTATGCCAGGTTTCATCTTTAAGAAAGGAAATGTAGGTATCGTATCTAAGTCTGGTACTTTAACATACGAGGCAGCTGACCAAGTTGTAAAAGCTGGTTATGGTATTTCTACAGCTATTGGTATTGGTGGAGATCCAATCATTGGGACTACTACTAAAGAAGCTATCGAACTTTTCATGAATGATGATGAGACAGAATGTATCGTTATGATTGGTGAAATTGGTGGTCAATTAGAAGCTGATGCAGCAAAATGGATTAAAGATAATGGAAATAAAAAGCCAGTTGTTGGATTTATAGCAGGTCAAACAGCTCCAAAAGGTAGAACTATGGGTCACGCAGGTGCTATTGTAGGGGGAGATGATGATACTGCGCAAGCGAAGATGAAAATCATGGCAGAAAATGGAATTCATGTGGTTGAATCTCCAGCAGAAATAGGAGCGAAAGTTTCTGAAGTACTAGGAAATAAATAAAATATATAAATGAAAAAATTATTATTCACAATATTTAGTTTTATAGCTATCTATGGAACGGCACAAGTTACTTATGGTGTTAAAGCTGGGGTAAATGTTTCAAAGATGGATGAGATTCATACAGGATCAGATAAACGAGTTGGTATGTATGCTGGAGCATTTGCTTCAATTCCATTATCGGATTATGGAAACCAGTTTTATATTCAACCTGAGATTATGTATTCTATGATGGGTGAGAAGGAAACTGCAAAGAATGTAAAAAAAGATGTAAATGTTGACTACATTATTGCTCCTATATTATTCAAGGCATATTTCTCTGAGCAGGATACAGAGTTTTTTGGGGAGATAGGACCTCAATTCGGCTTTCTTGTTAATAAAAGTGTGCCAGAGAGTGATAACAAATTTGAATATAAAACATTTGATTTTGGTCCTACTGTTGGTCTAGGATTTTCATATTTAAGACCATGGGAAGTTCGTGCAAGATTCTATTATGGATTGGTAGATGTAGTGGATAATGTCATTGATAAAAATGGTAAAGAATCTAAGAACATCAATTCAAATATAAATATTGGTGTTGCTTATGTATTTTAAGGATTAAGTCAATATTTTATAAAATATTATCAAACGCTTCATTACATTTGTAATGAAGCGTTTTTTTTATGAACTATTTATTCGAAAAAGTCGATAATTCTAAATTGGTATTCTTCCGCATATTCTTTGGTCTTTTAATGATGATCGAATGTTGGGGAGCAATTGCTACAGGATGGGTTAAAGAAACCTTTGTAGATCCTACTTTTACCTTTAATTTCATTGGGTTTGATTGGACTCAAGCTTTTGTGGGAGAAGGCATGTATACGGTTTATGGTATCATGGGATTTTTAGGTTTGTTAATCATGATAGGTTTGTTTTATAGACCTGCAATTGTTTTGTTTTTTGTTCTATGGACGCTTACCTATTTCATGCAAAAATCACACTACAATAATCATTATTATCTAATTGTGGTTGTCTCCTTCTTACTCATGTGGATGCCTGCTAATAAATATATGTCATTAGACGTCAGGATATCATCAAGCATCAAGTCTACTATAACTGAAAAATGGAATTATTTAGTTTTTAAAATTCTTATAGCTTGTGTTTATATTTATGCTGCCATTGCCAAAATTAACCCTGGGTGGATGGATAATCACTTTTTACCTCTTAGATTAGATTATAGTGCTAATTGGTTTGAAAATAAGTTTGGAGAAAACTTTTTCTCAGATTTTATAAGGGATCCTCATCTAGCTGAAATGTTAGCATACGCTGGTATTGCATTTGACTTTTTGATCGTGCCTCTTTTATTATTTAAACCTACCAGAAAAATAGCATTTGTACTAGGAGTGTGTTTTCATTTATTCAATTCCATTACTTTACATATTGGAATATTTCCCTATTTCGCACTTGCCATGTGCATTTTCTTCTTTAGCTCAGAAGAAGTAAATAAAATCTTCTTTCCCTTTAAGGTTACCAATAATTTAAATGAACGGGAGTATTCATCTAATCGTATGCGGTTGATTAGTTATTTTGTGGTGTTTTTCAGCGCTGTACAAATATATCTACCCTTACGACACCATCTAATCCCAGGAGATGTATTATGGACAGAAGAAGGGCATAGAATGGCTTGGCGCATGATGCTAAGAACAAAGTCAGGACAAGGTGATTTTATGATAGAATTACCGTCGGGTGAGTTAGAACGAGTAATTCTTAGCGAATATTTATCTCCGAGGCAGCAACAACGTATTTACGCAAAGCCAGATATGATTTGGCAGTTCGCTCAGAAACTAAAACGAATTTATGAGGATCAGGGTATAGATGTTAAAGTATATTACAAGAATGGCGTAATCAAAATTAACGATGGACCATACCATCCTTATATAGATCCAGAGATAGATTTAGCACACACCAAGTGGAGTTACTTTGGACATCAGGAATGGATATTACCAGAGCCTGCAGACTACTACACGTTACAAAAATAGCCAACAAATTTTGTTGGCTACATAACTTTTTATAAATAATAATTATAAATTATAAAGCTCGTTTTATTTTATCTGCAACAGCTTGCATTTGCTCTTGACTAAACTCTTTTTTAGGCATAGAAAAATTAATGTCATTCATTTCATTCAAAGGAACTAAATGTACATGCGTGTGTGGTACTTCTAGACCTATTACAGCCATACCCACTCTTAAACATGGGATTGTTTTTTCTATAGCGGATGCCACCTCATAAGCAAATGTCATTAGTCCATTATAGGTGTCCTTGTCTAAATCCCAGATTTTATCTACTTCTTTTTTAGGAACGACTAAGGTGTGTCCTTCTACAAGTGGGAATGCGTCTAAAAAAGCTATATAATCATCGTTTTCTGCGATTATATATCCTGGGATTTCTCGATTAATAATTTTTGTAAATACAGAAGCCATTACATTTCTAATTTTAAATCCGTGATTTCAAATTTTAATTGATTCCCATTAGGTAAGGTTATATCAGCGATATCCCCTAATTTCTTACCTAAAAGACCTTTAGCAATTGGTGTATTCACAGAGATTTTATTTGATTTCAAATCAGCTTCAGTTTCTGGAACCAATGAATACGTCATGGTGCTACCGTTCGCTAAATTTTTTAATGTCACTTTAGACAAAATAGAAACTTTGTTTACATCTAATTGAGAAGCATCTATAATTCTAGCGTTAGCCACTTGTTCCTGTAGCTTTGCAATCTTGCTCTCTAAATGACCTTGAGCTTCCTTTGCTGCATCATATTCCGCATTTTCAGATAAATCACCTTTGTCTCTTGCCTCTGCAATTTGTTGCGATATTCTAGGTCTTTCTATGCTCTCTAATTGCTTAAGTTCTGCACGTAATTTATCTAATCCTTCTTTCGTTACATATTGTACCTTTGCCATAACTTCGTGTTTATATAATAAAATAATAATCCCGCACGTTTATGTGGGGACTATCGTAGATGCAAATATACAAAATTTTTAAATATGAAAAGCTTTAATTCCCTTTTGTCAGCTTTTATGACTTTTATAATATTCTGTTTTTTAACTTTTTATACTTCTTGCCGCAATGAGGATACGGTGGTCAACTGTGTACCTCCTTCCTATGTTGAAGCTTCATATAATCTAGATTTACCATTATTCGCTAATTTGAGACAAACACATGGGTATGTGGTACTAGAACCAGATGGAACCAATGGAAGTAGAGGAATTATTATAGTAAATACAGGATCTCGATTTGTAGCTTATGATAGAAATGCGCCACACATTTGTCCGTCGGCTAACTCAACACTGGTGGTAAAAGATGATATAATCATAGAATGTCCAGAAGACGGAGCACAATGGATGCTCTATAAAGGGGAACCTTTAAATGAACAAACCAACGGCAGGACTCCTAGACAATTCTATGTGAATTTAATAGGAAGTGATTTGATAATTACTAATTAGTCCTTAATTCTTTCTTGGTAAGATCCATCTTCTGTACTGATTCTTACCTTGTCTCCTTCGTTTATAAACAAAGGAACTTTAATCACAGCACCAGTTTCTGTAGTCGCTGGTTTAGTAGCATTGGTAGCCGTGTCACCCTTAACACCAGGTTCTGTATGCGCAATCTCTAAAATTACGTAAGGAGGTAATTCTGCAGAAAGAGGCGTCTCATCATCTGCACGGAAAATGATAGTCACACCATCACCTTCTTTCATGAATTCAGCATTTTCTATCATCGGTTTATTTAAATAGACCTGAGAGTAATCGTCATTATTCATGAAATGATATCCATTATCATCTTCATACAGATATTGGTAAGAACGGGTTTCTACCCTTACGTCATTGATAGAATGACCCGCAGAAAAAGTATTATCTAGAACTTTTCCGTTTGTAACGCTTTTTAATTTTGTTCTTACAAATGCTGGCCCCTTACCAGGTTTTACATGTAAGAATTCAATAATTTTATAAATATCATTGTTGTATTCAATGCACATTCCTTTTCTAATATCAGAAGTCGTTGCCATTTGGTATTTTTATTTTATTTAATTAAATGAATTATTTGGGTTGTATCCTCTCATTATTCCTCTAGCGCTCTCAGAAACAAATTGAATGATTTCATCACGTTCAGGAGTTGCATCCATGTCACTTTCAATCATTTGGATAGCTTGGGTAACGTTTAATTTCTTTTGGAATAAAAATCTATAGATTGTTTGTAGTTCCGAAATCTTTTCTGAACTAAAACCTCTTCTACGTAGCCCAATAGAATTAATTCCTACATATGAGATCGGGTCTCTTGCAGCCTTTACATAAGGTGGAACATCTTTTCTTACCAATGTACCTCCAGCAATGAGTGCGTGTTTGCCAATTTTAGTAAATTGATGAACAGCACTCTTACCGCCTATAATCGCATATTCCTCAATTTCTATGTGGCCTGCAAGTGCTACACCATTAACTAAAATCACATGATCACCCACTACACAATCATGAGCTACATGTACCGTGGCCATAATTAGACAGTTATCACCAATCTTTGTATAGCCTAGTGCTTTTGTTCCTTTATTGATAGTTACACATTCTCTAATCACCGTATTATCACCCACAAAAGTTTTAGTTTCCTCGCCTTCATACTTTAAGTCTTGAGGCTCAGCAGAAATTACAGAACCTGGGAAGATTTTGCAATTCTTACCAATACGAGCACCTTCCATGATGGTGACATTTGGACCTATCCACGTACCTTCACCTATTTCTACATCGTTATAAATGGTAGAAAAAGGTTCAATAACTACATTTTTAGCAATTTTAGCATCAGGATGGACATATGCCAAGGGTTGATTCATAACTTAATCTTTATTCTTTACTATTTGGGCCATCATCTCCGCTTCAATTACAACATTGTCTCCAACATAGCCTGTTCCCTGCATCGTTATGATACCACGACGTATAGGTTGTGTAAGTTCACATTTAAAGATAATCGTGTCCCCTGGGACCACTTTCTTTTTAAATTTCACAGTCTCTATTTTCATAAAGTAAGTAGAGTAATTTTCTGGGTCAGGAACATTACTTAAAAACAAAATTCCTGCAGCTTGAGCCATAGATTCTACCATCATTACACCAGGCATAATAGGCTCTTGTGGAAAATGACCTACAAAATAAGGTTCATTCATCGATACATTCTTGACGCCAATCACGTGATTTTCAGACAGTTCCATAATCTTGTCTATCAATAAAAATGGAGGCCTATGAGGTAATAAATTCATGATACCATTGATGTCGTATACAGGCTCAGCATTCAAATCAATATTCGGAACATTCTTGCGTTTCTCCAATTTAATTTGCTTATTTAACTTCTTAGCAAATTGAGTATTTACAAAATGGCCTGGCTTGTTTGCTATAATTTTAGCTTTAATTCTAGTTCCAATCAACGCCAAGTCCCCAATTACATCTAACAATTTATGTCGTGCGGCTTCGTTAGGATAATGCAAAGTAAGATTGTCTAAAATCCCGTTGGGACGAATATTAATAGAATCTTTGTTAAATGCCTCTTTTAATTTCTCTTCTGTTTCAGGAGTTATTTCCTTATCTACATAGACGATCGCATTATCGATATCCCCACCTTTAATAAGACCTGCTCCAAGCAATTGCTCAAGTTCATGCAAGAAGCTAAATGTTCTTGAATCTGCTATTTCTGTCGCAAAATCATTAATGCTTTTTAAAGTAGCGTTCTGTGTACCTAATACCTTGGTTCCAAAATCCACCATGGTAGTGATTTTAAATTCATCGGCAGGAATCGCTGTAATTTCAGAGCCGGATTCAGGATCTACATAAGATATGATTTCTTTAATCTTGTAATATTCCCTATCCTCCTCTTGTTCTTGAACCCCAGCTTCTTGAATAGCTTCAACAAAAAACTTAGCAGATCCATCCATGATAGGTGGTTCCGCATTGTCTAATTCTATGTACACATTATCCAAATCCATACCTAGCAAGGCTGCGAGGATATGCTCTGTGGTATGAATTTTTACGCCTTTTTTTTCTAAAATAGTTCCACGGTTGGTATAAGACACAAGGTTAGCGTCAGCCTCTACCATAGGACTGCCTTCTAGATCTGTTCTTATAAATACAAAACCAGTGTTTGGTTCTGCAGGTTTCAAGGTCATAGAAACAGACTTTCCTGTATGTAGTCCTACCCCGTTTAGAGTAACCTCTTTAGATAAGGTTTTTTGTTTGTCTGACATAATTATTTTTGTTCATTTATCTTTTTATCAAGTTGCTCCAGTTTGTCCATTAATTGGGGCAATTTACGAAAATATACATAAGCTTTTCTATATGCCTTGGCATCAAAAGCAGGTGAGCCATATAATTGTTTATGGGCGGAGATATTACCACCTACACCACTTTGTGC
>JBPCUN010000062.1:0-13495 GCA_051011115.1 Weeksellaceae bacterium
TGTAGGAACTGATGCTCGCCGGGTGGCATCGAATTCAAGTACCGTTTTAGGGGATATATTACGTGTGATCTTCAAGATTATAGGAGTGCTATTTTTAATTATCCTTGTCATAATAGCTTTAGGATTATTGCTCGCTTTTGTAGCCTTGATTTTTGGAGCAGGTAGTGCCATTTATGGGGTAGGTATAGCCACTTTTAGCCTTGATGAATATCTTCCGTACATATTTGACAATCAGTGGGAAAAGATATTTTTATATACCAGTTTATTTTTTGTACTTGTAATTCCAGCAGTTGCGTTGATTTTATTGGTTCTAAGAATCATCTCTAAACGTTATTCTGTGCCTAGGTATGTAGGTTTCGGTTTGCCACTCTTATGGTTGGTGGGAGTTTTTGGATTGATTGCTACGGTAGGTTTAACTTTTAGTAATTTTAGAAAAACAGCTTCGGAAATTAAAACGGTGAATATACCAACGAATGCTAAAACCATAATTATGCAAATAGATGATGAAGATGATTCTTTTGATTCTGAAGATTTTTTGAGCAAGCAACCGGGATTTTTGACTTTCCCAAATACAGATGATATTAAAGTTAAAAAATCTACTACTGGTGTTAACTATTTAGAATTGAAGTTCACAGCGAAAGGTAAAAACAAGGACGTGGCTAGAGAAAATATAAAATCGATACATTATAATTATAGTATAGAGGATAGTTTGGTGCATCTTGATAGATATACATACCTCAAAGAGGGGCATCAATGGAGAAACCAAGAAGTAGAGCCTATATTATATTTAACGGATAGTACACAAGTAATTTTTAGGAATTTTGATGATGGAGAAGCATTTATTAATGGAAATCGCCATTGGTTTGATGCAGATTCTGAAAATATTTATATATTTGGTACGGATTCATTTAAATGTATTAACTGTATAGATGAAGCCACAGAAGCAACAGAGATAGATACTATTTCTCTAGGAGATTCTGAAAACAATAGTATAGATATACAAGCAAACGAAGATTCAATTCACATTAAAATTAAATAAAATGATACATATCATCGTCATATTTTTCCAAGAGTTAATACAATTTGTACTCGACTTATTTGCTTAAAATTAAAGTTGATAAATAATATAAACCAAAAGCACGTTTCTGATATAGAGACGTGCTTTCTTTAATTTTACTTGATAGCTTTATTAACTATGCATGTTTTTCCTTACTTCTTCTTCAATCTTAAAGTTCTGAAACTGCTCTAGGACATTTTTAATCATGCTCTCGTATTTCTTACTCATTGCTTCATCTCCTAAAGCTTTATGAGATTTAGACAATCCTTTAAGTGACGGTACGTGAGAGAAATTAAGATCAAGTGCAGACCCATACATGCTAATAGCTTGTTGGTAAAAACCTTTTTCATATAATGTTTCTGCAGCTTGATAATAAGATTCTAAATCTTTTTCTTTTAAATCAAAATCTAATAAGTGCTCTTTTTTAGAAGTGATAAAAGAACATGGCATTTCTCTGGTAACTTTTTCTGCAACACTACCCATCAAAATTCTACTTATACCAGATTTACCTGTGGTTCCCATAAGCAATAGGTCTATATCATGTCTTTCAATCGCTTTTAGAATTTCAGTAGCGGGATCACCTCCTGTAACTTCTGTTGTGTAATCTACATTGACTAGATTTTGCTTCTCTAGAAATCTTGTTAATTCTAATTCTTGTTCTAACTTGCGTTGTGCATTAACTTCTGCTGGGTCTATTCTAGTAGCAGAGGTATTCATAAAATAATTGTACACACTCAATACTATCAATTTAGCATCAAATAATCTAGCTATCGCAACGGCATTGCTGAGTGCATTACTAGACTCTTCTGAAAAGTCTACAGGGCACAAAATGTTTTTGGTATTTTCTAAATTCTGATTAGACTTCACCACAAAAACAGGTTTGTGACTTTTTTTCATAACCTTGCTAGCTGTGGTGCCTAGCTTGAAGGTGTCTTTTTGTAATTTCTCCCCTGCACCAATCATTACTGCATTCGCACCAATTTCATCTACAGTAAAAGTAATCGCCTCACTATACTCTCCAAACTTCAAGATTGGAGCATTGGTCTCTAGACCTTTTTCTTGGAGTTGTTTGTTAAGTTTCTCAAGCTCATCCTCCGCAGCTTTTTTTACCAAATGCCCAACTTTTTCATTTTCAATATCATCTGGCAGTACATGTACCAATGTAATTTTTGAGTTAAATTTCTCTGCGAAAAGCTCGGCATTCTTCAAAATATTTTCTGTAGACTCACGGAAATCTACCCCAACCAAAATGTTTTTAATTAATTTCATAGCATATTATATTAAATCATCTAAAATAGATGAGTGGTTAACAGTTCTAAATTACCTTTCGGCTATATTCTATGTTCAGAAAACCTGAATTCAAATAACTATAAATTATATAAGGAGTCTTGCATATATCGCTAACTCCTATACTTTTCATTTTGTATAAAGATAGTAAATTAAATCCTTAAAAGCAAGAAGGTTAAGTGAGTTTAAACATGCTTAATTGACAGAATAAATTTTGAATTATTCAGAGGAGAATGCCAATTAAAACAGATATCCAACTCCCAATTGTACTCCGAATTGTGAAATTTTATGATGATATTTTTCCTTTTCAAAAGGAATGATAGCATGTGCCTTAAAGTTCGGATTTAAATGAACACGAAAATTTTGAATATCATATTGTGCGCCTATGCCTACACCTAATCCGATGCCGTTTTGAGAATCAAAATGCTTGTTATCATCTTGAAATTCTACTAGAGGGCCACCATTGATATAGAAATATTTACCAATATCGTACTTCGCGTAAACGGGGATAGAAAATATCATAATTTTTTCCTTATAATCAGAAGCTACGATACCCGTGAAAGCTGGACTAATATTAATCTCTGTGCTTAGAATATTAATTCCAGTTTCAATAGAAAACTGTCTATTAATACCCCTTACATATTTGATTCCATATTCGAATGTGTTCTCTGCCTCATAGCTACCAATGCCCTCTACATCTTGGTTTAGATAAATTTCACTATCAGCTAAACCTGCATATAACCCTAATTCATTGTTGTTTTGAGCATTCACCCGAGGATAAATCAATATAAATACAGAAATTAAGAAAATTTTAAGTGTCATAGGGTAATTTTAATTAAAGTTAATGTTAAATATTAACTCGGAGATTAATCGAATGTTAAAGATCAATATTAATATTTATTCAACTTATGTTTTTTATCTTAAAGAAATTTAAACATAATAAATATAAAATTTGGTTAATTAGGGAGTTATTAATCTTGGAGATTAAAATATTTAATTTATTCATTAAACGATCAGCTTAAGCTATATTAAAACCGACAAATAAAAATTCTGAAATCCGTATCTTTGACGTTTAAATAGAATCAATGCAGAATAGAACAGTAAATTTTCAGGATTTAGGAGAACAACAAGATTATAAAAAAACATGGGATTTACAAGAGTCTATGTTACAGGAAATTGTTGAGCTTAAAATGAAGCGAAGGAAGTTGGAAAGAGACTTGCCAGAAAATCCTGAATTACAAAAGGAAATTGATTCTATCGTGACGCCCAATCATCTTTTATTTGTGGAACACCCTCATGTTTACACCCTTGGTAAAAGTGGGGATGAGCATAATATGTTGGCGAATGATGAAAAGCTTAAAGAAATCAATGCTACTTATGTGAAAACGAATAGAGGAGGAGATATTACTTATCATGGTCCACAGCAATTGGTGGGGTATCCAATTTTAGATTTAGATAATTTCAAAACAGATATTCATTGGTATTTGAGATGTTTAGAAGAGGTAATCATTAAAACCATAGCCAATTATGGCATTAAGGGGGAAAGAAGTCCTGGAGAAACTGGGGTATGGTTAGATGTGGGTAGACCCTTTGCTCGAAAGATTTGTGCGATGGGAGTGAAGGCATCTCGTTGGGTGACCATGCATGGTTTTGCATTAAATGTGAATGCCGATTTACGTTATTTCGAGTATATTATCCCTTGTGGGATTCAAGATAAAGCAGTGACCTCGCTAGAAAGAGAACTGGATAGAAAAATTCAAATGAGTGAAGTGAAAGCTTTAGTGAAGCAACATTTTGCAGAAGTATTTGAGGCTGATATTATCGAATCATAAATTTACCTTTAGTAGGATTATCCCAATCATTATGGAATAGACTATGGTGAATAAGGCTTTAAAGAAATGCCCAAAAGTTTCAAGCTTGAAACTTTTGGGCATTTTATTTTAACCAATAAAAGATATATTGATTTAACTTATGAGGTTAATTTACTCTGTAATTCCTTCTAATTTAAATAAGAAAGCGTGTTCCAAGGCTATTTCTTTCAAATAATCAAATCTACCAGAGGCACCACCGTGTCCATAATCCATATCGGTTTTCATCATAATTACGTTATCACCTTGCTGATGATCTCTTAATTTAGCAACCCATTTGGCAGGTTCAAAATATTGCACCTGTGAATCATGTAGTCCTGTAGTGATAAGCATATTAGGATATGATTTGTCTATAATATTTTCATAAGGAGAATAAGATTTCATGTATTCATAAAAATCTTTCTGGTTTGGATTCCCCCATTCATCATATTCATTAGTCGTAAGCGGAATCGTCTCATCCAACATCGTATTCACCACATCAACAAACGGAACTTGTGCAATAACACCATGCCATAGGTCTGGACGCAAGTTAGTCACAACACCCATCAATAAACCTCCGGCGGAACCACCTTGTGCATATAGATGTATAGGGCTAGTAAACCCAGCATCAATCAAAAACTCTCCAGCATCTATAAAATCAGTGAAAGTGTTCATTTTCTGTTTCAGCTTTCCAGTCTCATACCAATGTCTTCCCATTTCTTCGCCCCCACGGATATGAGCAATTGCAAATACAAAACCTCTATCCAGTAATGATAATCGTGTCGTAGAAAAAGTAGGATCCATAGAGGCACCATAGGAACCATAACCATATAGCAGTAAAGGATTTTTCCCGTTTTTCTCTAATCCTTTTTTGTATACCAAAGATATCGGAATCATGGTTCCGTCTTGTGCAGGCGCGAATAAGCGTTCAGTGGTATATAATGCTTTATCAAAATCACCTAATACTTCTTGTTGTTTTAGTAATTCTCGCTCCGTGGTCTGCATATTTTCTTCATAAATAGAGGCAGGCGTCACCATAGAGTTGTATCCAAAACGCAACACATCAGTAAAATATTCAGCATTCCCAGTAGGGTAGACGACATAAGTAGCTTCATCAAATTTTAAAATTCTTTCTTGGCCCGTATCTCTATTTTTAATGACCAGACGTGTGATTCCATTATATCGTTCTGTGATAACTAAAAAACGATTAAATTCTTCAACTTCTTCTAACAATACATCTTCTCTATGCGGGATGACGTCTTTCCAATTTTCTACTGTTGTAGCGGTAATCGGTGTTTCCATCAAACGAAAATTCAAAGCTTCAAGGTTAGTGACAATCAAAAATCGATCTTCTAACGGCACTACGCTATAAAGTACATCTTGCATTCTAGGTTGAATAACTTTAAAGCTATCATAAGGCTTGTTGGCATCCAAATACATTTCTTCTGAACTGGTTGTAGAGCCAGATTGTATTAATATAAATTGTTCATTCTTGGATTTATAAACACCAATATAATTGGTATTGTCTTTTTCTTCATACACCACAACGTCTTTTGATGCATCTGTACCCGTGGTATGGCGCATGATTTTTTCACTTAAAAGTGTCACAGGCTTTTTAGCTGTATAAAAGAATGTCTTATTATCATTTGCCCAAGCAGATCCCCCAGAAGTGTTTTCAATCCCTTCATATGTTATTTCGCCCGTTCTTAAATCTTTCAAATAAATTTTATACTGTCTTCTAGAAACTTCATCTACACCAAATAATAATAAATTATTATCTGGACTCACATTAAAACCTCTTACCGCATAGTATGGTTTTCCTTCTGCCATCTTGTCTACGTCTAGTAATACTTCTTCTGGAGCATCTAGACTTCCCTTTTTTCTACAATATTTGAAGTATTGTTGTCCATCTTCTGTGCGAGAATAATAATAATATCCATTTTTAAAAACAGGGACACTCTCATCCTTTTCTTTGATGCGAGATTTCATTTCAGTATATAACTTTTCTTGAAATGATTCTGTGTCTGCCATCATCTTTTGCGTATAGGCATTTTCTTCTTCTAGATAATTCAGAATCTCTGTACTATCCTTGGTTTTTTTGAAGTAAGCATTCATCCAATAATATGGATCATTCACTTTGTCTCCATGAATATCCCTGACATGTGCTTTTTGAGCTGCATCTGGTGCAGGAATATTGGGCCATTCTTGTGCGTTCATATGGGAAAATATAATAATTGCTGAGATTGTTAATATTATTTTCATTAAAATTGTGTTTTATCAAAGATATATCATTTCTAAACACTATGATCATGAATCAGCAACTAACGCATTCCGAAATCCATAGAAATAATATAAGAAAAGAAATTATTTTGATAGCTGAGGAATTAGAGCGTCCAGCCAATGTGGGAGGTCTTATCAGAACTTCAGAGTCCCTTGGAGTAGAGAAGATTATCTTTATATCTCCAGAGATTACAGCGCTTTCAAATAAAATGAAACGTGTGAGCCGCGCAGCAGAAAAGCATATTCAGGTTTTGTTTAAAACAGATGTAATTGCCATACTACAACATTATCAAAAGCAAGGTTATCGTACTGTGGCTTTAGAATTGACTTCTAAAAGTATTCCGTTGCCCACATACAAAATTGATTCAGATAAGCTAATCCTGATTTGTGGAAATGAAAAGACTGGCGTTAGTCAAGAAGTTTTACAAATGGTACAGGATACAATAAATATACCTGTGTACGGAACTACTTCAAGTCTGAATGTAGTTGTCGCCACAGGTATAGCTTTAAATCATTTAAATACCATGTGAATTATTATCCCATATAGTCTAAAGGATCTTTGTGTTTAATATGAATAATTCCTACTTTATCAAATAACCAGATTAATGGATATACTGGATCAAATTCATACCATTTTACCGCAAATTTTGGTCTCCCTCCAAATTTATGGTGATTGTTATGTAATCCTTCGCCAAGCATAAAGATATCCACGGGCATCAAATTCATAGAAGTGTCTTTTACATCATAATTTCGGTAACCATACTTATGGGCAAACCAGTTGATAATCACCCCATGGAAAGGTCCCATCACCGCATGAATTGGAATCAAGAAATATAACCACCATTGCGCTCCAGCAAAATAGTAAATAGCAATATAAATTAATACCCAAAGGGTACGTACAAGTCCGTTCTCTGCAAATCTATCAAATGCTCTCCATTTTGGAACCCCTTTGGTAAATTTAGGATCAATAGCGGCAGTGCCTTCATCAATAGCTTTATAAATACCACGTGTTCTCCACATCATAGTAAAAACGTTTCTATCATATTTAGGGGAATGAGGATCTTTTTCTGTATCTGCATAAGCATGATGTAAACGGTGCATAACACCATAAGCGTAAGGGCTCAAATAACTTGAACCTTGAAAAATAAATGAAATCACATGAAAAGCTTTTTCCCAAAACCTATTCATTGTAAATGTTGCGTGAGCAGCATACCGATGATGAAAGAAAGTTTGGGTAAAAAGTGATAAGTACCAGTGAGCAATGAAAAATGATATTACTACAACCATAAAAATATAACTTTATTAAAACGTAAAGATAATTTAAAACTGTATAAAATAACAGTAAAAAGCAACCTTTGTGTTATCTTTGGGAAAATCTTCACAAAATATGAGCCTTTTTCAGCTAAATAGCATTATTTTTTTGAAAATCCCTATTGCTTGGGTTGCGGGAGTTAGATTGAAATCTTTATCGTCTACACAATGCGAAACCACCGTGCGATTATCTAGAATGTCTCAGAATCCATTCAAGAGTATGTTTTGGGCTGTACAAGGAATGGCAGCAGAATTTACTACAGGTTTTATGTGTATGCACAAGGTAGAACGATCGGGGAAACGAATTTCTATGCTCGTTGTAGAACAACATGCAAAATTCACCAAAAAAGCGGTTGGCAAAATCACCTTTATATGTGATCAAGGAGATAAAATAGACCAAGTTATACAACAAGCTATCGAAACAGGTGAGGGGCAAACTTTAGCACTTATTTCTAAAGGATATGATGAAAAAGGTGATATAGTTTCAGAGTTTTCTTTTGTATGGAGTTTTAAAACCAAAAATTAGGTTTTAGTTTGTTTATTATATTATATGTATAATACACTTTAGAATTTAATTTCACCAAAAGGTAAATCAAGTGTAAACTTTAAGGCGAAATTGTCTTCAAAGTTTTGGACTCTATCATTATCCAGTCTATAGTAAGCCCCGAGGCCAAAGGCATTAAATAATATTCTTCTGATTTCTATACCGCCTTCAAAATAACCTTTTTCTAAAGTTTCAAATGGGTATAAATGATGCAAGTCTTTATTGTCAAAATCTCCATAAATTCCGCGAACCACGGTATAGATAGGCATATTTTTAGTGATTTTGAACCATTCTTGTCTGTATTGAGCCATTACAAAATGCTCTGAGAAAAATTGACCATACGGCATGGTTTCAAAATTATTGGTGCTTCCAAGACTCCAAGGTTTAAACCAAGAATCATCTCCACGTAAACCCTGATTAAAGGTTTCCCATAGAGGTGCTTTACCTAAAACCTTTCCTCCACGGAGTGTGAAATGAGCTCGCTTATTGAACCATGAAAATGAATGTTCTATGGATCCTTGCAGGCGAATGCTTTCATAACCATCTCTGTTGGCAGGTGTTCTGTAATTGGCCATAAGATAAAAGCTAGGAGAGCCTTCATCAGTGGTTACTTTCCCATATGGCATAGTCATATAATGCCTGCCATAAGAATATCGCAGATACATATCTGCACCAAGCTGATTATAGGTATGATGAGCGTCAAAATCTTTGAACGCATATGGGATCATAGAATTCTCTTGATTCATGGATAAGGAGGATTGAAAGTCTAAATTCTCAAAGAAAGTAGTTTCACCATATACCTCAAATTTTCTATTTCTAAAGTAATTGGTGTTATTACCATTAATCCATCTTTCTCTAAATTCATTGAACCCTGTGCGTAAGGGTGATATTCTCTTCGCAAAAGCCTCCACATTATCTTGATATCGAGCACCTATAATGGCATGTTTTTGTTTATTTACCACATAATTGGCTCCTAGCATGTACTTAAAAGCTTTGTCTTTGAGTCCGTAATGCAGACTTCCTTCTAATCCCCATTTAGGATGAAAAGTTTTATTAGTAAGAAATTTAGCCCCAAGAATCAAGCCTTCATAACCATTACTTCCATAAAGGGAAGGTAAGTGTAAATCTACTGGACCCATGGGTACATTTAATCCATTTAAAAAAATACGACCATACTTAATCATGGTATTCACTTCTTCTGCATCGCCAATACTGTCTAATACCGCATAGGTTTTTTTCTCTTGAATCGTCAAGGAATCTCTCCTGTAGGCTGGGATTATTTCTTCAAAATGATTGAATGCTTTTTCTGATATTTCTTGATTAAAGCCCTTGAACTTGTCCTCGTTTAAGGTCACCTTTTTTTGATGATCGCTATAAGTTACATTAGCACTAATGGTTTGTGTATAATAATAATTCTTTTTCTTGGTTGAGGTGGAATCTGTGTAATATTTTGTTTTGGCGATTCTATAATATGCTTGCGTCAGAGGAAACCAAGCATCGTATAATTTTTTGTATTTACTTGTAAGATAAAAATCCTCAGACTTTGAGTCACCAGTGCGTACTTCTATGCCACCAGACTTATACAATTCTTTACCACCCTTATATTCTGCATAGAATTCAGCTAAAGCTTTATCTCTTTCATCTATAAAAAGCGTCCCGTATAACGGTTTATTCTTTTTATCATGGTTTTTAAAGCTTACCTCTATCGTTTTTCTACCATTCACAATTACAGTATCTTGTATCTGGTATTGATAATGTTGTAACCCTTTTAATGATAATGGATTTACAAAACTCTTAAAGTAGAAAAAACTAAATTCATCCTCATCAAAGGCATAGGGCAGTGGATCTACGGTAGCTATTTCTAGCAGTGGCGTTTTAATCCCTGAAATCCTCGCAGCATCTGTGATAATTTTCTCACCATGTTTTTTAGAATAAGCATAAGTCATTCCTTTTTCTAACAGCCCATCGTGATGTCTTAGGCTTTGTTTGTAATCATCTATGGTTGCACTATCTCGTTTATTTTTTGGTTTAAAATCAGGAATATCATCATAATCGGTTTTCACGAGAAACTTCGTATAACTTTTAAATTGATAAGCTTCTAGATTTTGTGGGCTATTTTCTTTTTGTTTATTAATTACTTCTAAAATTAAATCTCTAGAGGCTTCTTTTTGACTACCATCAATAATCATGTCTTCCAGATTTATTTTTCGATCAATTTCAGTTTCTTGTGCCGTAATATGAAGACAAGTCAGAGCTAATAATAGAAGAAAGATTTTTTTCATAATGTGAGTGCACTAATCAAGAATTGATAGGATTAAAAAACCAAGATTAATAACATACAAATGTATTAATTTTTTGGACTGAATAATTTAAAGCTGTTAATGATATTTAGTTAAAATAAATATGAAAAAAATATAATATATCATCAGTAAACTATACCGCTAAATCGTCAATAATATGATTTGTATTATTTTTTCTTTTTCTAGCCAATAGCGCAAATCCAAAAGTAAGGACACCTACGCGACCTACAAACATTATAATAATAATTAGAGCCTTGCCGATATCAGTTAAATTACCAGTAATACCTCGACTAAGTCCTACAGTGCCCAGTGCGGAGGCTACTTCAAATAATATATCTTCAAAAGCAGCTTTTTCTGTAAAACTCATCAAAAAACTGAATAAAAATATAAAACTCGTATAAAGAATAAATGTTGAGGTAGCTACGTATAATCTTTCCGATGGAATACGGCGATTCATAAACGTAATTTTTTCTTCTCCTAATAAGCGGCTTTTAATTACGGAAATCATGGCTGTGAGTGTTGTGATTTTCATCCCTCCAGCAGTTCCAGATGGGGAAGCACCAACATACATTAAGAAGATTACCAATAGCAGATTAGGAAGTGAGATATCACCCGTAGTTACTGAATTGAATCCTACTGTTGTCATAGCACTCATCGATTGGAAGAATGATTTCATGAGCGGATGGTTTCCTGTCTGGCTCATCACAGGTTCTGTAAAATATGTCAATAGAGTACCTACAGATAATAAGGCAATAAATCCATAAATAATTATTTTTGAAGTAAATGAAATACTTTTAGATTTTCCAGAGAATTTATACCATAAATCTGTGATAACAATAAATCCTAAGGAACCTGCAATTGCCAGTACAGAAAGTACAATATTGATGAAAACATGATCTTGATATCCCTCAAAACTATCATTAAATAATCCAAAACCTGCTGTACAGAAGGCAGATATACTATGAAATATTCCGAACCAAATAGATTGAAATAGTTCCATACCATCCGCATAAAAAGCTATAAATAGGCATAAGGCACCTAAAGCTTCCATCACAAAAGTAAAAATGATAACACTTCTTATAAAATCATTGATCTTGATACTCTCTGGCATCGTAAATTCTGCTCCTATAATTCTACTATGCCATCTTGTGAGACGTCTAGTGGTCAATAAAAGAAAATAGGTTGTCAAAGTCATATAACCAATCCCACCTAGTTGAATAAGCATCATCACAATAAATTGGCCGCCAATATTGAATGTATCTGCTATACTTATAGTCACTAATCCAGTAGTAGACACTGCAGAGGTAGAGATAAATAAGCTATCTATAAAGCGTACATCTGTTTTATGCATTATCGGTAAGGATAACAAAACAAATCCTATAATAACGTATAAAAAGAAACCCCAAACTAAATTAATTTGAGGAGATTTGCTTATTTGTAAACGTTGATACCATTTTAAAAACCTTCTGAAGTTGTTTGTTTTCATCGTGCGGCAGGTATTAAAGTAACTATAAATTATATTCCAAATGACTGATAAATTAATATGGTAAAAAGAAACAGCTAATTTAAAAATAATTTATATTCAAAAATTTATATTTTCATTTTTTCATAAAAATTACTTATTGATGATTACTAGACAGCAATATATCCAAATTTATTATGGTTACCGACTTTATATAGCTAGTTAATGGATTGAGCCACATGGCTTTAGGCACGTCGAGAGCCTTGTGCATGGCAGCATCTCCGAAGATTTATAAAACTGCTGTATTCTTATATACTGTTTTGAATAAGAATATTTTATGTCTGATCTAAAATCATATCATAAGAGTTCATTGGCAAGGTTAGCTAATTCTGATCTTTCGCCTTTCACTAATTTTACATGACTAAATAAATCTTGTCCTTGCACACGATCCACCACATAAGATAATCCATTAGAAAGTTCATCTAGGTATGGTGTGTCAATTTGTTTAATATCCCCAGTGAAGATAAATTTAGAATTTTCCCCAGCCCTTGTTATTATAGTTTTAATCTCATGAGGTGTTAAGTTTTGTGCTTCATCTACGATGAATATAACATCTGATAAACTTCTACCCCTTATGTAAGCTAACGGTGTTATCATTAATTTATCCTGTTCTAGCATCATGTTAATCTGCTTGTATTCCTTATCGTTTTCGTTATATTGGTATTGAATAAATTTTAAATTATCCCATAATGGTTGCATATAGGGGTCTATTTTAGATTTAATATCTCCTGGCAGGTAGCCAATATCTTTATTGCTTAAAGGTACGATTGGTCTGGCTAAATAAATTTGTTTATAAGATCTACGTTGCTCTAGTGCGGCGGCTAGAGCTATTAAGGTTTTACCCGTACCCGCTACACCATGCAGAGCCACAAGTTTGATGTTCGGATTCAATATCGCATGCATAGCGAATGCTTGTTCGGCGTTTCTAGGTTTGATTCCAAAACAGGTATGTTTATTTACTCTTTCTAATTGTTTATCAAAAGGGTTGTAATAAGCTAATGCAGAGGATTTTTCTCCCTGTAAAATATAATATTCATTAGAAGAAGGTTGTATGTGATCTCTAATCTCTTCAAATGAAACGTGATGATTACTATATAACTTATCAATAATTTCTTGGTCAAAATCCTTTAATTGTGTGATTCCTTGACTTAAATTATCGATGCTTTGAACTTTGCCCGTTTCAAAATCTTCTGCTCTTAATCCTAGTGCTTTTGCCTTAAGGCGTAAATTAACATCCTTGGTAACTAAAATGACTGTTCTATCTTTCTCTTCCTCTTTTACCTTTAATGCGGCGTTTAGAATTTTGTTATCATTAGATAAACTTTGATACACCTCTGTAGCTTTTAC
>JBPCUN010000063.1:0-25633 GCA_051011115.1 Weeksellaceae bacterium
ACATATATGGGTAGCCATGTGGGGATTATGTCTGTTTTATTTAGTTTTGGCTACGCTTTCCATGAAAAGAATATATTTGAATGAAGTTCAATTAAAAATGTAAAATGCATTTTTTGATTCATATGAAAGCTGATTCATTCAATTTCTTATAATAGAGCTTGGCAAACGTGTTGATTTGATAAGTTATCGGGCTTATTATTGTGAATAATATCACAAATTAAATTTTATAAATTTCTAATTAAAAATGAACCATGATGCAACCCTACCAAACAGATATTCTAGGAATGCCTTTTCAATACCGTACGCTAGAATTCCCAGATGACTATGAAGGGAAGGTTATTGCGACTTTAATTAAAAGAGAGTCAAACAAGAAAACCTCTAAAGCCGTTTTGTACATACATGGTTTTAATGATTATTACTTTCAGAAAGAATTAGCCGAGTGGTTTAATAACAATGATTTTGATTTCTATGCAGTAGATTTACGGAAATATGGGAGATCTTGGCAACCTCATCAGAAACTAAATAATGTACGAAATCTGCGAGAATATGATGAAGAAATAAGAAAGGGTATTCAAACCATACAGCAAGAGGGACATAACGAAATCATATTAATGGGACACTCTACAGGTGGACTTATTCTTACAAATTTTGTATCTAGATATCATAATCCATCCATCAAAGGAATAATTTTAAATAGTCCATTTTATGACTTTAATTTGGAAGGGTTCAAGAGAAATATCATTATACCCATAGGTGCTTGGGTTGGGAAATTTGCACCAAACATGAAGACCGCAGGTGGTTTTAATGAATTATACGGCAAAGGATTACATAAAGATTATGATGGTGAATGGGATTATAATTTAGCTTGGAAGCCTCATGTTCCTCCAAAAATAAACTTAGGTTTTATTCGGGCTATTTATACCGCTCAAAATGAAGTGAGAGAAGGTGTTAAATCTCCCTATCCGATTTTAATAATGCATTCAGACAAATCTACTTATCCGAAAAGAATGAATGAAGACGTTTTTAATTCAGATATTATTTTAAACATTGAACACATCAAAAAAGGTGGAACCCATATAGAAGGCTCTGTGAAAGACATGACCATTAAAGATGGTATTCATGATTTAATTCTATCAAGAAATGAAGTAAGAAAAGTAGTTTATAGCGAGATGCACAATTTCATTCAATCTCTTAATTTATAAAGAATTAGGCTCTATTATAATCATCCTCAAGCCTTACGATATCATCTTCGCCGAAATATGTACCGTATTGCACTTCAATAAACACACAAGGATGATCTTGCCTATTTTCTATTCTATGCTTCATCCCTTGTTTAATCTCTACCACCTCTCCAGCTTTATAATCTTGTACAACATCGTCTAAAGTTATGGTACCTACACCTGCCACGATTGTCCAGACCTCTGAACGCTTATGGTGATATTGGTAAGAAATTCTTTGACCAGAGTTTACAACAATTCTCTTTACTTTAAAAGATTCTCCTTCTTCTAAAACAAAATACTCTCCCCAAGGCCTCGTGTCGTGTTCAATATACTGCATTACAACAAAATTAAGCATTTTGCTTGAAATATGAACGCTCTTTAATACTTAAAAAACTATCTTAATTAATAGTAATAGAATTTATTTCTCTACAATCGGCAGGATTTCATTTGGCATTAAAGCATATCTATGTTGCTCTTCATCTGTAAAATTACCAGTACCATAGTCTGTTCTCACTTTGAACCCTACATTACGAAGCCTATCAAAATAGTCTAGACCATACCAACGTACGTGATCATATTGGCCAAAATGCCTTTGTCTTTCTTCTGGAGAAGTAATGGTAAAATCTTCATAAGTAGTTTCTAAATCATATTTCATAGGAACTTGGAAGATACCCCACCCGCCTGGTTTCATAACCCGATATAATTCTTTCATAGCCTGCTGATCCTCTATAATATGTTCTAATACATGATTACAAAATATGACATCAAAAGAATTGTCCTCCAAAGGTAAATTACGAATGTCTGCTTTTATGTCTGCTATGGGTGATTCAATGTCCAATGTTGTGTAATCTAAATTCTTCATTTTTTTGAATTTAGATAGAAAACTCTGTTCTGGTGCTACATGAAGAACTTTTAAGTTTTTTGTAAAAAAATTAGTCTCTTGCTGTAAATAAAGCCACATCAAGCGATGCCGCTCTAGGGATAAGCTGCCAGGAGCTAACACATTAGCTCTTGTTGTATCGTAACCATAGGAAAGTAATTTACGATATGACTTCCCATCTATAGGGTCCTGATACTTATCCCCTTTAAACCACAGTGTAAGAATAGGCTTAACCCAATAGCTCAATCGAATGAGCCAAGGTCTAGGTATAGTATTTAATGTAGTTTTAAGTATTGAACTCATAGCTATTAAAAAACATAAGGGAGAGAAATATATTATTTCTTCTCCCTTACCTGATTAATTAATGGTATATTTATTTATTGTTAAAAGCATCTTCAAACAGGAATTCATCTTCCTCATTGCTTTCAATACCTAACGCCTCATACACATATTTAAAGGAAGATAATAATCTTGGTTTACCCTCTATCATAGCTACATCATGCTCATAGTGAGCAGAATACTTATTATCTCTTGTTGTTACAGTCCAACCATCTTTATGGAATTTAACGCTTTTAGTTCCCATATTAATCATAGGTTCTATGGCGAGTACCATCCCATCTTTTAAGGCTTTTCCCGTTCCTCTCCTACCATAATTAGGCACTTGAGGATCCTCATGCATTTTGCGACCGAGCCCATGCCCTACCAGTTCTCTTACAACACCATAGCCTTCTTTTTCACAATAAGACTGTATAGCGTAACCTATATCTCCTACCCTATTCCCGGTACGGAAGGCTCTAATCCCTTCATATAAACTTTCCTTGGTAACTTTCAATAGTTTCTCTGTATCTGCGCTCACCTCACCTACCGCAAATGTGTAAGCATGATCTCCATAAAAGTCATTCATATACACGCCACAATCTACAGAAACGATGTCTCCTTCTTTTAAAGGTTCATCATTTGGAATTCCATGAACCACCTGTTCATTGGGTGAAATGCACAAGGATTTTGGGAAGTCGTACATCCCTAAAAAGGCAGGATACCCCCCGTGATCTCTGATATATTCATCTCCTAAATCATTTATTTGTTGTGTTGTAACACCAGGTTTAATGATTTTGGCAATTTCGCCCAAGGTCTTAGAAACCAATTGAGCACTTTGATACATTAACTCTAACTCTTCTCTTGTTTTAATTATAATCATAATTTATTTTAAAATCCGAACCAGCTTTTTTTCTTTGCAGGCTCTGGTATTTTCCCATCTCTATCTAAATCAAATTGAATGTTCTCGGTAATGATTCTATATACTTCTCCCCAACCAGGAAAACCACCAAGATTTCTATCATCTATAAAAATATCTGCATTCAACTTTCTACTTGCTTTCTCACAACTAAAATCCTCCCCTGCAAAACTATGATTGATGGCATAAAATTCAATTCCATTTTCTCTACAGAATTCTACCGCTTCATCTAAAGTATTCCCATGCCTATAAGTCCATAAGATAAGCCTATGTCCATCCTCTTGAAGTTTTTTTAAAGTTTCAAAAGCAAACATCTTTGCTTTCCCTACTTTTGGGTAGGCATCTTCTACTATAGTTCCGTCAAAGTCGACAGCTATAATTTTACTTTTAACCATACATAAATATTAAAGGCTAGAAAGTCAATTCCTAGCCATACATTTTATTATTTCTTTTCTATGATAATATCTCCTGTCATCTCTTTTGGCACTTCCATACCCATCCATTTTAAAAAGCTAGGCGCTAAATCACCTAATTTTCCATTTTTGATTACCGCATCATTATTTGGTGTTAAATAGAAAAATGGAACTGGATTGGTTGTATGTTGCGTATTTGGAGATCCATCTGGGTTAATCATCATATCAGAGTTACCATGATCTGCAATAATCGCCACAGAATAGCCATTCGCTACTGCAGTTTCAGCTACCGTTTTAGTGCATTCATCCACTACCTCTGCTGCTTTTACTGCTGCTTCAAATACACCTGTATGCCCTACCATATCTGTATTTGCAAAATTTAAACAAATAAAATCTGCCTCTTGCTTCACTAGTTCAGGTAGGATCTTATCTCGGATTTCATAGGCAGCCATTTCTGGTTTCAAATCATAAGTCGCCACTTCTTGTGGAGAAGGACATAAAATTCTCATTTCCCCTTCAAAAGGTTCTTCTCTACCCCCATTAAAGAAAAAAGTAACGTGCGGATATTTCTCTGTTTCAGCAATTCTTATCTGCTTTTTATTCGCATTAGCTAAAACCTCACCCATCGGCATCTTTATCTGATCTTCTCTATAAATTACATGTACATCAAATTCCTCATCATAAGAAGTCATAGTGACAAAATATAAATCAAGAGGTTCCATGTTATATTCTGGGAAGCTCTTTATATATAATGCCTCCGTAATCTGGCGAGGTCTATCTGTTCTAAAGTTAAAGAAAACCACCACATCTTTGTCTTGAATCTTGGCCAATGGTTCTCCTTCTTCACCCATACAGATTATAGGTTTCAAGAACTCATCCGTTACATCGTTTACATATGATTTTTGAATTTCTGCTATGGGATTATTGGTCTGAATACCCATCCCATTTACCATAGCATCATAAGCCAGCTTTACACGTTCCCATCTATTATCACGATCCATGGCATAGTATCTACCAGTTATGGAGGCTAATTCTCCTACGCTAGAATCCATATATGAAATCATATCTGCAATAAACCCTTTCCCACTTTTTGGATCTGTATCTCTACCATCTGTAAAAGCATGTAGATAAACATTGTCTAACCCAAAATCATCTGCAGCGTCAATCAGTCCTTTTAAATGATTGATGTGTGAATGTACCCCACCATCCGAAACTAAACCTATAAAATGCAGGTTTACATTATTATCTTTAGCATGTTGAAAAGCTTTTTGAAGTTCTTCTTCATTTCCTAAGGTCTTTTCTCTAACAGCACGGTTTATTTTTTCTAAGTTTTGGTAAACAACCCTACCAGCTCCTATATTCATATGACCAACTTCTGAGTTTCCCATTTGCCCAGCCGGCAATCCTACATCTTGTCCAGATGTACTTAATTCTGCATGAGGATATTGGGTATAACATGAATCTATAAAAGGTGTATTGGCTTGAGCTATTGCTGATACTTTTGGGTCTTGGGTTTGTCCCCACCCATCAAGAATCATAAGTAAAACTTTATTTTCCATGACGTTTATTTTCTCTCACAAAGTTACAAAAACAAATATGGCTTTATAAGATTTCAGCCACTTTTATCATCAGTTCTTCTAGAAACTTCTGATCCTCTGGGGTGATTGAATCTTTGAAGTGAGAATCTATATCAATCTGCCCGATATTCTCTCCTTTTTTGAAGATTGGCACCACTATTTCTGCTTTGGTATCAATACTACAAGACAAATAATTAGAAGCTTCATTTACATCTTGCACCACCAACGTTTCATTAGATTCTGCTACCTGTCCGCATATTCCACGTCCATAGGGTATAATGGTATGGTCTGTAGGTGCGCCCACATATGGACCTAATTTTAATTCTTGTTTATCTCCATTTTTGAAATAAAACCCAACCCAATTGTAATGCTCTACTTCATCAAATAATAATTTACAAAGTTGTTGTAATTTCTGAGAGACATCTTTATCGGAGTTTAAGAGTGTATCAATTCTTTTGTTTAAATTTCGCATAAAATAATTTTTACAAAAATAATCAAATTAAATCTTAGTAAATTTGCCTTCTATGTTAAAGGAGTTTAAACCTATATTATTTTTTATAGCCAAGTTTTTCGGGGTTTATATCCTACTCACTATACTATACAGTCTATATCTTCAACCTTATCTTTATGAGCTAGAAGTAGCAGATCCCATTACCCATTGGATGACAGATCAAGCAGTTTGGTTAGCAGAAATATTTGGATTTACAGCCAACAGTGTGCAAGTTGATGGTGAAGTATGGCAACGCTTTATTTTAGAGGATAAGTATGTAGCGAGAGTTAATGAAGGATGTAATGCAGTCTCGGTGATGATCATCTTTGTTTCTTTTATCATCGCATTTTCTAGAGGACTTCTAAGAACATTTTTATACATTATTGGAGGGCTATTTATCATGATTTTATCAAATATTGCTAGAATATTCTTACTCACTTGGATTTTTAGATACCACCCATCTTATTCTCAAATGAGTCATGACTACTTGTTCCCAGCTATTATATATGGAACCGTAGTGGTACTATGGCTCGTTTGGGTGAAATTTTTTGCATTTAAAAAAGAATGAAAATACTACGTTGGATTATTGTTGCATTACTAATATTCGGGCTAATTTTAGTCAGAAAGTTTCAGACTGATTTATTCTATGATCCTTTGTTAGAATTCTTTCATCAGGATTTCCTCAACATTGAGTTTCCAACTATGGATATTCCCAAACATTTTGGAAGCATAGCCCTGCGCTACGCTATCAATAGCGTCTTATCGCTAGGAATAATTTGGTTTATTTTTTTAGATAAAGAAATAATAAAATTTTCAGCCATTATCCTCGGGGTCTTTTTCTTTATATTCCTTATACCCTATTATTATTTTATTGCTACAGAATTTTCACAATTTTACACGGCAGGATTTTATGTAAGAAGATTGCTTATTCAACCTGTAATGTTGCTTATTTTAATCCCCGCGATATGGTATTGGAAGAATCAGAAAGATATATTGCAATAAAATAATGACTTCTATAATTTAATTATCTTTACCTTAAAATAATAAAACCATAACATGAACAATCTACAATCAATTATAGAGAAAGCTTGGGATAACCGAGATTTATTAAAGGAAAAAGAAACCGTAAATGCGGTAGTGGAAGTGGTTAACTCATTAGATTCTGGGGAATTAAGAGTTGCGGAACCTACTGCCGATGGTTGGCAAGTGAATGAATGGGTAAAGAAAGCAGTGGTCATGTATTTCCCTATTGCGCAGATGGAAACGATCGAAGTTGGACCATTTGAATTTCATGATAAAATTCCATTAAAAAAAGGATACGCAGAAAAAGGCGTTCGAGTGGTACCTCACGCCATTGCTAGGCATGGGTCTTACTTAGCCAAAGGTGTGATTATGATGCCGTCTTACGTGAATATTGGTGCCTATGTAGATAGTGGTACTATGGTAGATACTTGGGCAACTGTTGGCAGTTGCGCACAAATTGGTAAAGATGTCCACTTGAGTGGTGGGGTAGGAATCGGCGGGGTACTAGAACCTTTACAAGCTGCACCAGTGATTATTGAAGACGGAGCTTTCATTGGGTCTCGTTGTATTGTTGTAGAGGGTGTTAGGATAGAAAAAGAAGCTGTTTTAGGAGCGAATGTAGTCCTTACAGGTTCTACTAAAATCATCGATGTGACAGGGGATGAACCCAAAGAAATCAAAGGTTATGTGCCTACCCGTTCCGTGGTGATTCCTGGTAGTTACACCAAAAAATTCCTGGCAGGTGAGTTCCAAGTACCTTGTGCTTTAATCATTGGTAAAAGAAAAGAATCGACGGATAGAAAAACATCTTTGAATGAAGCTTTACGTACCCACAACGTTGCTGTGTAGCGTTTATTAAATTCTAATTTATGTTGAAAGGGGGCCTATTCTTTATTCGGTATGTTATTATAAACGGATAAGTATTGTTTTAAATATCGCTCTTCAGGATAATATTTATGAAAGATATTTTGTACGAGTCCCCTATCAACTTTTTGAACCTTATAGAATGAGTCTTCCCATTTATTTAAATCAAAATCTGTTTGAACCATTTCAGGAAACTCGCTTTCAATAATTTTTACGGATTCGCCCACATTATAAGTTAATACAGGCAACCCTTGAGCTAAATATTCCACTAAGACTAAAGCATCTCCTTCGGAAAATGACGACAATATTCCTGCTTCATATTGACATAATTCTTTTTGAACATTGATACAACCTGTAATGAAATGTACATGATCATGATAATCAAGTTTTGATATGATTGACAACAATTCTTGATAATAATCTCCCCCAGTTTTTGAGCAATATATAGTTAAGTCTTTTCCTAGCCTATGAGCTAATTGTATAGCAAAGGCATGATTCTTTACAGGCTTCAGATTGGCAACGAGAACCAGCCCATTCGTATTATTCTTTTTTATAAAATTATTTTGTGGCTCCTGTATAACAAAGTTTTTTATAAAATAGGTATTCTCTTGTTTGACTTTCAACTTTTGAACTGCCCAATTGGTCAATAAAGTGGTACAACCGATATAAACATCAGGTTTAAAGATTGTTCTATAAAAAAGAGGCACCCTTTGATTTATGGCAATTTTCCCATAATGATCATGCAGTATTACCGGTTTTTTCCCTCCAAAAATTAAAAAAGCCTTTTGCGCAAAACGATACGTTTGTCGCATATGAATATGAACAATTTTATATCCATCAATCTCCTTAGTAAATTTTTTATATGCTTTGAGTTTAGATTTATTTTTATTTAAAACTACAACTTTCACTTGATCATGCACCAAATCGAACAAAGGCCCCTTCTTATCTAAAACAATTAACTTTACCTCATACCCCATGCTTGCAAAGAGATTTACTAAATTTAGACAGACCCGTTCAGCCCCTCCAACCCCTAGCTGGTCTATAACTTGAGCAATTTTTAATTTTTGCATTATAATAAGTTACGTTTCATTAAATAAAATATTACAAACTATTTAATAGAGGAACATAATAGACCGTATTGGTCTTAAGAGGATATTTTTGAAATACCATGAGGTGTTTTTAAAACGCCTGTAGTTCTCGTATTTTTACGAATCTCATTATTTATTGCCCAACTTTTCTCATTGGCATAACCTCTCGGATGATCTAGGTGTATACAAATCGCCTTGTATCTAATTTGTTTTCCTTTCACGCCAGCATTTTCTAATCTTTCCCCTAATTCCCTGTCTTGGCCACCGTATTGCATACGCTCATCAAAACCATTTGCATTGATAATATCCTCCTTCCAGCCAGAAGCATTATGACCATTCCATGTGGGTTTGGTTGGAGTAGCTGTATTTAAGATAGATAATATGGCTTTGTTATGAATCAATTTCATATTTTTAAAAGTGCTACTAAGCCCATTTCGCTTGAGCCATTGTAAGTCAAAACAATTTTGATTCAATATATCCTCTTTCTGAATCGCATGGGACGTTTGTTCTGGAAGCATAAAATAACCACCAGATAAAAATCTACCTTTTTCTCTTTCCTTTAAATGTACAGCTACAAAATCTGCTCTTGGAATACAATCACCGTCACTCATCAATATATAATCTGTTCCGGTTGCAACAATGGCTTTGTTCAAGATTTGTGATTTCTGAAAACCATTATCCTCTTGCCAAATATGTTTAAGAGTATAATTTAATTGAGGCTGTATCCTCGTTATTAATTTCTGAGTCTCTTCACCAGAACCATCATCAGCAATAACCAGCTCAAAATCTTGAAAAGTTTGCACATGATAACCCCACAAAACTTTTTCTAACCATTGTGGTTGGTTATAAGTACTGATGATCACACTGATTTTATTTTTCACGATAACAAAAATATTGATTTAATTTAAATGTATACTATAATTGAGGTAATAATCCTGTAAATAAGAACTTGAAGGTAATATTATATGTTCTAAATCATGAAAAGCATATTTTACATATAAATGCTTTGATATTTCTAAGCAATTATGAATAAATTGAATTAAATTTGAATCTTTTCTGAAAAGATCTTACTATACTATGGCAGAAAAATTATCAGCAATTTTAATAACCCTTAATGAAGAAGGTAATATTCGAGATTATTTACATAATTTCTCGTTTGCTGATGAGATTATTGTGGTCGATTCTTTTAGCACAGACAATACGGCAAAGATTATTAAAGAAGAATTTCCTCATGTAAAATTGTTCCAAAGAGAATTTATTAATTTTTCTGACCAGAAAAACTTTGCAATTAAACAAGCATCTCATCCTTGGTCCATATTTTTTGATGCTGACGAAAGGATTGGTGAAGCGTTAAAAGAAGAAATTTTAGAAACCATCGGCGATCCCAACGCTAAAGATGCTTATTTCATATACCGTCGCTTACATTTTATGAATAAATTTTTAAAATATAGTGGGTGGCAAAATGACAAAGCGGTAAGACTATTTAGAACCAACAAATGCCGATATAACCCTCAACAATTGGTACATGAAACAATGTACTGTCAAGACAATATTGGTTTTCTGAAAAATCGTTTAGACCATTATACCTTTACATCCGTAGAAGAATACGAAAATAAATTAGATTTCTATGCGCAGCTTAGAGCCAAGGAGCTATACCGTAAAAATCTAAAACCGAATTTTTTTCATTTCACAATCAAGCCCATTTTTAGATTTCTCCATCATTATTTGTTTGGACTAGGTTTTTTAGATGGTAAAGAAGGTTATGTTATCTCTAGAATTTATGGAAAACATGTGTATCGTCGCTATCAATTTTTAGAAAAGTTAAGAAACGAAACTTCTTTAAAACCGTCAAATGATTAGTTTTCACCAGACGAGCGTTTAGGTATTATTTCACAGTTTTAAACTCATCACTAGCTTTTGAAAACCAAATAAAATCTTCAGAAACAATGTAAATAATTATACCTTTAAATTTATATTGTAGTGTTCCACCAAGGCTTGCCATTGCAGAGTATTCCTATCTTGACCAACATTTTCAGTTTTTAAAGAGGTACGCTGTGTCCCAACAATAGGGTATAAATTTTTTACTTTATTTTTTAATGGCATTACATCCGTATGATTTATATAACTCATGGCTTTAAACCACAAATCATCTGCTTTCGGTGCTAATTTAAGATACATTGTTTTGTTAAACACCTCCTTATTAAAGGCATTCACAGGGTATAAAACACCTCCGAATCCAAGGGCTAAATAACGATGTGGATTTTCACTTTCACCATCAAAAGTCCATGCTTTATAGGGCTTAAGTCCATTATCAAGAAAATCAATCACCCTTACGTGATTAGCAATGATCTCTTGAGGAAAAGCTAAATGTTGTTGAAATAAATTTTCAATTAAATTAGGTGGATAAATCACATCATCATCTACCGTAACGATGATTCTATCAGGATAATTCTGTAAGGTAGGAATCAATTTAATGTGAGGACTATCCTCCTCTACAAAATTGATTATAAACAAATCAGAAACTAAATCTTTTAATCGTTTTGGTATTTTAGACTGATATGATTGATGAAGATTCAGAATGATTTTTTCTGGTAGATAAGTCTGTTGCATCATACTCTTGATGGCGATATCTACCTTATTAATTCTATCACCAAAAGAGGTAAGCGAAACGATAACAGGAGCATTTACCTCAACATTCTTCACAAGTTTCTCAAAAGATGAGTTTCTTAATAACTCGGCTTTGATTAGTGATGGAACCAATTCTTTAAATACCTTCATAAATATTGTTGATTCACAAAATTGGGGATAATTATATACTTATCAAAAATTAATACGATACCTAATCAAATTTCATTTATTTTTGCTATTATGGTGCATGATAAAAATTTCTCATCTATTCTAATTCTTGGTAGCTTTAACTCCAGCATCAACGTTTACTTCTCTGAAATAGAGACATTTAAAGCCTTACAAGATTTTGGATTCCATATAACCATCGTTGGTACAGCTACCACTGAAGTCAAAAAAATTTTACAAAGTGCAAATTTGACTTTCATTGAAGATAAGCCTCGCAAAACCTTTGATAAAGCATTTACCAAACGTATTGAACTTATTATAGATCAACGTAATGTAGATATTTTATATGTGCGAACAGGTAAATATTTAAAATCTATTATATCCTTTATTCATAAAAATAACATAGCCATAGTAACCTATTATGGTTCTGGAAGCTTACATTGGTATGATCCTTTTGCCTACCTAAATTATTTAAACCCAAAAGTTGATAAAATTGTTTGTAACAGTCGATTTGTATATGAGCATGTAAAAAAGCAATTGATTAATAAGAATAAGGCCGTTAAAATTTATAAAGGATACAGTACTTCTTGGTTTCAAAAGGTGCAACCCTATGACTACACTCAAAATTCTATACCATCTCATGTTGTAAAAGTCATCATGGTTGCACGCCGCAGCAAGGTGAAAGATATACCCACATTTCTTAAGGTGGCCCAAGCATTGAAAATGGAAAGTAACATTCAGTTTATATTAGTTGGAAAGGGTTTAACAAAAGAAAATTTAAAAAAAGATTATGGACATTTGTTAAATAGCAATTTACATTTATTAGGATTTCGTCAGGATGCAGTGAAATTAATAAAAGGTGCAGATATATATGTACAGACTTCTATATCTGAAGGCTTAGGAAGAGGGATTAGCGAGGCAGAAGCCATGGGCAAGCCAATAATTATCACTAACGCAGGGGGGTGTGTAGAATTAGTAGATCATAACATCAACGGATTTGTCGTTCCGATAGGAGATTATAAATCTATAGCTACTCATATTCGTTCACTCGCAGAAAATCAACCCATGAGAGACGAAATGGGACAAGCCTCTATCAACAAAATTAAACAAGACATATCCATAGAACATACCATTACTGGGTTTAAAAATTTATTTAATTCTCTAAATTCATGAAAGACGTTAAAAGTATTTTAGAAAACTCAGGGGTTATCCTCACCCCTACCGATACCACATTTGGTCTTAGCTGTTTAGCAACTGATGAACAAGCCGCAGAGAAAATTAATCAGATTAAACACAGGTCAAAAGATAAAAATTTTATACTTCTCGTAGATAGTGATGCCCGTTTACAAAAAATGGTAGATGTCCCTGATTTAGCTTGGGATATTATGGATTTATCAGAGAAGCCTGTCACAATTATTTATGATAAAATCATAGATGTGCCTGACTTTTTACTATCTCCAGAAGGAACTATCGGCATCCGCGTGATTGATTATTTACCTTTGAAAAAAATTATTCAGAAAACTAAAACACCACTCATTTCTACTTCTGCCAATCTATCAGGAGATAAACCACCTCATCACTATCAAGATATTAATCCTACGATCATAGCATCCGTAGATTATATAATGCCTGAGGTAGAAGGATTTACCCCTACTTATGAGGCTTCTTCTATCATAGAAATTAAACATGATGGACAGATAAAAGTCATCAGAGCTTAATGAAATTGTATTAAAAACACCTCCCTCATCTATAAGTCTATAAATCCATAAGCATTTCATTATATTTGTGCCATGAATCTGAAAGAAGCATTAGACAATCATGTATTTGAACTGATTGGGGAGATTGGAGACGACTTAAATCAAAAAACATATGTGATTGGTGGCTTTGTAAGGGATTACCTTTTACAGGGTAAATTAAAAAAAGACATAGATATAGTTACCGAAGGAAGTGGCATTACATTAGCAGAAAAAACGGCTAAAAGGCTGGGAGACACCTCTAGCGTTAGCATTTTTAAAAGATTCGGCACCGCCATGTTTAAGCATCAAGGCACTGATTGGGAGTTTGTAGGAGCTCGGAAAGAAAGTTATTCACAAGACAGCCGAAAACCCGCCGTAGAAGACGGATCAATAAAAGATGATCAATTGCGTAGAGATTTCACCATCAATGCGCTTGCTATTTCTTTAAATCAAAAGACCTATGGAGATTTTCTAGACCCTTTTAATGGACTAGAAGATTTGAAAAATAAATTAATTCGTACACCGCTAGATCCGGATATCACGTATTCTGACGACCCTCTGAGGATGATGAGAGCCATCCGATTTGCAAGTCAATTAAACTTTGATATTGATGCAGATTCATTCCATGCGATTCAAGAAAATGCCTATCGCTTAGATATTGTTTCAAAAGAAAGAATCATGGATGAGTTTAATAAGATTTTATTATCTCCAAAGCCATCCTATGGTTTGATTTTATTGGATAATGCCAAATTATTAGAAAGATTTCTGCCCGAACTTACTGCACTAAAAGGTATTGAAGAAAAGGAGGGACAAACGCATAAGGATAACTTTTATCACACCTTTGAGGTAGTAGATAACATTTCTAAACATACGGATAACCTATGGCTTAGGTGGGCAGCCTTATTGCATGATATTGGTAAAGCACCAACCAAAAGATTTGATGAAAAAATAGGTTGGACCTTTCATTCCCATGAATTCGTAGGTTCCAAGATGGTTCCTAAACTATTTCGTCGTCTGAAATTACCGATGGGGAGTGAAATGAAATATGTGAAGAAATTAGTTATGCTAAGCTCTCGTCCCATTCCACTTGTTAGCGAAGAAGCAACTGATAATGCCTTGCGTAGACTTTTATTTGATGCTGGAGATGATTTAGATGACTTATTTACTCTATGTAAAGCAGATATTACTACCAAGAACTCTCGCAAGCAAGTTCGGTTTAAAAATAATTTCATCAAGGTGGAAGAAAAAATAAAAAAAGTAGAAGAACGCGATCATATTCGTAACTTTCAACCACCGGTAAGCGGAGAAGATATCATGCAAGCCTTTAACATAAAACCATGTAGAGAGGTGGGCGTGATTAAAAATAAAATAAAAGAAGCGATTCTTGATGGTGAATTAAGAAATAACCGAGAAGAGGCCTTCCAATTTATGCTTGAACTAGGTAAAAAAGAAGGCTTAAAAATTCAAGAAAATAATTAAATAATGATATATAAATTACGTGTAATTCTGGAGACAGAATCAGATGTTTTTAGAGATATAGAAGTAGATTCGGAACAAACTTTAATACACTTGCATCAAGGGATTAAAAACGCGTTTGATCTAGAAGGGGAAGAATTAGCCTCTTTTTACCTATCCAATGATGAGTGGTTCCAGGGGAGTGAAATTCCATTGATTGACACCTCTGAAGATGAAAGTGGTGAGACCATGGATCAGATTAAAATAGAGGATGTATTATCCAATATAGGGAGTAGAGCTATCTATGTGTATGATTTTCTATCCATGTGGACTTTTTACTGTGAGGTGGTAGAAACTGATGTGATATCCGCGAATGGCGAATACCCAGCAGTGGTATTCGCATATGGTAAACGACCAGATGAGGCACCAGAACAAGATATGTTTGCGGATATAGACATTGATTTTGAGGATGAAGATGAGGAAGATGACGACAGCTATTTAGATCCAGATAATTATTATTAAATCAACCATCATTTAAATTAACTAAACCTATGTTTACAGGGATTATAGAAGAAATGGCCACGGTTGTGGACATTCAAAAAGATCAAAGCAATACACATTTTCAGTTAACATGCAACTTCATAGATGAGCTTAAAATAGACCAAAGTGTTGCGCATGATGGTGTTTGCCTTACAGTCGTAGCTCTTACCGATGACAGCTATACTGTAACGGCTATTGATGAGACGTTAAGCGTAACGAATTTGAAACAATGGCAAGTTGGAGATAAAATTAATCTAGAAAGATGTGTAAAGGTATCAGATAGATTAGATGGGCATGTAGTGCAAGGCCATGTAGATCAAATTGGAACTTTAGAAAAAATAGAAGATGAAAATGGAAGTTATAAGCTCTATATTCGTCATGATCAGAAACTGAATATTACTGTGCCCAAAGGTTCTATTTGTTTGAATGGAATTAGCCTAACTGTTGTAGATTCTAAGCCTGATATGTTTTCTGTAGCTATTATTCCATATACTTGGGATCACACCAACTTATCTACATTAAAAGTAGGAGACCAAGTGAATTTAGAATTTGACATTCTAGGAAAGTATGTTCAAAAATTAATGGAATTACGTGCATAGCATACTTTTTGCTTCAATAGAATTGATTCTAAAACTACTGAAAACTTGAATTTTTTGAATAAATTATCCTTGCGAATACGCATCTTTACCTCCCTAGTCATTATGATCTTAGTGACTGCGATAACGATTGCATCTATTACGTTTTTTCATTTTCAAGACACGAGTAAAGAATTTCACGAAAACAGATTAGCGAGTAAGGAGAAAACAATCATTGAAACCATTGATTACGCTACTACGGACTATAACCAAGAAGTTACTGCATCAAACATCAAAAATGTCCTAGAAAACAAAATTTTCGAATATGCAGATATTAATGACGTTCATATATCGCTCTACAGCATAGATGGAAATCTGCTTTTAACTTCTGAAGCTAAATTAACCCAAGAACAAAAAACGGTACCAAGTGCTATAATGCAGCATATATCTCCTACAAATGATAGATTTGAAGTTAAGAAAACAGAAGGAGATAAAACTCTTCTTACCTCTTATAGCTATATCTATAACCTAAATCAACAACCGATTGGTATTATTAGTATCCCTTACAAGCATGATGATTCTTATTTAAAGGAAGCTTTAATAGATCTCCTAGAACGTTTGCTAGGAGTCATTGTAATCGTGCTTGGCCTGGGTGCTTTAATATCTTGGTGGACATCTAAATCAATCACTTCTCGGCTTCAAGAAATTGCTATGAAATTCGAGAATACCCATATAGCCAAGATTAATAAACCTATCAAGTATAAATATAAAGATGAGGTAAGTGTTATAGTTGATTCTTACAATGAAATGGTAAATAAGATCAATGAACAATCAGAGCAATTGCTACAAATAGAAAGGGAAGAAACATGGAGAGAAGCTGCTAGACAGGTTGCACATGAGTTAAAGAACCCATTGACTCCAATGAGGCTACAGATGCAAAGTTTTCAAATGAGATTTGATCCAAATGCTCCAGATATAAAGGAAAGAGTAAATGAATTATCTAAAGGAATTATACGTCAAATAGATACCTTAAGTGATATTGCAGAAGCATTTTCTGATTATACCAAAATGCCTATTCGGAAAGATAAAACAATTGACTTAGTAACAGAAGTAGATACAGCACTAGAGCTATTCGATGAAGAGTTTACCACTTTCACATGGTCAGACAAACCAATTTACATCAATTTTGACCCAAATTATTTAGTGAGAATTATCACTAATTTAGTTAAAAATGCTATACAAGCTATACCTATAGGTAGAACTCCCAAAATAGAGATAAATATAGAGAAAGAAAAAAATCACGTACATATCTACGTAAAGGATAATGGAAGTGGAGTCCCTGATGAAATCAATAATCGTTTATTTACGCCAAAATTTAGCACCAAATCCTCAGGATCTGGGTTAGGTTTACCTATGGTGAAAAAGATTGTAGAAGAATATGATGGTCGTATTCGCTTTCGTAATAATATTGATGAAGGAACTACCTTTATCATTACTCTTCCTCTAAATACCTCTTCGTCTTAAAAAATTACATAAATATTCTACAAAAATTACTTACCTTTTAAACTTCTTAAAACTAAACCTTCACTTTATTGAAATATTTTAGCCACCTACCCATGAACATTCGTTTGTTCATGATTATTTTTATATTGATAATGTTTACTGGCATTACTACTGGCCTTATCACTTTTTATCATTTTAAAAATTCCACCGAAGAGTTCTACACCAATTTATTAGAGCAGAAGGAAATCAACATACAAAGAGCTTTAGAAATCCTAATAGCCTCTTCTGAGAAAGAACTAAGCCAAGATAACCTTAAAGAAATATTTCAAAAGAAAATTCCAGAATCCTCTGCCATACAAAATATTCAAATTGAAATTTATAATTTACAAGGCCATTTGTTAGCATCTTCAAACTTAAAAAGCAAAAAAATTGAACAAAATATAGACAAAGATATATTAAACCAAATTTCCCCTTCTAAGGATAAAATAAGAGTAGAAAGAATGGAGAATAAGAAAGATATTCAAAGGTCTTACAGCTACATCTATAATCAAAACCATGAGCCTGTAGCAATCCTAAGTATCCCATTCATTCAAGACCAAACCATTATAAATAATAAAATTAATGATTTGTACAAAAATTTAGCCTTAGGGTATTTCATGGCTATATCTTTAGCTATTTTATTAGCATGGTGGGCTACGATTGCCTTTCGTAAAAAAATGAATGCAATAATATCTCAAATGGAGAGATCTCACCTTCAACATACAGAAGTAGATTTTGATTATCATGCAAAAGATGAGTTAGGGAACTTCATCGTTTCATATAATAAAATGACACGAAAATTAAGGGACCAATCTGATAGCTTATTAAAACTAGAAAGAGAAAAGGCTTGGAAAGATGTAGCTAGACAAGTCGCTCACGAAATTAAAAACCCACTAACCCCGATGCGCTTGTTAATTCAAAATTTTCAACATAGATATGATCCAACATCGAAAAAAGCTCCTAAAAAAATCAAAGAACTATGTAAAGGTTTAATACAACAAATTGATACTCTAAGTGCTATTGCCTCTGCATTCTCTGAGTTTACCAATATGCCAGATCGCAATGATAGTAAAGTAGATATTTTGGATGTGGTACACAATAGTCTTTCTATTTTTGATGAGGACGCTATAACCTTCAAAGCACCTCAGGTACCTGTTTATCTGATAATAGATGAGACATCCTTAGTGCGAATTATAACAAATGTTGTGAAAAACGCATTTCAAGCTGTTCCCTATGGAATAAAACCAAAGATAGAAATCACCATTAAAAAGTTGGATGCAATTTTGCAGATTAAAATCAAGGATAATGGCACGGGAATCTCAAAAGACCACAAGGATAAATTATTTATCCCTAAATTCACAACCAAATCATCTGGGTCTGGGATTGGACTTGCCATGGTGAAAAAAATTATTGAAAGCTATAATGGTAACATAACATTTGAAAATAATGAGACCGTTGGAGCTACCTTTATTATAACTTTACCATTAAATGAAGTATAAATATGAAAGAAAATTTTAAATCAGGATATGTAAATATCGTTGGAAACCCTAATGTAGGGAAATCAACTTTATTGAATCAATTGGTGGGCGAAAGACTATCAATTATTACCAATAAAGTACAAACTACAAGACACAGAATCTTAGGAATTGTAACCACTGATGAAGCACAAATCATCTTTTCAGATACGCCAGGCGTTTTAAATCCTGCTTATGAATTACAGAGTAAGATGATGGCTTTTGTGGATGAGGCCTTCAAGGATGCGGATATTTTATTGTACGTAGTAGAACCTAATGATCAAGTTTTAATCAATGAAGAATTTAATGACAAATTAAAAAGATTAGAAGTACCAATCATTATCTTAATCAATAAGATAGATACTGTAAATCAAGACAAAGTAGAAAGTTTGGTAGACTTCTGGCATCAGCAATTACCAGAAGCTCAAATATTACCTATTTCTGCCCTAGGTGGTTTTAATACTGACTTTCTAATGGAAAAGATTAAAACGCTCTTACCCGAAGGCCCTATGTATTTCCCAGAAGATCAATTAACTGATAAATCTGAGCGTTTTATCATTAATGAAGTTGTAAGAGAAAAAATTCTTGAGCACTATCAACAAGAAATACCTTATGCCGTAGAGGTCGTAACCCAAAGATTCCACGAAGAACCGAATATCATAAAGATTGATGCAGATATTTTTGTGGAGAGAGAGTCTCAAAAAGGTATAATTATTGGTCACAAAGGACAATCACTCTCAACAATTGGTAAAGAAGCCAGAGAGGATTTAGAAAAGTTTTTTAATAAAAAGATTTTCTTAAAGTTATTCGTTAGGGTTAAGAAAAATTGGAGGAAAAATGATAATGAACTTAGAAGGTTCGGATACGATGGATAGCCATTAAGAATAACGGTATTCTAAGCTCAATTTTTATTAAAAAATCGTATTTTTGTTCAATCTAAAGAAAGGTGCATGCGATTCAGTATAAAGAAACAGAAAAAATATAGTTACATAGAAGAAGGAGAAGGACATCCAATTGTTCTTTTACACGGTTTAATGGGAGGTCTGAGTAATTTTGATGAATTAATGAAATTTTTTTCAAACAAGGGTTATAAAGTTTATGCACCTAATTTGCCTATCCTTGATCTTCCTATTCTCAACACCAATGTGAGTAATATCGCAAAATTTGTAACTGGTTTTTTAGAGGATGTCGTAAAAGAACAAGCTACTTTGGTAGGTAATTCTTTAGGCGGTCATGTTGGTTTAGTTACAACAAATAATGATCCAGATTTAGTACATTCACTTGTGTTAACAGGAAGCTCTGGGCTTTATGAAAAATCATTTGGTGAAACATTTCCTAAAAGAGGAAGCTACGAATACGTAAAACGTAAGGCAGAAGAGGTTTTCTACGATCCCTCTGTAGCTACTAAAGAAATTGTTGATGAGGTTTTTGAAACTGTAAACGACAAGAAAAAGGCTATCAAGACATTGTATATCGCTAGAAGTGCGATTAAACATAACATGAAGGATCAGATTAAAGAGATTCAACAACCCGTACTTTTAATTTGGGGAAAGCAAGATGTCGTTACCCCACCAGAAGTCGCAGTAGCTTTCCATGAAGGTTTGCCCAACTCAACTTTACACTGGATAGATAAATGCGGACATGCGCCAATGATGGAACACCCAAACTTATTTAACGAGCTATTATATAATTGGCTAAACCCGTTAGTAACCAAATCATAATGAAAATTAAATCAGCTACTTTTGTAGAAAGTAATACGGACTGGAGAAAATGTCCAGAACCCACCATTCCTGAGTATGCCTTTATAGGTAGATCAAATGTGGGTAAATCCTCTTTGATTAATATGCTTACCGATAATAAAAAGCTAGCTAAAACATCTTCTACTCCAGGTAAAACTCAATTAATTAATCACTTTCTAGTAAACGAAAGCTGGTATTTAGTCGATTTGCCAGGATATGGATACGCAAAGGTTTCAAAGAAAGACAGACATAAATTTAGTCAACTTATAGAAGGGTATATTCTCAATAGAAAAAATCTAGTCAACGTATTTGTTTTAGTAGATAGCAGACATGAGCCTCAGAAAAACGACATGTCTTTTATGGAATTCTTAGGTGAAAGTCAAATTCCATTTACAATTGTCATGACAAAAATGGATAAGATCAGCTCTTCTAAACTGGGTAAAAATCTTTCTAAATACAAAGCAGAAATGATGAAAGTTTGGGCAGAATTACCTCCTATTTATACCACCTCTGCCACCTCAAAAATTGGCACAGAACAAATCTTAGGAGATATAGAAGTCTATAACAAACAATTAGACGGTTACTTTAAAAACAATAACTAACTTTCTATATAGGGATATTTAAAAATTAAAAAGAAGCGAAAGTAGTAGCCGTCTCAAAACTGGGGCGGCTATTTTATTTACAAAAAAAATGTCTAGTCCTAAATAAACGATACAGATTAGAAGTTAAAAATACATTAATTAAATCTCAGAGAAAACGTTTTCTCTGAGATTTTTTGATTTATATGTTTTCATATTGATTTCACTTTGCTGATGCATTTGACAAGGCGTGAGTATATGTAATGTAGCCACTTTATTTTTATGCTTTTTAAAACGATGATGGGAGTCTGTTGTGATATGATAACTCTTTCTAGGTTCAATCAATAAATGATTGACTTTTAATATTTTAAACAACTTATCTCTACCTACTTTTAATTTTTTTAATTCTTTTTCTAATAAATAATATAGCTTTCGTGTCCCAAGTCTAAGCATCCGCATTCGCACGCCTTGTACCATAGTTATCACCTCTTGTGCTATAGCTTGTTTAACGAGTCTCGAGGATTTAGTCCTATAATATACTTGTCTACCTATCCCAAGTAGCCCACAGGTAAAAACTATTGTTTTTTGTCTTTCTTCTGTGTACTGGTCGACAACTCGGGTTTGTAATTTTTTCTGATAGCAATATCATATTCTTTCTCTGCCATATCTACCAACATATCAAATATAATTACTTTTTCATCTGCTATATGAGCCAATGCCTCAGCTCTTGCTTTTTGCTTCTCTAGTAGCTTAACTTTGGCTTCTAGCTCTAGTATCCTCTGTTCTGGTGATTTTGATTTCATCTTCAATTGGGTTTTATCATACTCCCAATCAAAGGTACCATATTTCTTCAACCACGAGCGTAGTGTTGAACTTGCTTGAATACCATATTTGTCCATGGCTTGAACACGACTGAGTTCTCCTGACTCTAATTCTTGAACTACTTGAAGTTTAAAAGACATCGTATAATCTTTTTGGGTTCTCTTCGCATACCCTCTGTTATTAGGTGTTTCCATATACACTGTGTTTTAGTGTATCGCTATTTTAGGACGGGACATAGGTTCAAATAAAAAACTTTAGAGCCTTATGAAGCTTCAGCTGGAAATAATTCCACATTCAATACAAATTATACATTTAACAACCAATACGCAATACTTATTAATTTATTTTATTAATTTTAAAATTTATAAACTTATTTAATACAATACAATACCGATTTATGAGAATATTCACAATTTGTATATCGATTTTTCTTTGCCTTAGCGTTCAAGGTCAAATTGGTTATTGGCCAAATGATACAGCAGGCGAAGATGAAAGCCTATATGCTCTTACTAATATTACGTTGCATACGGACGCAGAAACAACTATAGAAAATGGAACTCTTCTTTTTAAAAAAGGAAAAATCATGTCTTCTGGCCATATTAAAATTCCAGAAAATGCTATAATCCTAGATGGTAAGCAAGCTCATGTTTACCCCTCTTTTATTGATCCCTATGCAAAGAGAGATATGAATATCTCTAAGAGATCTACTAAAAACAAAAACTCTATATATGAACCAGCAGATGCCACATCATCGGCCTATAATGATGCTATGAACGCAGAAGCACGTGCGGTAGATAACTTTATTTATGACAAAAAAGATTGGGGAGATTATTTGACTCAAGGATTCGGAGCGGTGTTAACCTTCAATCAAGATGGTATAGTGAGAGGAACTGCGACACTTGTAACATTAGGACAAGGCAAGGCATCACACATCATTTTAAAACCTGATGCAGCTTTAATGCTCTCATTTGACAAAGGAAACTCCAAGCAAGCTTATCCAAGCTCCTTAATGGGTTCTATCGCGATGCTAAGACAGCTATACCTAGATGCAGATTGGTATCAAAAAAGCAATCACACGGGATATAACAATACGGCTTTAGCAGCCTTTGCTAAATATAGCTCACTGCCCACTATTATAGAGACAGAAGATAAATGGGATATCTTAAGAGCTGATAAAGTTGGGGATGAAGCTGGAGTACAATTTATCTTTATGGGTTCAGGAAATGAATATCAACGAGCATATGAAATTAAAGAAGCTAATGGTCATATAATTTTACCCTTAGAATATCCAAAAGCTATGGAGGTTACTGATATTATAGAAACATATAACGCAGATATAGTAGAATTAAAACACTGGGAATTAGCCCCTCATAATGCTAAATTCTTATCCGACAAAGAAATTCCCTTTGTATTTACTCTAAATAAATTAGAAAACAAATCTAGCTTCTTAGAGAAAATAAGAAAGTTAAAAGAAACGGGCCTTTTAGAACGTGAAATATTATATGCTTTAACCGAAAGAACTGCCAAAATGCTAAATGTAGAAAATCAATTAGGGCAATTAAAAAAAGGATTTCTAGCCAATTTTATTTTAACATCTGGTAACTTATTTGATAAAGAAACTGTTCTCTATGAAAACTGGGTTCAAGGAAAACCTTATATCGTAAATAAAATTCCATCACATGATGTGCGTGGAAATTATAAGATTACGCTTAACGATCAATCCTATGACTTGCAGATTAAAGGTGAAATCACTCAACCGAAGGCAAACCTTTCTTTAGAAAAGTTGAAAGGAACGGTAGATTTAGCTTTATCTGACCATAAAATAGCTATGAAAATAAGTTTACCTCAAGATAGCTTAAAATATTATCGGGTATACTATCCATTAAATGCATTTAAGAACTGGAAAGGATATGCTATGAATGAAGAGGGACATCATCTACCTTTCTCTATCACATACCAATCTGAATATATTCCAGAAGAAAAGATAGAAGCGGTGACTTCCTCTAAAGAATTAGGATCTATATGGTATCCATTTAATGCTTTCGGGATGGAAGAATTACCAAAGCAGAAGGAATATTTAATTAAGAATGCCACCGTGTGGACCAATACTGATCATGGGATTAAAGAGCAATGGGACGTGCTGATAGCTAAAGGAGAAATTGCTAAAATTGGGCAGCACCTCACGTCATCTAAAGCAGAGATAATTGATGGCACGGGAATGCACCTAACTAGTGGAATCATAGATGAGCACACACATATTGGTATTTCTAGTGGAGTGAATGAAGCTGGAAGCAACAACTCCTCTGAGGTAAGAATTAGTGATGTCATCAATCCAGACGACATTAACTTTTACCGTCAATTAGCGGGTGGAGTAACCATGGCTCAACAACTTCATGGTTCTGCGAATCCGATTGGTGGACAATCGTCTATCATCAAATTTCGTTGGGGTCAAAATGCAGATGGAATGAAGTATAAAGGAGCTCCCAAATTTATCAAGTTTGCATTGGGGGAGAATGTGAAACAAAGTAATTGGGGACGTAATGCTAATAGATTCCCACAATCTAGGCCTGGCGTAGAACAAACCATGGATTTTTGGTTTACACGTGCTCTCGAGTATGAAAAAGAAAAGAACTCAAATAAAGAATATCGCAAAGATCTGAGATTAGAGGCAACGTTAGAAGTAGTAAAGAACGAAAGATTTATCACATGTCACTCCTATGTACAAAGTGAAATCAATATGTTCATGAATATCGCAGATAAGTTTGACTTTACGGTGAATACTTTCACTCACATTTTAGAGGGCTATAAAGTTGCAGATAAAATGAAAGCACATGGTGCTAATGCCTCTACGTTTTCTGATTGGTGGGCTTATAAAGAAGAAGTGAGAGAAGCCATTCCGTATAATGCTTCTATTTTAAATGGCGTGGGGATTACAACTGCCATCAATAGTGACGATGCAGAAATGGCTAGAAGATTAAACCAAGAAGCTGGGAAATCTGTAAAATATGGAAATATGTCCCAAGAAGATGCTTGGAAAATGGTGACATTAAATCCCGCTAAAATAATGCACATAGATGATAAGGTTGGGTCTATCGAAGTAGGAAAGGATGCTGATTTGGTACTATGGACAGACAATCCGCTAAGCATCTATGCAAAAGTAGATAAAACCTTTGTAGATGGTATTTTATATTATGATGCCAGTCAACAAGCTCAAAAAGACCAACGATTAGCTGAAGAGAAAAATAGAATTATACAGAAAATGATGTTCTCTGACGATGCCAAAAAGGGCCGAACCCAAAAGGTTAAGAAAAAAGAAGAGTCATTGTATCATTGTGATACCATGAACAAAGAAACTCACCTTTAAACTCTATTTGAATAACTCTTAAAAAGAAACTATGAAACGCTTTTATATACAACTTATTTGCTTTTTAATCTTTGGAATATATGCATATGGTCAAAGACCAGAACCTGCCCCACCGCAAACCACACCTATCATCATCCATGGAGGAACCATACATACAGGAACTGGAGAAGTTTTACAGGATAAACA
>JBPCUN010000064.1:0-44388 GCA_051011115.1 Weeksellaceae bacterium
AATAAGCATTGTGCGTAATCGGGTGGTAGAAATCTTCAAAAGAATAGGTTTTGCCTTATCAGCGGGGCCAGAAATAGAAGATGACTGGCATAATTTTACAGCCTTGAATCTGCCAACCTATCATCCAGCAAGAGATATGCAGGATACCTTCTATATAGAAAAAGATCCAGATGTGTTATTACGTACGCATACATCTTCTGTACAAATACGATACATGGAGAATCATAAGCCACCAATCAGAATTTTATCACCTGGTAGAGTTTACAGAAATGAAGTAATTTCTGCAAGATCTCATTGTATGTTTCATCAAATTGAAGGTTTATACGTAGATAAAGATGTGTCTTTCGCAGATTTAAAACAAACCTTACAATATTTCACTACCGAGCTTTTCGGAAAGTCTAAAATCCGATTAAGGCCATCTTATTTCCCTTTTACAGAGCCAAGTGCAGAGGTAGATGTTTATTGGGGTTTAGAGACAGAAACCGATTATCGCATGACCAAAGGAACTGGATGGCTAGAAATTATGGGTTGTGGAATTATTGATCCAAATGTGTTAAAGAATTTAGATATAGACCCAAAGGAATATAGTGGTTTTGCTTTTGGTATGGGATTAGAGCGTATGGCTTTATTATTATACCAAATAGGTGACATTAGACTTTATTTTGAAAATGACAAACGTTTCTTAGAACAATTTGAATCCGAATTCGGTTTCTAGAGATTTATAATTAAAATATTTTATGCCCAAATTTTTTCAATTTTGTCCTCGATGTGGTTCTCATAATCATAAGTTTGAAGAACATCATCGGTTTGAATGTTTTGACTGTGGTTTTGTATACTATCATAATTGTGCCGCTGCTGTAATGGTCATTGTAAGGCGTGGGGATGAGATTTTATTTACAGTACGCAACAATAATCCAGGAAAGGGCATGTTGGATTTTCCTGGTGGTTTTGTGGATCCTAAAGAAAGTGCACAAGAAGCGGTAATTCGTGAATTGAAAGAAGAACTTAATTTAGATTTAAATGAAAGTCAATTAAGGCTACTCGACACTGAACCTAATGACTATGAATATAGAGATATTTTATACAGAACATTAGATATCATCTTTGAACTTGAATTAGACCCTGGTATAACTCTACAGTTGGATGAATCAGAAATTCAAGAAGTGAAATGGCTTCAAAAAGAAGAAGTGAAATTAGATAAAATTGCATTTAACTCTATGAAGGAGGTAGTGAAAAAATATGTGTTGTGAGGTTTGAGTGATTTATAATCAGTTCATATATACATAAGAACTAAACCCATCTTAAATGATTTTTAAGATGGGTTTTTTGGTGTTAAATAGATAACGATATAATTAAATTTCTACAACTACCTTTTCTAGGGGTAAGCGTTGTTTCGGAGCTTTCTCTAGACTATTATAGTCCTCATCGGATGGCATTCCTAAACTTACGGCTGCAATGCTCTTATAATTTTTATCGTCTAAAATCTCATCATATGCCTCTGGTATAATGCCTTCCATTGGGGTAGAACCTATAGATTTTTCTGCACAGGCAGCCAATAATATTCCCATTGCAATGTATGCTTGTCTAGAGGCCCAAGCAGGGTATCCCCCTGGGCGTTTGGTTACTTCTTGTTGGTAATATTCATAAACCCTTGTAGGAATATATTCTGGAGCAAATTCATTAAAATAAGATTCTGTCATCGTTTGGAATACCACCAAGGTATCAGCCTCTAAAATTTTCTGTTCATTAAACAAAGACTTAGCCGCTAATTTGGCTTTCATCTCTTTATCTCTCACAAAAATAAATCGCCATGGTTGTGCATTAATAGAAGAAGGACTTAGCCTTAATATTTCTTTTAAATCTGCGATGTCAGCGTCTTTTAATTTCTCTTCACTATACTTTTTTACAGTATAGCGTTGTTTCATTGCCTCTAGCATGTTCATATAATTTTTTGCACTATCAAGCTTCAAATAACATTCCTAATTGCTTAAATAACTTTCTAAATACGAACAATTAGATTTTAATTCGTAAATCATTTGGGTGTCCCTGTAGTTATTCTTTAATTCAGCAAAATATTTATTAAATCGCTCTCTTTTTACACGTGCAAATTTTTTCTCTTGTTCTTTTTCCTTTGCTCTATAGGTGTTGTAATCCATATCATCTTCATACATTACTCGTGGTTGATTAGCTTCCCATTGATAATATTCAGCCTGCTCTACATTGGCTAACTGGAATAATATACGTGCTTTGCTTTCCCTATTATTAGTTAAGGTGAGTGCTTTTTTATAATATTCACCCGCAAGGTCAATGTTTTTACTTTCGATAACATAATTAGTTGGATAGGCTTTATAGTATGGTTGATCATGATCGTATAAATATTGGTTAAAATGAAATTTTTCTCCATTTCCATTATTAAGGTCAAATACAAATATATGACGATAGTACCCTATCTTACTCGTATTGTATAGCAAATTACCCATAAGCTGATTGGCTTTGCCTGCACGTTCATCCTTACCTTGTGCAACTTTTTGTAGATTTAGAACTGTTAGCATGAGTTCTGCTTTGTTCATTCTATTTTTTATAGAATGATATTTATTTGTATAAGGTTTTGTTTTAAACTCATCTATAAAAGGCTCTTCTACCATGGTTATATCATCATCACTTTCATAACTTATCCAATAATTATGACCAAAGATTAAATCTGGAATATTATTAAAATAATTATACGCATCTTTTGGGTACGCTTTGGTAATATTTTCCATGGTGTTGCTGTCCCACTCTTGGTATGTCTTTGGAATGAAGCCATTGCCATTAATTACATTTTTATAACTTTCATAGGCTTTTTGAAAATCGCCATTTCTAGCGTAATAATCCCCATAAATTAAATTGAAGTATGAAGTTGGATCTTCTACATCGAACTTGGTATCTAATACTTGTTTCTCAAAGGTAGTTTTTTTTGGTTTTTGATAAAAGGCTTCTACCTTCTTAGTTAATTCAAAATCAGGATTTAAGCTTAGGAATGTCAATTTGTTGCTCATTAAATAAGACTTCGCATATTCTCCTTGTATGTAATATCTATTAGCTAAAATATCTTGTAAGAAATCTCTGGTTGTAGGACCATCGTAATTGTTCCAATATTCTTCTTCGTTTTCTTCTATATTTTCTTTTTCCGGTAAAAAGAAATCAGGATATTTAACCATAATATGCTCTTCAAAGGCGGCATCAATCTTTGGCTTAGATACGATTTCATTCAACATTTTCATTTGTTGAATCTGCTTATTATATGCTGGATTGTTGGTAAATATTTCATTTAATATCACCTGACTTTCTGCATAATCTTTCTGTAAGAATTTCAAATATGCATATGAAATATCCCAAAAAACATCGGTAGAATTTTCTCTAACCTCTTTGGTGAAAGTTTCAACTTCATTTAAATAATCCACAGTATTTTCTTCTTCACCATTCAGGTAAATGTTGGTGTTTTGTATTGTAGGAATACGGTTGGGATTATTCAATAAGGCTTTAGATTCTTCATCAATTTCTTGTTTAGTTACTGTTGTGGGTTCTTTGGGTTTATCATTGCTTCCAAAAAGACTTTTGAAAAATCCTACAATTTTATCCCAAAAAGACGTTTTCTTTTCTTCTTTTTTCTTTTCTTTAGCTACAGCTTCATTTTTGGATGACGTTTGGTGATGTTCATCATCCGCAGCAGTATAGTAAGTATTCAAGATATTTCTTTCTAGCTCATTAATTATTCGAGCCTCTAAAATCATCAAAGCATCGGAAGAAGGATTTATTTCATAAATTTTATGCATCATCGGCAGTGGATTGTTGAAATCCTGATAAGCTAATAAGAAATAAGCCATCTCTTTCTCTTCCTTGGATTTAGATCTGTTCAAAATATCTTGAAAAGAAACCTCTGTAGTCAATTTCATAGATGAATAAGCGCTAGACTTCCTGCTTAAAGAATGTCTAAATACTTGAAAGAAATTCCAATTTGCATCTTCTAGCATGCCAAGACCACGTTGTGCACCAGCCATTTGGTCTAATGCCATATAGTATGGTGTTGTTTTTAGATTTAAGGGAGCTACATATTGATCAAAAGCGTTAATAGCTTCCTCATAATTTCTATAATAATGATTAAATCTAACGATTTGGTAGCCATATCTTAACTTAATTTCTTTCGATTTTGTAGCATGGTACAAGGATATTAAATCAGTATTAATTTTATCATAATCCAAGTCTGTAGCTTGTTTATAATCCTTTTCAGTATAATAAAATGAGTCTGGATTTTCAATATGCTGAATGCGCATATAAGGCTCCAAATACTTGGCCTCTATTAAATAATCTACAGCGTCCTTATATTCTGTATAGAAATTATAACCTAATTTTTCAAGAATAGGATGGTCTAATGAACGTTTGAATTTTAAATGATTTAATTCCTCTAAACTTATGTCATAAACCAAAGTTTTAGTTTCTTCAAATGATAGGCGCTTGTTAAAATACCTTTGCCATGCTGCGATATTGTCATCAGGAACTTCTAATCCCTTTTCCTCATAATATGGAGAGCTATAACTTAATAGAAAAGGGGATAATGATTTATCTTTAACGATGGATTGTGTAAATAGGTTAAAATACTCATAATCGGGATCATACCATGCGCAAGCATCCGTTGATTGAAAGGATGTGATAAACGCTAAAGACGTAATAATTAATTTTTTCATGGCTTGATTTATAAATTTAAGTCTCTATTTATTACAAATTTATCATCTAATTGATAATACACAAGCGGAAAAGAACCAATCTTAGATTCTAGAAATTGAACCACCTCTTGTATATTTTGATGAGAAACCTCTTCAATTTTAATTTTAAATCCTTTGTTTAAGTAAAACCCAAAATAAAAACCATCTTCTAGCACTTCTGCCTCTGTGAGGGTGATTTTTTTAAACTCAGGTCTATCTAAATCTTGAGATGATAGGCCATTAATTATTTTATGTTTCCCCAAGTGATTTTCTATAATTCCCCAAGAATAAATGGGTAGCGCCACTGTAATATCTTGTATAGGATATTGGTTGATATGTTCTAAATAACTTTTCAGAGTTCCAACATCCAAGATGGAATTTTTATTAGAATTATCTAATGGAGAAGAAGTTGAATAACACATCAAGTATACTTTGTCTACTGGCGGAATTCCAGATTTCTCTTTAAATTTAACTTGATGTAAACGTAAGGTGGAGGTTATTTGTTTCTTACTTTCTTTCTTCAGAAGTTCTAGAAATTTAAAATAATCATCTTTGGTGCCAGCAGTCCAATCACAATCAATCTGAATTTCTTGTATTGGGTTAAATCCATAAGTTTTTAACTTATTATCTATCATGCGATGGATATTTTGGGCTAAAAATTCAATTTCTTGTGGTGTTATATGTAGAAAAGTTCGGTTCGTGATGAAGATTACAGGAACTATCATTTTATCTGTAATGAAACTTTCTTTTTTGATAGCACTCCCTACAGGCTCAAACTTCCCATAGATTTTATCTACATCAAACAACCGAACATATAAGAAATCTCCAGAGCTTTTTGCTAAGACATCTTTCTCGCGTTGAGTGAAATCCAAAGTAGATTTCCAATAATAAAAACTATAAGCATGCTCATATTTCTCTTCTTTTTGACATGATACGAGAGTGAGCAATAATATAAATGAGTAAAATATCTTTTTCATTACAGATATAACGAAATTATAATCAATTTATTCATTTCAATATCAAACACTGTAAGATACTGATTTTGGATATTTTTCTGATAAGACCGTAGGGTTATTTATGTGGGTAAAATGATTAAAGAAGGAGTATATATTAATTAGATAAAAAGAACCACCTCAAAACGTTCATTGAGATGGTTCAACATAAACAAAACATGAAGGGTTTAATTCGAAAATTCTTCTATAATTTTAGAGGCATCTTCTACGGTAGCACCTTTTTCTAATCTAAAGAAATGTCGGTACATGGTTTTTGTGTCTTTTTTCGGCCAAAGATTCAAATCTTGCTTTTTGTTAAATCTTTGTTGCCAAGCAGTTCTTACATTCTTCCAAATCTTATGATTGGCTGTCCACCATTCTTCTGCGGGTTGGCACATTTTGGGATCTACTTTTTCATAGGTGTTCCATCCTTTTTCATAAGCTATAATCTTGTCCCCAGCATTAGTCCTTAACACTTTGGCATTATCTTGCTCATGCAACCAGCCATAAGCTGTAATTTCTTGCTTATTGGTGCGCTTTGTTACATTATAATCTTGTCTTTTACTATATTCTCTTCTAGGTAAGGGGGCGTCTGTCGTATTTTCCCAATAATGTCTCCCATCATAATGCACCCAAGTGGCAGTACCTTCATACCTAGGGCTGTCGTCTACTTGAAACACCTTTTGAGTCCATTGTCCTTGCACCTCTTCTGGTGTTTTTTTTACGTACTTCCATTCTTGCCCATGCGTTTCGGGATTGTACTGATGAAACATATAAAACTCTGTGTTTTCATAATCCCAATCTTGTCTCCAATGTTTTATAATCATAGGATCTTCCTCTTCATTTACGATGAGTAAATGCTGTAATGCGATATGCTCAGGCTCATCTTCTATCACTTTTACCAATTCATAGGCCCAGCTACTGTAGTTGTCATGCTTCACATAAGCGGTGTCAGGTGAAAATGTTTCTGCAAAATTGAAGGTGACTTTGTGACAACCTTGCATACTTTTAATCGCTTGTCTGTCCTGTTCCAATTTAGATTGTGCGGATAAATGGCTACAAATTAGACTAGCCATTCCTAGAAATAGTAACTTCTTCATAAATGATATTATTTTACCACAAACTTATAATTTATTTAGATTAAATAAAAATTAAATATATATATTTGGGGTGTTATTTAGAATAATTCTATGTTCAATAAATTCTTATTTATTTTGTATTTATCCTCTTGTGCTGTAACGATGGCTCAAGAAAAAGATACCATTCTATTGGATCAAATGCTGATTACAGGTCAGGTGGTTCCAAGTAAAATCAATCAATCCGTGTATGCTGTAGAAGTTATCAGCGCAGAACAAATTGAACAATCTGCCGCAAATACGTTAGCAGATTTATTAAATCAATCATTGAACATTCAAATCACGCCCGATAACGAATCGGGGAAGTCAGGTATTTCTATGTTTGGGTTAGGTTCTCAATATGTAAAAGTATTGGTAGATAATATTCCATTAATTAATGACGAAGGTTTCGGGAATTTTACTGATTTTTCTCAAATTAATGTGGATGATATAGAACAAATAGAAATTGTAGAAGGGTCTATGGGCGTAGAATATGGTGCAGATGCTGTGGCTGGTGTGATAAACATTATCACCAAAAAGAAAAGTAATAAATTAAAGGCACAATTATATGCTCAAGAGGAAACCATAGGGGATGAGTATAAACTGTATGGTAGAGGAAGGCACATCAAGGGTTTAAAGATTAAAGGGCCTTTGTATAAAGCTTTAACAGGTACGTTGTCTTTGAATCAAAATAAGTTTGACGGGTGGTTCAATGATAAGAAAGGTAAAAGATATTTTGAGGATCAAAGTTTAAGAGGACATGATTTTAGACCTAAAGATCAATATGATGTTAAATCTAGCTTGAATTATAAATTAGCAGGAGGCAACATCTTCTACACCTTTAATTATTATCATGAAGAATTAGATAAAATCAGTGATAAAGTATCATTAAATTATGAACCAGCTACAGATTTAATAAATCCTTCAGCCCAAGATACACGATTTAGAACGAACCGTTGGAGGCACCACCTAAACTTCTATAAATCTTTCTGGAATGATGGAAAGCTCAATATTTCTGCCTCTTATCAATCTCAACAGAAAGAAAGAGAAAAATACACTTATCATATTATTCAAGACATAGAGTCTAATCATGAAAAGCAATTGTATGAATCTCGAAAAGTTTATTATGCTAAAGCCATGCTTGGGAAAAGTATCATCCCACAAATCTGGCAATGGCAATTAAGTGCAGAATCGAATCTGGTAAAAGGTTTTCAATCTCCTGTTGCCAGATCTGTGGATTCTAGCACCCAAAATATAGAAAGAGAACTAGGCTCTTATGATGTGTTTACATCATCAGAACTTCATGTGAGCGATCAATGGACAGTACGCCCCGGAATTAGAGCCTTGTTCTCTTCACGATTCTCAACCGATATTGCTTACTCCCTGAGTACGAGCTATAGGTTGAATTCCACATGGGAACTACGTGCCATGTACGGCAACGCTCCTAAACATCCCAGTTATGAGCAAATGTTTACTTATTTTGTAGATAGTAATCATTATGTGATAGGGAATGAAAATTTAAAACCGGAAAAAAGTCAAAGTGTTTTTTTGCATTTATTTTATAAAAATGATGAAAATTCAGCTATTCAATATGGTGCTAAAGTTAGTGGTTGGTACTTAAAAGTTAAAGATCAAATAGACTTGATCATAACTCAAGATCAACCGCTACAGTATGGGTATATGAATTTTGAAACTTTTCAAAATCAAGGTTTTTCCATCTCTGGACAAATTACTTTTGACAGGCTTTCTGCACAGTTGGGCATGAATTACACTGGAGAAGGCTATGATAGCAAACAAGCTGATATGCTTTACAGTTGGAACGCAAATGCTGGGTTTAACTACGCTTTTCCAACCTATCAAATGGCAATTTCTACTAATATTAAAAGAAATGGCAAAGAATATAATTGGCGCACAGGCTCTACAAAGGGTGAACTCATCAAAGGTGTTCGACAAGGCTACACTTGGTGGGATATGTCTATTAAAAAGGACTTTTTACAAAACTGGCAAGTTGTAGCAGGTGCTAGGAATTTATTAAACGTAAAAACATTAGACAACACAACCCAAGTTCCAGGAGCTCATAATGACCCTTCTAGCACAGAATTCTTTGCTAACGGACGCTCTTATTTTATGAAATTAATTTATCAAATTCCTTTCTAATGAAAAACTGGATATATTATCTATGTATCATATTGGGTTTGTCTTCTTGTGCAGTGGAAGAAGATTTTGACCAAAATCCTTTTGTTATTGCCTTTGAGAAACAATCTACCAATTACTTCACGATTCATGGGGAACAAATAATATCGCTCGTATTATCAGAAAGTGCGAAAGAGTCAGGTTTTGTTCGGATTAAAATAGACCCTACGGATACAACGTATGGTGAAGATTTTATTACGTACCCAGAAGCAGAATCTAACATGATTATTGTGCCCTTCAATAAACATGATACCAAGTTGAGTTTCACTTTCCATAGTTTAATTGAATCGTACAGTCAAGATGATCAAAAGAAGAAAGTAGCCTTTATCATTGAAGAAATAAATTATAGAGATTACACCGCTATTCAAGGTTATGCTCAACACATAATTTCTTTTAATAGTATATTGGGAGGAACAGTCGCTCCGGAAGTTGGTGGCCCCAATCAGCCGAATCAAGTATATTATGATTTAAGTACAGGAGAATCAGTGATGATTCGTAGAGATGCTTGGGATTTAGGATTTTATGGGGGTGAAGATTTTCGCGTGATATTAAATGGATCGCTCTATATGGCTACCAAGTCCTTAGATATTTATGATATAGATGCAGTAAACCTAGATAATATTCCATCCAATTATTTTGATGAAGTTAAAATTGGAACATTTGATCCCGCTAATGAAGAATTTATAGATTCACCGTCTGGAGATATCAACGGAACCGCCATACAAGAGATTGAGGTGGAGCCCGTTATGAATCCTGTGTACCTTGTAAATTTAGGAAATGAGGTGGGCACCATAACCCCTAATGTGGGTAGTGTGGCCGTAGCAGGTGATGAACGTGGCTGGAAGAAAATTAGGATTTTACGACAAGAGAACGGCTATTTATTACAATATGCTAATCTAAATGATACCACCCATCAAGAAATTTTTATTTCTAAAGAGAAGGCCTATAATTTTACCCATTTTAGTTTTAATACAGAAAAAATTATTCAAGCACAACCTCCTCGTGCTTCATGGGACTTATGCTTTACAGTCTTTACCAATGTGGTGAGTACGCCAGATGGTGAGTCTGCAGGGTCTTATGGCTTTTCAGACTTTGTGGTGAATAACGTCTTGTCAGATTCCAAAGGCTTTATGGTCTTAGAAACTAATGAAATTAATTATGATAACTATTCATTCAACCGTAGCGAAGCCAATTCGCTACTAAGTGATGATCAAAGAGTGATCGGCTCAAATTGGAGAGATGTTTTTAAAGGACTCTATGATGATCGTTTTTTTGTACTGCATGATACCGAAGGAAATTGGTATAAAATTAAATTTATCTCATTTACAGGACCTCAAGGTGAAAGGGGCTACCCAAAATTTCAATATCAACAAATTAATTAATAAATAAATAACTAAATATAATTATCATGAGAAAATTTTTACTTTTATTTTTTGTTGCCACTATGGGAATGGCACAAGAACAGTCTGTTGACCTTTCCTTAGGTGCAGGCTATGTGAACGATGTATTTTATAAATTATCTGACGGAACCAATAGTTCATTTGAGAGAAGCCAATGGGACGTTGCATTTTACCGTGTTAGTATTTATGATCAAGGAATTAGAATAAACCACGGAAAAGGATTGAACTTGTATGAGGCGTCTTCAGATATTAGGGAGTGGAATACTATAGATGCATCTAATTTAGAGGACTATACCCTTCTTTATAACAGTGACGTTTCATGGTCCTTTGGTGCTTTTAATACTGGTTCGGCTAGTGAAGGCTGGGGAGTCTATAACTCTGTCAACCACCATGTAATAGGTTCTGTTATTTTCTTAATAGAAGATGTGTCTACTGAAAATATCTATAAATTTATGATAGAAGATTATTTTGGTGGTTATACCATTAAATATGCTTTATGGAATGGTAGTTCGTGGGGTGCAGACCAAACGAATGTAATTAGTAATACAGAAAACAGTAATAAGTTTTTTAATTATTTAAACTTAACAACCAATGAATTGATAGATGCCTCACCTGCAATGGATGGATGGGATTTAAAATTTACTAAATACAGCACCAAGGTTCCAACAAAAGATGGTGATATGTTGCCTTATACTGTAATGGGTGTATTGCATAACCCCAATGTAGTTGCAGCAAAAGTAGAAGAAAGTGTAGATGCCGATTTTGCAGATACAAATACTTTAAACTTCTCAGAAGATATGAATACGATTGGCTATAACTGGAAAGCGTTGAATAGCAATTGGAAATATGAAATTGTACCAGATAGAGTGTTTTATGTAAAATCAGATGATATAGTTTATAGATTTTATTTTACATCTTTTGAAGGTTCTTCTACTGGAAACTTAAGTTTGAATGTTGAAAAGGAAAATTTATCAACACTAGACGTTTCTGGTAATGTTAAATTTGCAGTTTATCCTAATCCTGTAACCCAAGATCAAGTTACTTTGGTATATGATAATGCTACGAATATCAGTAATAAAATACAAGTAGAAATATATAATATGACAGGGCAAAAAGTTTATGAAACTAGCCTTAATCGTAGCGCAGGTTTATTCCAAAGAACACTTAAATTAAATAACCTTGCACAGGGGACTTATATTTTAAGAGTGATTTCTGGAAATGATATAAAATCAGAAAAATTAATAATTAAGTAAGCTGATCATTGCAATATACTTACATAGATTATTAAAAAGAAAGGGAGCATCCACTATGGAGCTCCCTTTTTTTGGTTAATACTCTACTAGTATAAACATTAACTCACCGCTTTTGGGGCATATTCATTACATAACATTCCCACTGCTGCATGCAGTTGTTGCGGACATGCTGGGGTATGAAATTTGTAACAAGTTCCACATTCCACTTCACCTTTAAGGCTCACTTGCATATCAAACTCATCACAAGTGTGAGCTTCATCCACTTTAGCATGGTGTACTGTACAGGTCTGGTCGGAGGTTAAATTTTGACAATTCACACATCCGTTAACTAATCTTATAGACATAACTTCTTATTTTTATTTCTTGATATAAAGATAGGTGAAATGTAAGCGGGAATGATTATAAATAGTTGTATTGCAATTATTTACAATTAGAGTAAATAAGAATAGTAATAAATTTTACATTATTTGTACAACTTAAAATATTAAAAAACCACCTCATTATGATAAGGTGGTTTCGTCAATTATTATGAATATCAACATGAAAAACATTCAAATAATCTAAACTAATGGATGTGCTAAATATAAAAAATATCAGGGAAATATTTAAAATTTAATAGCCACGCTTCCCACTAGTTGTCTTTTCCCTAATAAGCTAACATAGTAATTACCAGTCCAAACTTCTTCGTCTAATAAATTATTGGCTCTTAAACTAATAGAATAATTCTCCTTGTCATAAGATAACTTTAAGTTAGCTAAGGTATAAGCAGGGATGTCAAATGACCCATCTTGGTTCAAATTAAACACCATGGTTTGTCCTACATAATTGACACCAGCACCAATGCTAAAACCATTTAAGGCGTTATGCGTTCTAAAATGGTAATGCGCCCAAATATTGAATTGGTTTTCTGGACCAGAATCAGCAGGTCTTAAGCCGTTCACATTGGGGGAGGCTTTTTCATATTTGCTATCGTTATGTGCGTAACCCAATAGAATATTAATATCTGGGGTAGGGTTACCTAATAATTGCACTTCATATCCTTTACTAGTTTTGGTTCCATCTTGGGTTTGCCATAAAATCTTGTAATCATATCTAATCACATCATCTACTTTAATATCATAATAACTGGCTGTACCAGTAAAAGCATTGTTAAACAAAGAAAACTTAACCCCACCTTCAAATTGTCTTGCGTTTTCTGGTTTAAATACTTTACCTTCTTTATTTACACCACCCGTATTTTGCGCTCCGGTTTGATAGTTTGTAAATATGGATAATTTCTCATGTATTGGTTGATAAACAATACCTAATTTTGGGCCAATAGACCATTGATTAAAAGAATCGGCATTTACCTTACTGCCGCCGTTATATACTTGAGTATCATAATAGTCCAATCTAACACCAGCATTTACCAAGAGGTTCTCTGTAATATTTAGTACATTGTTTATATAAAAACTAGGGTTGGTGATTTCACTCAGGTTTTCATAAGGTGTTAGTACATTTTCCTCTAATGCATTTTGAATATTATTTTTATTGAAGAGATAATAGTTAGGAGCGTCTCCTTCTCTTAAAATAACATCAAAATTTTGATCTAAAGGTATACCAAAGAAATTTCCTCGGAAAGGTGCACTATGATAATTCATAGATTCAAACGAATAATCAACTCCTATAACCATACGGTTACGCATAGCACCAATATTGAAATTTCCGTTAAAGTTTTGCTGAATTTGCTGGCTGTTGATAGAAGTGCTTACATACCTGGCTGTTCTTCCATAATAATCAGCCCCTGGTGTTCCAAAGTCTAAATTTCCTGTAGGTAAACTTGTTAATAAGGCAGGTATGGCATTGGGAATTAAATCTAGTCTTGAATTTAAACCAGCATCATCACCAATAGTCAACACGGCAGAGGTTCTTGAGGTCCAGTTTTCAGATATATTATAATTGATATCCGCATGCATTAAAACCGATTTATTTTTCATGCCTACATCTTTGCTTACAAATGCACGGAAAGGGTCTAATTTCATTTTAGATATATCGTTAGTGCCAAATGCTTCTTCTATGGTTTGTGGCATTTGAGATATAATATGATTTACAGTAGCATCGTCTAAGCCTTGTGCTTTTAATACAGAAGATATGACAGGGTTTACTGTAGACGGAATCATATAGGCTCCAATTCCATCGGTATATCCCATGATTTCTCTGCTATTAATTTCTGCACCAAAATCTATCTGTAAATCTTGATTTGCATGATAGGTAAAAGAAGGGGCAATTAGTAAGCCTCTTTTATAACCATGGTTATCTTTATTGTTTCCCTGGTTATTTAAAGCCACATTCCAACGAGAAAGAAAAGTTTTTTCTTTGTTGATAGGTACATTATAATCTATACCCAGACGTTGATAGGCAAAACTACCACCACTATAATCTACCGCCAACCCTTTTCTAGCATAAGGTTTTTTGGTTACCTTATTAATTAATCCACCATAAGATGTAATAATATTCCCGTATAGGGTAGAAGATGGACCTTTAATAATTTCAATCTTTGCTGTGTTTTGAATATCGTCTGACATATGAATAGCTGATGACATCCCATTAATAGCCCTTATTTGTGTACCAAAACCACGGCTTAAAAACGATTCACCACCATAACTAATGAATCCGCCAAAACTAGCGCCTTGTGCGTTGATTCCTGGTGCGTTTTTCACTACATCTTCTAGGTTATATAACTTCTGTTGCAAAATTAGAGCTTGTGTAATCCCTGTATAGACTTGAGAGTTCTCTAATTGCGTTAGAGGAATTTTTCCAACAAACTTACTTTTATTGGCAGTTACGCGTTCTACGCCAGTCACTATGATTTCGTTTAAATTGATAGTATTTATGCTATCCTGTTCACTTTCTTGTCCTAGCAACATAAGGCTCACTAGCATACAAGCAGATAGTAAAAGTTTTTTCATTTAATAATTTTTATTTAGACAAAATAAAGATAATTAATTTTAGCAACCAAAGTTTTTATTGAATATGTTTGGATTCCTGAAAATCTCTGATGAGACCAAATTATTCTAGAGAAATTATCAAGTATATTTTTTATTTTAATTTAATCTAAATAAGTTTGCGTCAAATTATACGATGAAAAATATTCTATATATAGTTATTTGTTTCCTGCCTATTATTTGTTTGGGTCAACAAATCAGTGGAAGAGTGGTTGACAATAATGGATTTGCACTTGAAAAAGTTAAAATTCATGGGAACGGTTCTAAAGTAGAAACCCTTTCTGATGGGGAAGGAAATTTCATTATCCCTTTATCAGAGAATATGGAAAGTATTGTACTCTCTAAAATTGGTTACAAAAATCAAGAAATTACTATAAATAATCGTTTAGAATTGGGTGATATCGTGATGTATGAGGGTATTGAGTTGTTTGATATTGTAGTAAAAGGAGATAGAGCCAATAAGTTTGCTAGAAAAGAAACGGCATATGTTTCTAAAATGCCTTTGCGGGATATTGAAAACTCTCAAGTATACTCCACGGTAACTACAGAGCTTTTAGAATCTCAATTAGTTACCAGTTTAGATGGCGCTTTAAATAATGCCTCTGGAATTGTAAAACAATGGGATGCTACGGCTAGAAATGGGGATGGAACAGGCTATTATGCACTCCGTGGATTTTCTACTAAACCTGATTTAGTGGATGGAATGCCCGGGTATACCTTTAATAACGTAGATCCTTCCTATATAGAAAGAATAGAGGTTTTAAAAGGACCATCTGCCACATTATTCGGGAGCACTTATGATGGGTTAGGAGGTTTAATCAATGTAGTTACTAAAAAACCCTATAAAGGTTTTGGAGGTAGTTTTTCTTATACAACTGGGTCATTTAATACCCATAGATTAACAGGTGATATCAATACGCCTATTGGGAAAGGTGATAAAGCGCCATATTTTAGATTAAATGCTTCTTACTTAAACAAAGGCTCCTTTCAGGATCAAGGTTATATAAAATCATTGTTTATAGCACCGTCTCTTACCTATAGCGTAAACGATCGTTTGGATATTTCTGTAGGGTTTGAGTATGTAATGCCGAAGCAGACTAATACCACTTCTGTTTTTTTAAGAAGAGGATATGAATTAGTGAGTCATAATCCAGATGCTTTAGGTATCAATCCAAAAGCCTCTTTCACAGATGATGATATTTATTTAGAAAATGATGTTTTGAATTCTAGACTTATTGCAGATTATAAATTATCTAATCAATGGACCTCAAAAACAGCCGTAAATTACAGTCATTCTAAAAGTGATGGCTATTATCAATATTTATTTGAAGGTGTACCCGTAGCTTTTTTAAATCCAAATCCACAAACCCCTCAAGAAATTGACATGAATACTTATCTTGAGCAGTTACTACAAACTGAATTTTTTACACGTGTTCTAGAGAAAATTGACAGCAAGAAAGGTCGATTAAATTTTCAGCAGAATTTTTTAGGCGATTTTAAATTAGGCGAGGTTAGGAATAGGATTGTTTTTGGTCTAGATTACATTTCAGAAAAAGATACGGATAAAAGTAAAAACTTTGATCCAAGCACGGGATTTCCAATTTTATATGGATTATATAGTCCGGATGGAAGTCCTGTCGATAACTTCATAACACCCACCGTTGAAACGGAATATCCTATTAATCAATCAATATTAGAATCTATGTTTCAAGCTATACCCAATATAGAAAAACATGCTAGGTCTAATAGATATGCTGTTTACGCATCTAATGTTATTAATTTTTCTCCTCAGTTAAATGTTATGATAGGGCTCAGGTATGATTATATAGACCAAGATGGAAACACAGCGGTGGAAGATGATGACTTTGAAAAAGACAGATTATCTCCAAAATTTGGAGTTGTATATCAACCCGTTTTAAACAAACTTTCACTTTTTGCTAATTACCAGACAGGGTTTATCTTCAATAATAATAGACTGGTTCAAGGTAAAATTACCGTTATTGAACCTACAGTCTCTAAGCAATTTGAATTTGGAACTAAATATAATTTAATCAAAAATAAATTGAATATTGGTTTATCGTATTATCATATCAATGCAACAAATAGAGGAACATTGGATCCATACTCCATGTTTAATATTGCTATTTTGGATGAAGTGGTAAGTAGTGGTTTAGAGTTTGAATTAAAAGCAAATCCCCTACATGGTTTAAATATTATTGCCAGTTATGCCTATAACCATAATGAAATTAAAGATAAGAAGTTCCCGACCTATGATGGACGACGATCTTATGAAGCTGGACCTGCTCACATTTATAATGTATGGGCAGATTATAAATTTAATGATAATTCCTTTTTAAATAATTTTGGATTAGGAGGTGGATTTCATGGTGTGTCAGATTACGCAACAACCAACAATGGCGTATCTGGTCAATTTATTATACCTGCTAACACTTTGTATCAAGCCACCATATATTATGATGCGCCTAAATTCAGGGTTTCCTTGAAGGGGAATAATTTATTAAATGAGGTTTATTATAAAGGATGGAGTACATTAACTCCGCAAGAACCTAGATCATTTTTAGGTTCTATTATGTATAAATTCTAAGTTGAATCTAAATTAGTTTATTTTATCACTATCTATGTATACAGTACTTATGTTTATCTCAATGCTAGGAGCATTACTCATTGTAAACACGGCAAAGCGAGTTGTGTTAAGAGAGAAAGCAAGTCTAAGAATTATTCAAAAGGATAAAAAGTTTTTTAGGTATTTAGGGATAGTATGTGTCGTGAGTCCGCTGTTTGTTTTATTGCCATTCATATATACGACAACGGCTATTATGATATGGCTGAATGTGGTAATTATTGCGTTTATGCTTGTGGTCTTGTTTAATCCTATCCAATATATTCGTTATAATCACATTTTAATAGGCTTCACAATTTTGTTTATAATAGAAATAACCTTTTCCTATGCCTGCTAATCCCAAACACTTAACCAAAAATCCATGGCAAAGGCTGGCAAAAATATCTGCAGGTATTGTAGGAGGATATTTCATTACGGCCCTATTACATATGATGATGGCTTTGTTATTACCTAATCATCTAGAAGTTCTTATAACTAGTGTAATTACTTACTTTGTTGTATGGTCCTTTTTTTTGTTGCTGCCCTTCACTTTTAAAAATGGTTGGAAGGTTTGGCTCTTTTACATTCTAGGTATTGCAATTTTATATGGCCTATTTATTTTAATTCAACCTTCTAATCCCTTTATTCATGGATAAGAAAAGAGTTTATTCGTCTTTCTTTCATCTGCATACCATCTGTGGTATAATCATAAGCGCTGTCTTATTTGTTTTATTCTATTGTGGTGCCGTTACCATGTTTAAAGATGAAATAGTGATGTGGGAAAAAGGTTATACCACTTCAATAGAACGGTCCGACATAGATTTTGATAGAATCATGTCGCAATTAGATTCTGCGTATAATTTAACGGGACGAAATGTGCTCTATTACTTGGATAGCAAAACCAATATTCTTCGGGTTTATGTAGATCATTCTCACGTAGAAAATGCTAGTCAAGAAGATTTAGAGACTCATGTGCTCTATGTAGATTTAAATGATTATTCTACCCATACCTACGAAGACAACTATACCTATTCGGAGTTTATGTACCGTCTACATTTTTTGAGTCAGATTCCTACCATAGGTATTTATATTTCGGGTATTGTGTCTGTTATGTTTTTGCTAGCGCTAATTACAGGAATATATATTCACTGGGATAAAATTATAAAAAACTTCTTCTTATTTAGGCCAAAATCTAAATGGAAAGCCATTTGGACAGATGCTCATACCGTATTAGGAACCATAGGATTACCTTTTCAATTTATCTATGCGCTTACAGGATCTTTGTTTTGTTTACTATTTTTAGTTCTATTACCGGCCTACACGTTATATGATAACGATTATGAAAAGTTGATGCAGGATCTAAGACCATTAGAATCTCATGCTCCATGGCAAAGTGTGGTTTCAGAAAGGGTCTCGTCTATCAATGAATTTGTAAATATAAATGTGAAAAAATGGCCGGAGGCAGAGGTGTACGAATTGGCTGTGGAGAATATAAATGGTTCCAATATGGAATATCAATTGAACTTTAAACTCCCATATGAGGTGGGTTTTACAGGAGAAGGTTCCATATCGACAGATGCCTACACCCTAGAGGTAATAAATGAATTAAATCCTTATGAATCTACCTATGTTAATGATGTTCTAGCTCTATTATACCAGTTGCACTTTGGTCGCTTTGGAGGCTATTTTATTAAATTTATTTATGTGGCTCTGGCATTACTTACTTGCTTTGTCATCATTTCTGGTGTTATGGTTTGGCTTACAGCTCGCAAGAAAAAAACAGTTCCTCTGGCTAGGCAAAAGTTTAATTTTAAAGTAGCCAATATTTATTTAGCAATCTGTTTAAGTTTGATCCCCATGTCTGCATTAGGTTTTATTTTGGCTAAAGTATTACCAGTAGATTATAGTGGAAGTAGGAAACAATATTTTTATATTACTTTTTTTGGTAGTTGGCTTATACTAAGCATCTATTTTATGTTGAAAAAAAACTTAGCCTATACCAATAAGGCTAGTCTATTCCTAGGAGGAATTTTATTTATAACCGTACCTATTGTAAATGGAGTGATTTCAAATCACTGGCTATGGAATAGTTTATTAATAGGAGCAAAAGATATATTTATGGTAGATGTCTTCTGTTTATTCATGGGAATGATGGCACTCTATGCTTATTATTTGATAAAGAAAAAAGCCGCATAAGAAAGTTATACGGCTTTATAAATTTAATATAAATAAGTTTACTTCAAATAACTCATGCCTTGATTAAAGACTACATCAACAGGGATTCCTAGATGGTTTAGTTGGTCTAAATCTTTTTGTAAATCTGCTGGAATAACCCCTTTGGTTTTCACTAAATCTGCTACACCATCATAATCTCCATTGCCTTGTAATTGTAATATAAGTTCTGAAAGATCATTCATGGCTGTTTCCATTTTTTCAAAATCTATGCGGTATGTTCCGTCTGCATTATTTGCAAAAGCACCTTTTTCTTTAAAATAATTGAATCTAATCATGTTGGCTGTCCCATGAGCGCTACTTGCTCCAAATCGTACAGAACGGAAGATTCCAGCCATAAAAGTCACCATATAGTCTTTAATATCTCCTTCTAATTCATCTTTTTGTAATAATTGATTCACCATATATAACCCAAGAATATCAGCTTTACCTTCTTCTAGGGCAGAGGCATGTTCTTTTAAAGAAGCACGTACCGTTCCTTTCCCGTTCACCGTGTTTTTAATGCCTAAACCATGCGCAACTTCATGAAACATGGTGTTAGCAAAAAAGGCATCAAATTTTACATATTTTCTTTGCGATGGGTCAATTAACTCATTTGAAATAGGTAGTAAGATCTTGTCAAATTTAGCCTGCATGGCGTTCTTTAATTGTAATCTTCTGGTTCCTTTTTCTAATTGAACTTTCTCATCGTTTGGCAAATTAATAGCTATGGTTTTACTACCAGCATTACAATCTCCTGCATAATAAACCACATCATAAGCATTTAAATCTGAGTCTGTCCCTGGCTTTTCTGCTTTATATTTAGCGTCTACAGGTAAATTGCTTTGTAATTCTGGTAAATATGCGGTGTATTTCTCTAGTTTTTTGCTCCAAGCTTTGTCCTTTACCAAAACATACGCCTCATGAGCAGATTTCAAACCAAATAATTTATCTTCATAATTTTCTATCGGGCCTATGACAATATCTATGGTGTTATCTTTCATGTTCATCCATGCCAGATCACTTTCATAATATTGATCAGTTTCTAGAGCAGTTGCTCTAGCAAGCAAATACTTCTTTAAACCTTTGTCATCTGCATAAGTCGCAGCTTTTCTTAGTAAGTTGGCAGCAACCTTCACTTCTTTACTAAACATTTCATGATAAGGTACGGTGATTAATTTCCCTTCATTATCTCTACGCAAGAAAGTGTACTGGCTGTTTTTATCTTTTAAGTTCGCTTGTTCAAATTCTTCTTTGGTCATGTTGGTAGGGTAGAAGTTAGCGCCCAACGGCTTTTCTCCCACACCTTTCACGAAAGACTTGTTGCCATTTAATCTATCCCAAGGACCATAGTTAATCTCTGCAAATGTTTTTGCATCACCTTTTAGATAGCTTAAAAGTGCTTGGCGTTTGCCATATGACTCATACCAGAATAGGTCGTTCATGATATCGGCTGCTTCTATTAAATAGGGAAGCATTTTTTGCTCACTTGCAGTCAATTGTTTTATATCTGTAGTAAGGGTAAAGGGAGTATACATTTCCACCTTTATTGGGGTTTGGCTCATTGCTTGTTTTTGCGAAGTTCCACAAGATTGCATCATAAAGAGAATAGGGATTAATAACCACGTAAGTTTATTCATCATGTTTAAAATTTAATTTAAAGTTACAAAATCTAAGTTGTTTTCTATAGCCTATGAATTGATTTAAGGCATATCGCGTGAAGGGTTTCTTATAATTCTATACCACGAGATTTTCTATAAAGTTTGAGTGCGTATAAATCGGTCATTCCAGCAATAAAATCAATCATCACCATCACTTTTTGATAAGGTGTATCATGTTCTTCAAATAAAAACTGTTGAGGTAATAGGCTTAATATTTTCTTTTGCTCTGTATCTCTATCTTCTCGTGGTGTTAAAGCAGCCGTGACAAAGTCTTCTACCAAACCAGACATAATTCGAAAACCTGCTAACTCGAGTTGCACTACACTACGAGCATTATAAATCTTTTCTATAGAAACCTTTTTTATTTCTTCTAATATACTTTTTATTGCAGGCAAACTATCAATTAAACTTTGGTTAAAGTCTCCCTGTAAAATAGCTTCTTTATTTTGCCAAAAAACATTGGCGCACTGGTGGGTTAAGGCACCAATGGCAACGGCTCGCAGGTAAGCAACAGATTCATTCGGGTCATCTTTTAAAGAAGCTGCGCGGGTTTCAATAAAATCTATGTTTGGATTTCCTTCTCCTTCTATCAGCTTTAAAAACGAATCTTTCACTTGTTCATAAGATAAGATGCCGAGCCTGTGTGCATCTTCAAAGTCAATGATGCTATAAGAAATATCATCGGCAGCTTCTACTAAATATACAAAAGGATGTCTTTTATAAGCGATTCCGCTTTCCACGCTTGTATCTCTTACTAAATTTAATTCTTCTGCGATATTTAAAAATGCTTTTTCATCAATTTTGAAGAAACCATACTTTTTTCTATGGATAAAATTCTTATCAGAAACTTTTGACTCACAAGGATATTTTAAAATGGAGCCGAGTGTACTATATGTTAATTTAAAACCACCTTTTATTCTTCCCTTTTGTTGCATCGTCAGGATTCTAAGGGCGTTAGCATTTCCTTCAAAAGTGATTAAATCTTGCCATTCCTCGTCACTAAACTGTTTTCTAAATGCTAGATTTTCTGGTGTTTCAGTTTCATGCTTTTTAAAAAATTTAGAAATAGCTTCTTCTCCGGAATGTCCAAAGGCAGGATTGCCTAAATCATGTGCTAAGCAAGCAGATGCTATTACATTTTTGAGGCTATTACGATAAAACTCAAAAGCATCAGAATCAGTTTTGATCTCGTCTAATTCACATAATTTTTCACCTATCATGTGTCCTAATGATCGTCCTACACTTGCAACTTCTAGAGAATGCGTTAATCGATTGTGCACAAAAATCTCCTCAGGAAGCGGGAATACTTGTGTTTTATTTTGAAGTCTCCTAAACGGACTAGAAAATATTATTCTATCCCAATCACGCTCATATTGCGTACGATTATCAGCATTTTGACGACTAGCGCCATATCTTTTAGGAGAAAAACAGTTATTCCAAGTTATTTGCATACGATTAACTTTAAGCCTAGTTTAGGCATTGCTAATTTAAAGAAAAAAGATATCTTCAAGATTGTATACTGGAGCGATTCTCAAATAAAAAATTAGGCATTAAAATTACCCACACATAATTCTAGTATGATGTCTAACTTTATTTAAATCTTTCCACCTATTAATTTAAATTGTGAATATAAAAAAGCCATGCTCTAAGATTAAGAACATGGCTTATGGTTTTTGTAAATAATAAATTAAAATTACTCAACTTCTGAGTCACTACCAGGAATGCTATCTGGCCATCCGGCACGATATTCTTTCATGGTTGCCTCGTAACCATCGGCTAAAGAATCGGCTTCGTCTGAATCATAAATGCCTTTAGCTTTTTCAAAAAACTCTTCTTCTTCATCTTTCAGGTGATGCAACACTTTTTCTTCTAATTTTTTTAAATTTTCCATCCATTCAGTAGATGTTTTATCAGACTTATCTACTTCTTGAATTAGTTCATCAATCTCATGATGTTCGGCCATTCCATGGCGAGCATCTTCTTGCATTTCATCGGTATCAATAAGTGGAGAATAAAAATATCTTTCCTCTGCGACTTCATGCACTTCAAGCTCTTTTTTGAGTTCTTTCCAAAGCTCTTGACCTTCCGAAGAGGTTGGTGAAGTGGATTTCAATTGTTTAAGTAAATCACGTTGAATATCATGATCTTCTCTAATTGCTTGGTAGATTTTCATAGAATATCATTTTTTACGAATTTAAAGTTAATTAAAAATGTGCATAGAGATATTCTAAATTATAAGTGTCAATTTATAATGAAGCTATTAAGCGAGATATTGTTCCTAAGGAATGATATCCCTTTACGAAGTTCAAGATAAAAGTCAAAGATACATCAAAGAAAAAGGAATACCTGACCAAAAGAGAAATGGAAAATTTTATTCAGTTTGATGGTAACCCAAACTCAAAAGAAGGTGTAAGTTATTATAAGAATTTATCCAAGCGGGTTCTTAAAAAACGAATAAACCCGTATTTAAAACGATATGTAATGAACTGGGAATAGATAAACATATTACGTTTTATTGTGCAAGACATACATTTACAACACATATGATATTAGCGAATATCAATATTGATATTATACGACAATCCTTAGATCATAAAAGTATTTCCATAACTGCTAATTATTTGCACCAACTTCCAAGTAATTTGATGATGAAACAAATGGAAGGGGTTTTTGTTTAATAACCTTTTATTGTTTATATAAGGAGAGGACGATAAATATATGTGCAGATTGATTATAAATAAACTATTATATTAGTTAAAAGTTTATATAGGCCTATTACAAAGCATGTGATAATTCGATATCAACCCTTAGATAAATGTTTTAGAAACACTGGATGAAGATATTTTATAGACGAGATTTAGTTAATGCATAAAAGTGCGCTATGCGAAAACTTATTCTATGTCTAATTGTCAAATGATATAGATGTCTATTCTACCGTTTTATCATTCTAAATACCAAGCATTAAAAATTCTCGTCGATAAAATAGTTGTTTTCGTATAGACAATAACCTACCACGTCTAGTATACTTTATTATAAAGGTATATAAACTCAATTTTGAAGTGTAAAATCAAAACACCGAGAAGATGAGATTATATATTATTATAGCAAGTATCCTATTTCTGCAGTTTGGTTGGGCTCAAGAAACTACCGAAAGCACAACCAAAGTTTGGTCTCTGCAAGAGGCTATTAATTATGCCGTAGAAAATAATTTGACTGTAAAAAACGCTGAGTTGAATTCAGATCTTGCAGAAGTAGATTATGAGGCATCTAATTCACTAAGGTACCCCAATCTATACGGTAGTGTTTCCAGCAACTTGTCCAACGGTAGTGTAATAGACCCTATTACAAGTAACTATACCAATGATCAGATTTATAGTAACAATATTGGACTCAATAGTTCTGTTACCCTATTTCAAGGATATCAAATTAATAATCAAATAGAACAAAATCAATTGCTATTTGAAAAAAGCATCTATGAAACCGAAGCAGAGAAGAATAACATTATTTTAAGTGTTTTAGAAAATTATTTGCAGGCATTATTTAGTAAAGAAAATATTGTTATTGCAGAAAATAATCTGGCTGTGTCTGAAAAAGAGGTTTTGCGCGCCCAAGCACGATTGGATGCTGGATCCATTGCTATTAATGAACTTACAGAGGCAAAAAGCCAAGCGGCGACCAATAGATATAATGTGATTGTTGCCAAAAATCAATACCAACAATACATCATTCAACTTAAACAGTTATTAGAATTACCCCCTAATGAAGAGATGGAGATTGAAACTTTAAATGATGAAATCAATCTAATTAATCTGGAATTAAGTAGCATAGATATTTATAACAATGCACTGAATGTTCTGCCAGAAGTTAAAAGTAGTGAACTTAATTTACAGGTAAGTGAAAAAGATTTAGAAATTGCTAAAGGAGCCTATTGGCCAACATTATCATTAACCGCGAGTATTGGTACTGGATATACCAGCATAAATGACGACAGTTTTATGGACCAATATGATGTGAACTTCAATCAACGTATTGGGTTATCGCTCAACATTCCCATATTTAATAGAAACCAAACCAAAGCGGCAGTGCAATCGGCTGAAATCAATATAGAAAAGGCTGCAATTGAACAAGAGTTGATTAAGAAAGATATATACCAAAGAATTGAAACTGCCTACGAAAATGCTATATCTGCACAAGAGCAAGTTATTGCAGCAGAAGCATCTCAAGAGGCAGCCAAACAATCATATAATCTCGCACAGAAAAAATATGAATTAGGTGCATTGAGCACAACAGATTTAGTTATTAGCCAAAATACCTATACCAATGCTCAACAAAATTATTTGCAAGCCAAATATATGAGCATTCTTTATCACCAACTATTACAATTTTATCAAGGAAACAATATCCAACTTTAATGCATAAATTATGAAAAAAAGAACAAAAATAATCGTAGGAATATTGGTAATTATAGCCCTTGCCGTGGCGGGATATTTTTACTGGAGAGGTGGTGAGTCCACTATCATAGAAGCTGAAACTATTACCACTAAAAAAGGTGAGATCACCACCATGATCACAGCTACTGGAACTATAGAACCTATTAACCAAGTAGATGTAGGTACACAGGTATCAGGAACCATAGAAAAGATTTATGTGGATTATAATAGTGAGGTTAAACAAGGACAAATTCTTGCGGAGTTAGATAAAACGAATCTTACCGCAGCGCTTACACAGGCACAAGCAGCCTATGATAATGCATTAAGCCAAAAGAATTATGCCCAAACCGTTTACGCCAGACAGAAAACGTTATACGATAATCAAGTTATAAGCAAGTCTGACTATGATGATGCGCTTTATAGTTTGCAAACCGCAAAGGGTACGGTTACCCAGCGATTATCTGATTTGCAATCGGCGAGAACCAATTTAGGTTACGCTAACATCTATTCACCCATCAATGGTGTTGTTCTTTCTAAAGATATTGAAGAAGGTCAAACCGTAGCAGCAAGTTATAGCACTCCTACCCTATTTACCATTGCACAAAATTTAGAGGAGATGCAAGTAGAAGCCGATGTAGATGAAGCGGACATAGGAAGTGTAGAAGTAGGTCAACGTGTGGAATTCACTGTGGATGCGTATGTAGGAGAAACGTTTAATGGAGAAGTTACTCAAGTTAGATTGAATCCTACCGAGACCTCCAACGTTGTAACCTATACCGTAATTATAAAAGCAGATAATAAAGATTTAAAACTAAAACCTGGTTTAACTGCAACGGTATCTATTTATACAATGGAATTGAATGATGTTTTAACAACACAGTCTAAAGCACTTAATTTTAGTCCAGATGTAGAAATGTTAAATCAATACAATCAGCAGCATGGTTTACCATCAAATTCAGATCAGAACACAAATGCTGAGCATACTGTTTGGGTTTTAGGAGAAGGTAAATCTATTAAACCAAAAACTGTATCCATAGGGGCAAGTGATGGTGTAAATGTACAAATCTTGAGTGGTGTTGAAGAAGGCGAGGAACTGGTATATAGTTTAAAAAATGTATCTGCAGCCAAAGGACCTGCATCGGGCGACAATGAAAGTCCATTTATGCCAAAACGTCCTAGATAAATAAAACATTGAATTATGAATAATGATATAATCACCATAGAAAACCTAAAACGTGAGTTTACCATGGGAGCTGAGACGGTTCATGCATTAAAAGGCATTTCGTTTACCATAAGCAAAGGAGAGTTTGTGACCATTATGGGTTCCAGTGGTTCGGGTAAAAGTACCTTATTAAATATATTAGGATGCTTAGATCAACCTACCTCTGGTACATATAAGATAGACAATGTAGACGTGAGCAACCTGACAAGAAATGAACTAGCTACCATTAGGAATGAGAAAATAGGTTTTATATTTCAATCTTATAATTTGTTGGCTAGAACTTCTGCCATAGAAAATGTGGAATTACCGCTCTTTTATAACAGCAAGGTTTCTGCCGATGAACGTAGAAAACGAGCCATAAATGCCTTAGAAAAGGTGGGATTGGCCAACAGATTAGACCACACACCCGCACAACTATCTGGTGGACAACAGCAGCGTGTAGCTATTGCAAGGTCTTTGGTGAACAACCCTGTATTGATCCTCGCAGATGAGGCAACAGGGAACTTAGACACCAAGACTTCATATGAAATCATGTCTTTATTTCAAGATTTGAATGAGCACGGCATTACGATAGCGTTTGTAACCCATGAGCCTGATATTGCAGAATTCAGCAGCAGAACCATTGAATTAAAAGACGGTAATATTATTGAAGATTTTCAGAATCAAAACATCTTGTCTGCTATAGAAGAATTAGCCAAATTACCTCAAAAAGTTTAAGATTATGAGACTTTTAAATTTATTAAAAATAGCATACAAAGCGATTGTCCTCAACAAAATGCGAACCTTACTCACAATGTTGGGTATCATCATAGGTGTAGCATCTGTTATTGCCATGCTTGCCATTGGTGAGGGATCTAAAGAAAGTATTAGAGAATCAATCTCAAGTATGGGTTCTAATATGATAACCATTCAACCAGGTACCGATAATAGAGGACCTGCACGAGGTAGCGGTGGGGATGTACAAACATTAGTTTTAGATGATTATAACAAGATAAAAGAAGAAGCAACCTTATTAAGCCATGTTACGCCCGTTGTCAATGGTGGTGGTCAAGTCATAAATGGCGCTAACAACTGGCCTTCTACCATATATGGTGTAAATCCAGCATATTTAGATATTAAGGTTATTGGATTGCAAAGTGGTAGTATGTTTACTGAAGCAGAGGTGAATTCCGCCTCTAAAGTTGCATTAATAGGGCAAACTGTTGTAGATAATGTTTTTCCTGATGGCGAAGAACCTGTTGGACAAATGATACGTTTTAATAACATTCCATTTAAGGTTATTGGGGTACTAGAAGAAAAAGGAGAAAATACCTTTGGTCAAGACCAGGATGACGTTATCCTAGCACCTTACACCACAGTACAGAAACGTATTTTGGCCATAGATTATCTCAATCAAATTTTGGCATCTGCAGTGAGTGAAGATGACGCAGAAGAGGCTGCGATCCAAGTTAGCAATATATTGAGAGAACAACATAATATCATGGATAATGAAGAAGATGACTTTACGGTGCGTTCTATGGAAGAATTGATTTCTACTTTTAGTTCCACCAGCGAAATGTTAACCGTTCTCTTAGTGGCTGTCGCTGGGATTTCTTTGCTAATTGGTGGTATTGGGATTATGAATATTATGTACGTATCTGTGAAGGAAAGAACCAAAGAAATAGGCCTACGCATGGCTGTGGGAGGAAAAAGTGCAGATATATTAATGCAATTTTTGATTGAGGCCATATTAATTAGCATAACAGGTGGTGTAATGGGCGTGTTATTAGGATTAGCTGCCACTGTTTTTATAGAAAATTTCTTAAATTGGCCTACCAGTGTAACCATGTATTCTATAGTTATATCCTTTGCTGTATGTGCCGTCACAGGAATTTTCTTTGGATGGTATCCTGCAAAAAAAGCATCATACTTAGACCCTATAACAGCATTGCGTTATGAATAATAATATATTGTATAAAAATAGGTATTTAACTGGCTTTACCCACATTCTTATATGGTTGACACTATTTGGACTACCTTATCTGTTAACCTATGGACAATCAAATGATATTAATAGGTTGTTTATTCATTTTTGGGTGCCTATAGCCTTTTATGCTGTTTTATTTTATACCAATTACTTTTATTTAATAGATAAATTTCTGTTTACAGGAAGATTGCCTTGGTTTATCTGTATTAACTTAGCACTGGTTATATTCTTTATATTTCTTCGTGAATACATAGATCAATCTATATTTAATAATGTAGTTAGTAATGGAAAAGAAAGAAAAGGCCCACCATTTCAACTATTTATCTTTGTTCAAATATTGTTTTATTTGGCACCACTATTTTTTGCTATTGCGCTCAAAAGCACCCAAAGATGGATAAGAACAGAAACGAAACGCAAGGAAGCAGAAAATTATAAACTACAATCAGAATTACAGCATTTGCATTATCAACTGCAGCCGCATTTCTTTTTTAATTCGCTCAACAACATATATTCTATGGTAGATTTATCACCAGAACAAGCGAAAAAATCTATTCATAGTTTAAGCAAACTCATGCGGTATTTGTTATATGAAACAAATGTTCAGGAAGTTCCCTTAGCAAAGGAAGTTGAATTTATGATTAAATATATTGAATTGATGAAACTGAGGATATCAAATAAAACCAAGGTTAATTATACATTTCCTGCACAAGATAATGGAATTAAAATTGCGCCTCTTCTTTTCATATCTTTAATAGAAAATGCATTTAAACATGGGGTATCTGCCAGTTTAGAAAGCGATATTCATATACAAATGACTATCGATAATAAAACTGTTTTTTTACGCATAGAGAATAACAATTTCCCTAAAAAAGCAGATGACAAAAGTGGTTCTGGAATAGGATTAAAAAATCTTGAAAAACGTTTGCAGTTGTTATACCCAAATAAACATGATTTCAAAACCCAACTTATCGACGATAAGTTCGTGGTAGATTTAGAAATTAAAACCGACTAACAAATGACAACAGATAAAATAACTTGTATTGCTGTAGATGACGAACCAATGGCTTTAAATCTGGTTGAAAGTTATATTTATAAAACGCCGTTTTTAGAACTTATAAAAAAATGCAGCAGTGCTATTGAAGCTTTGGAGTATGTTCAAGACAATCCTGTAGATTTATTGTTTCTTGACATTCAAATGCCAGATTTATCTGGGTTAGAATTTTCTAAAATGCTACCCAAAGAATCACGGGTTATTTTCACTACCGCATTTGACCAATATGCTTTAGAAGGATTTAAAGTTGAGGCCATAGATTATTTACTAAAACCATTTGACTACGCTGAATTTTTGGAGGCGTCTAACAAGGCCAAACAATGGTTTGATTTAGTTAAGGCTAAACCAACTAATGCTCCAGCCCAAAATGAGAACAAAGAATTTCTATTTGTAAAATCAGAATATAAGCAATTGCGCATAAAACTAGCAGATGTGTTATATTTTGAAGGCTTAAAAGATTATATCAAAATTTGGCTAAAAGACAACCCGAAGCCTATTCTAACCTTAATGAGTTTAAAATCATTAAAAGAGGAATTGCCAGAAACCCAATTTATGCGAGTTCATCGTTCTTTTATTGTATCACTTAATAATATAGAAGTAATAGAGCGAAGTCAAATAGTTATTAACGACCAACGTATTACGGTTTCAGAACAATACAAACCAAAGTTCTTAGCATTTGTTGAGAGAAATTCTTTTTAACTCAATTCAAAATCTTAAATACAGGGTTTATATGGCAAGAAATTCCTACATCAGAAACTTTTGATTGGGATAATGCTAAAGAATAATATAAGAACTAAGAACTTAGTGGATATGACGATTGGCGCATGCCTACATTAAAAGAACTATTTCCTATTAGTGATACTCCATAGTCTCGGCTAATTTGCTCTACGCTTTTACCTGCCTCAAACTCTTTTAAAATCTTTGCAATCTTCTGCGGTGAATATTTACTTCGCCTCATAATTTACTGTTTAAAGTGAAGCTTACATAATGGGTTAGCTTTTAAATCAAAATAGTCCGCGATATTCATACAAATGAAAAAAATGTTGACTAGAACAATAGAGTAGGTAATGAGAAGTGTCCAAACAATTTAATCCATATTTTAAATATATAAAATATAAAATGTTTGTCACATGTTCGTCAAAGAAATAAAAAAAGCCACCTACATTGCTGTAAGTGGCTGTGCCTAAAAGCTCCCCCTCTTGGGCTCGAACCAAGGACCCTCTGATTAACAGTCAGATGCTCTAACCAGCTGAGCTAAGGAGGAATGCTGTAAAAGCGGATGCAAATATAACATTAGAATTTTAAATTCAAAACTATTTTATTAAATATTTTCAATATTTTTTATGTGAATCTGTGTAAATAATTGAAATTCAATATTTAATAATTTTAAATATTTTGTTCAATTTTTTTGTTTTTTCCCTCCTTGAATAAATAAAATATGCATGAAGTCATGATTCCAATCCAAATGAGATATCCTCCAAAATGAAATTTAGATTTCAAGATGCGGTGACTGAACTCTTCGGTAAAATCTAAGTAGGTGAAATATAGCCCTGCTAAAGCAAAGATTAATATTAAAGTAGCTGTAAAGTTTTTGGTTCGTCGATTGGTTTGAGCATGAACAAATTGTAACACAGCTATGATGAAAACTTGAATGCAAAAAATAATAATCCCTGTAAGAAATGGGTTTTTTAAAATTGAATATTCTTTATAAAACAAACTGATGCCCATCTTTCCAAAGAAGGACATTTCTGATAATAAAAATGCTGAGATTACGGATAACAATAGTTGAAACAAGATTAAAGATGCTATATTTTTCATGGTTTATCCTTTTATATCCATGGCATCACGTAATTGATTGCCAAATACATTAAATGCCAATACAAGAACCAAAATTAATAAACCTGGTAATAAAGCTAGGTGTTGTTTGCCTAAAATTATATGTGCATAATGCTCTTTAATGATGTTTCCCCAACTAGGTGTAGGCGGTTGCGCTCCTATTCCCAAAAAACTAAGTCCACTTTCTATCAAGATTGCAGCGGCAAAATTAGCAGCGGAAATCACGATGACGGGCGCTAGTGTATTTGGTAATATTTGCTTGAATATAATCCGTGCATCTGTCATTCCTAATGCTCTAGCAGCCTCTACGAATTCCATTTCTCTATAACTTATAAATTGCCCCCTTACTACCCTTGCAACTTCAACCCACATGGTGAGGCCAACAGCTATAAATATTTGCCAAAATCCTTTGCCAATCGCTAGGGTAATGGCCATAACAAGTAATAGGGTAGGGATAGACCATACCACATTAATAATCCACATAATGGCATCATCTACGCGACCTCTGTAATAGCCTCCTACAGCTCCAATCGTGATACCCACTATAAGAGATATTAGTACGGCAATAAAGCCCACAAAAAACGAAATACGTGTTCCAATAAGGAGTCTAGAGTAAAAATCTCTACCGAAACTATCGGTACCTAGATAATACTTTTTCGTATATATAAAATCCTTCTCAACTTTTGTAGGTTTTATATCATTATTTGTAAAAACTTGGAGCGAAACTTCTTTAGCTTCTGCCACTAAATCATCCCCAATATAGGGCAGATATTCTATATGCGTTGGCGTAACAGTGTAATCTGTAATTGCTATCTCTTCATAATCTTGCTGTTTCCCGAATATATAATCCTTAATAGAAAGATTCTTTTGATATCCTGAAAGCGGAATTTTCAAGGTTAATTGCTCGTAACCAATAGGTTTGTATTTTAAGACTATTTGCTGTAATGCCGCATCTTTTGTTTTATCTGTAGCTAAGACATAACAAAATATACTCACAAAAGCAGCTATAAATATAATTATAGCTGCTGTAATGGCTAAAGGGTTTTTCTTTAGTTTATGGATGGTTAATTGTGAGAGTGATGTTCCGTTAGATATCATGCGGCATTCATGTCCTTCAATACATTCATGGTTTCTTCTAAATAGATATCTTTTTCTAAGTTCTCATGCCATTTCTTTCTACGCTCAGATAGTACAGAGTCTTCTTTGATAAGAGGAATCTCATAGGCAGGAGATTTTAATTTTAATCCATTATTATAATCTGATAATTTTTCAAATTTCTTAGTTTTCTCTTCGCGTAATTTATATTGCTTTTTAAATTCGGTATAGTCTAACGCAATAGATTTCTCATCCTCTATTGTTTTCATATATTGAGCATACTCATCTATTAATTGAATTTGAGGGTTGGCACTTATTCTAGCTTTACTCTTTTCTGCTAATTTCTTCACATCCCAGCTAGGTGTCCAATTTTTATATTTCAGGGGTTGTATTTGATCCCATGGTAAAGCGGATTCCTGTGCCCCTTCAGAAATATCCATGTAAGTATAACGATCTGGAATCACAACGTCTGAGGCAACTCCTTTTAACTGTGTAGAACCACCATTTATTCGATAGAATTTCTGAATCGTAAACTTCAACATGCCATATTCATCTGTGCTATCCATAAATCTATTTAATGGACTTATGGTTTGTACTGTTCCCTTTCCATAAGTTTTTGGGCTACCCACTATGATAGCTCGTTTGTAATCCTGTAAAGCAGCAGCCATAATTTCTGAGGCAGAAGCCGACAATTCATTTACCATAATAGCCATTGGCCCATCCCATACGACACCTTGATTCTTGTCATCGTATATCTTGCGGTTGCCGTCACTGCGTACAACTTGTACTACAGGTCCTTTATCAATGAAATGTCCTACTATTTCCACACATTCAGAAAGGTCTCCGCCACCGTTTCCGCGCAAATCAAAGATCAATCCTTTGATGTTTGATTTTTTTAATTCTTCTATTTCTCTAGCTACATCGTCAGAGGCATCATGTCCTTGTCCATCATAATTAAGGTAGAATGAAGGTAAGTATACAATTCCATAATTATCTCCATGATCATCTTGAATCACAGCGCTTCTTGCAAAAGTTTCTTCCAATTCTACAATATCTCTTTCAATACTTATTTCTTTAAAAGCGCCATTTTTCTTTTTAACAGTCAATGTAACAACTGTCCCTTTCTTTCCTCTAATCAATCGTATAGCGTCTTCTAACAGCATTCCAACTACATTCACCGCTTCTCCACTTTCTTGTTTTACTTTGGTAATTTTATCTTCAACTTCTAAATCTCCTTGTTTCCAGGCCGGCCCTCCAATCACTAAGCTTTTAATGGTTGGATATCCTTTTTCATCAGCTAATGTGGCTCCAATCCCTTCTAATTGACCACTCATGCTTAGCTCAAAATTTTCATTATCTTTAGGTGAAAAGTAGGTTGTATGCGGATCAAATTCTTCTGTGAAAGCATTTACATAAGATGAAAACCATTCAGATTTTTTTCTTTTTTGAAATCTTCTAAAGTATTCCTGCATGTCCTCTAATACATCTTCTCTTGCTTTAGTTTCTAAGGCTGCAAAAGATTTTCCTCTAGGGTCAAAATCATCTTTTTCTAACCCGATTGAATCTTTTTTAGCCCAATGAGTAGAATCTTCTGCAGATTGTTCCAAAATCATGATTTCTTGCAAAATGCTATATTTTAGGCGGTTTTGCCATTTATTTTCCCATTCAGCTTGTGTTTTTGGATATGTAGCTTTGTCATAATCAAAGTCTAAATTACTAGTTACACTATAATTAAGAGGCTTTTTCAAAATTTTATTGGTCAAAACTTCTATTTCATCTAATCTTTTATAAAGCGTATCTATAGTTTGATTATAGAATGTTAAATCTTCATTTTTGAAATAATCATCTTGTAATTCTCTATGCTTAGAGAATTCTTGAATGTCTTCATGTTTAAAATAGGTTTTATATGGATCTAAACTTTCCATATAATGATCATAGACTTTAGCAGAGAAATCATCATTGATCTCTTGTGGGGCATAGTGCAAGTAAGATAAAGTGCGACGTACATTCTTTAAAATATCTTTTTCTTTGTCCCCATCGCCCCACTGCATGGGAGAACAATAACAAAAAACTAATAGAGACATGGAAAAGAAAGACAATAGAATATAAGTCTTGCGCAAATATTTAATCATAATGATTGTGATAGATTTATTAAATGAAAATCAATTCTTAAGCCAAAAATGGCGAAAAGACTTTATAATGTTTAAATTTGTGTTTTAACCTAACAAATATAATTTGTTTTTATGAAAAAACCATTAATATTGGTAACCAACGATGACGGAATTACAGCACCGGGTATACGAAATCTTATAAGTATTATAAAATCCATGGATATTGCAGATATCTACGTGGTTGCTCCAGATAGCCCACAAAGTGGAATGGGACATGCGATTACCATCAATAACACTTTGCATTTAGAAGAAATGAAATTGAAGGGAGGCGCAGAAAAAGAATGGTCTTGTTCGGGAACACCAGTAGATTGTGTCAAAATTGCTTGTGATAAAATATTACCAAGAACGCCCGACTTATGTGTTTCTGGAATTAACCATGGTTCTAATTCCTCTATTAACGTCATCTACTCAGGTACTATGTCTGCTGCGGTAGAGGCTGGGATTGAGGGTATTCCAGCTATCGGGTTTTCATTAGATGATTTTTCCTATGATGCAGATTTTTTGGCTGCGGAGGAATTCATTAAGAAAATAATTAGTGAAACTTTAGAACAAGGGTTGCCAAGAGGCGTTGTACTTAACGTCAATATCCCAAAGCGTACCAAACAAGATTTAAAGGGAATCCGAGTATGCAGACAGGCTCGGGCTAAATGGAATGAGGATTTCGAGAAACGTATAGACCCCCGAGGTAGAGAATATTATTGGTTGACAGGAAGTTTTGAAAATCAAGATAAAGGAGAGGATACAGATGAATGGGCTTTAGCAAATGGTTTTATCTCTGTAGTTCCTGTTCAATTCGATTTGACAGCTTACTTAGCCATAGAAGATTTAAATCAGTGGGATTTTTAATTTCAATATGAAGCTTAAATAAAACAAACAAATCCCGAGTCATCACGATTCGGGATTTGTTTATAATTATAAATGATTGATTAATGATCACATTTAATCACGCTTAGATTCTCCATGATTACCTTGAAGTTGTCTTCTTTGCCTACAGATAAAGATTCAATATTTTCTTTAATTGGGAACAAGTATTCATGGAGTATAGCATGACCTTCTGTACCATCTATCGTACAACTTGCCATTAAATTATTTAGTTTTTCTGTTAATATTTTTTCCGCATTTTTATAATTAATAGATGTTGGTTGGCCGAGTTTATTCACAGCAGTTTTTAGTTCATTTATATGATGACACATCGCATCATTAATTGGAACTTCTTTCCCATTTACTACAGCAGTTCTATTTAAAGTGGCTTCTGTATTTGAGCTCATATTTTCTTTAACTTCTGTATTTTGAGATGCTATCAAATCTGAATTATTGGTTTCTATGGACTGCTTATTCTCGCAGGATATTATGAATAAACTGATTGTACAAGCAAATAATATTGATTTTTTCATTTTTTTTATAAATTATAGTTAATACCGATGGTAAAGTTTCTTCCTATTCCTGGAATAAATGTAGTAACATCTTCTGCCGTGATGGAAGGAGGTGGTGGGTCCGTAACTACATCTCTAATCAGATAACTAGAAGCATAGTTAGTATCTAGGAGGTTTTTAATTTCTGCGTAAATACTCCAATGAATCTTATGGAAGCCAACCTTGGCGCCCCATAAATTATAGGCATTTTGATAGATTGTGTTTTGATGATCTGTAGGGGTGTCTACAGGTAAGTATTCAAAATTAAGGTTGGCAAAGAATCCATTCGGAATTTTATAATCTAAATTACCTGTTAAGTAATGTTTAGGGATTCCAGCAATTTGTTTATCCTCATAAATTCCTTCTTTGAAGGTGAAATCACTATAGTTGTATACAGTGCTTAAAAGCAGTTCTTGTTGACTCTGGGTGGTGAGAATGGTGAATGTTATTCCCATCTCTAAACCTTGGTGTATCGTCGTATCTGGTGAATTTCTCGTCTCTCCAGAAATACCAAATAAATCTGTCGTCGTAAGTATTTCGTCCTTTACCCAACTTCTATACATATTTATATCCCATGCTACAAATCCTTTTTTTCCTCTACTTCCAAATTCAATAGTGCTAGCTGTCTGCTCGTTGAGGTCTTTAGAGTTTATTTTTGTAGGTCCTTGGTTTGGATTGCCACCAGCATTGTATAATAATTCATCAAAGGTTGGAGGTTCATAAGATCTGCTCGCGTTCAAGAAGATCTGAATAAGTTTATTAGGTTCATATAAAGCACCTATTCTAGGATTTATACCAATATAACGCTTGTCCATTAAAATTGCAGGAGCGTTGAACATCTCATATGATTTTGTTTTAAAAGAGAAGAATGGTCTCGCGTGCGGCATCGGGAATTTTTCATCAATTTCTCTATCATTTATGGATAGTTGTATAGCTCCGATTAAACTTAACGTAGCATTTATATCATATTTATCCTCTAAATACAAATTGATGTTTTTTGATTTCAATAAATTATGAGCGTAGGTTTTACCTTTTTTACCCATCACATTAGCGTGATATTTTCTGTCTATATCACCTAAACTAGTATTTACTCCGCTCTTCAAATGATGAGAATTATATTTTGTATGAAACGCTATATTTAGACCAAAATCATTATGTAAACTTTCTCTAACTCCAGTAACTATTGGGAAATAAAAGATATCATCTGCATTTTGATAATATAAAGCAAGGTTAAAGTAACTCTCGTTATTAATTTTGAAGATGCTGGTATTACCTACTCTCCATGTTTTTGTATCTCTACGGGGTAAATCTCTACTTACATGAGGTCCAATGCTTGGATATTTAGGTTGAATACCATGCGCAATTTGTCTAGGGTCGTCCTCCATCATTTTTTTATTTAAAGGACCACTTACATCAAAAGAAGTGTTGATATATTGAGAGTAAAATCGTGTTTGAATATGTGAATTAAATTTATAACCAATGTTTAAATTAGCGCTTTGCTTGTTACTTTCATTGTGTTGTCGGTATCCATTGGAATGGCTTTTAATCATGCTAGCATACATATCTGTTTTTCCTAACACCGCTCCACCTTCTAATTGAATATTATATAAATCGTAGCTACCTCCTTCAATTTTTATATGTAGGGGGGAGGATGTGTAACCTGTTTTAGAAATTATATTTAAGGCTCCTCCCAAATTGGCCGCACCATATTGCAGTGCGTTTGCTCCTCTGAAAATTTCTATATAATCGCCAACTTGAGGTTCTAATAAACCGATGATGTAAGAACCATCAGAAAAATTAAAAGGTATTCCATCTTGTAGAAGATTAATTCCCCTTCTCTGTGGATTGCTTTGAATTCCTGAACCTCTAATGTTTAATCTAGGTTGATCATTAGCTCCAAAAAACTCTTGGATGATTACACCAGGTTGATCTTTCAAAGCATCTTTTAGTGTGAAAGATCTTCGAAGGTTTTGACCATTTAAATCTATTAAATTATTACCTCCAGGAATGTTTTTGTATTCGTTAAGCGCATATTGAATAGTGTTTTTGAATAAATTATTCTCTGCTACAACATGAATTTTTTTTAATACGATCTTCCCTTCTTGAAAGGTGATAACCAATTTTGTTGTTTTGTTTGGAAACACAGAAACAGAAGATGTAGTTGATACGCTATCGCCTTGTTGCAATTGTATTATATATTCTCCTGTTTCTTGTTGGAAAGTAAAGGAGCCATTGTTGCTGGTAGTTGCTTTTAATTTGCCGTCAATAAATATTTCTATGAGGTTTAAGGGTTCTTTGTCTTCTGACTGAATAATCCCTTCTATAGTTCCCATATTGGTTTGGGCAGTAGCAGGAATTCCTAAAAGGAGTATAAAGTATATAAGGTATCGCATCGTTATTTTAATTTAGAACAAATATATATAGTCTTGTTGCGGAATAGGTTATGATTTAAATCATTTTGATAATCAAAACTTTATGGTTTGAGTCATAAGGTTTAAATATTTATTTTCGTAGACAAAAAAATCCCAAATCATCACGATTCGGGATTTTTTTAGAAATATATTTTGATCAATCTAATTACTCCTCTCTTGGGATTTTAACTTCTTGTGGCTTTTTAGCTAAATCTTTATCTAATTCATATAAATTCTCATTATTGTTTTTCTCGTCTGAAGCAAGATTAAATTTATCAATTAAATCATTTACTAATGTTTCCTCTTCTATCTGTTCTTTTACAAACCATTGAGCGAAATTAAATGTAGCCCAATCTTTCTCTTCTAATGCAAGGTTTACAATTTCATCTATGGCCTTAGAGTTGTTAATTTCATGCTGTAATGCTTTATCCAAACAATCTTTTAAGTTCTCTGGATTCGCTGGTGCAGCTGGTATAGATGGAAATCTGCTTTCACCTCCACGACCGTTAATGTAACGCATAATTTTTTTCATGTGTTCACGTTCTTCTATCTCGTGACCGTAGAAAAATTCAGCTATTCCAGGGAAACCTTGTGTTTCTGCCCATGATCCATACGCTAAAAACACTTGTGCCGCTTCTGCCTCTTTAGTCAATTGAATATTCAATTGTTTCTCCATTCTATCAGATATTCTTTTCATAATCTTTTGAAATTTATTTTTAATAGATTTCACAAAATCAATGCCTATCTATGATTTCGTTACTATAGAAATATAAAGTAGAATGAGTCTAACGGAATAAGTCTTCTACCTTTCCGATATAATTTCCTTATTTTTGAACAAAGTTATTGTTCTATGTTACAATCCATGACCGGATTCGGTAAATCAGCTGTTGAGCTTAAGCATGCAAGTTATGCAATAGATGTGAAGTCTGTAAATAGTAAAAATGCAGATGTGAATATAAGGTTGCCTTATGATATGCGTAGCTATGAATTAGAGATTAGGAAAATGGTAGGTTCTGGCCTACAACGAGGTAAAATTGATGTATATATTAATACACAAGTAAGTGAAGAAGAAGGTGATTTAGCTTTAAATATTCCTTTAATTCAAAATTATATAGCTCAAATGGAGGCTGTGTCACCAGACCTTAGTTTAGAGAAAAAATTTGAGGCAGCTATGCGTTTACCAAACGTAGTATCAGAAGACACCATTGAATGGGAAGATTCTGAGTGGGAGAAATTCAAAATAGCGTTGCGTGAAGCCATCGATAAGGTTACAGAATTTCGATTAGATGAAGGCAAGTCTTTACAGGAAGAATTTGAACTACGGGTTACGAATATCATAGAGCTGCTGAAAAAAGTACCTCAATATGAAGAAGAACGTATTTTGACCATCAGAGAGCGCATGGTGAAAAGTTTAGAAGAGATTAGGGAAGTCGACAGCGAAAGGTTGGAGCAGGAATTAATCTTTTATACAGAAAAATTAGATATTACTGAAGAAAAAGTAAGGCTATATAAACATTGTACTTATTTCTTAGAGACCATGAATTTACCAGAAAGTAATGGTAAAAAATTGAATTTTATTACCCAAGAAATGGGTCGTGAAATCAATACGTTAGGATCTAAAGCGAATCATGCAGAATTGCAGAAAATTGTGGTGGAAATGAAAGATGAGCTGGAAAAAATTAAGGAACAAATTTTAAATATTTTATAATGAAAGACGGTAAGCTCATTATATTTTCTGCTCCTTCAGGTGCTGGCAAAACTACTTTGGTGAAACATTTATTAGAACAAGAATCTGATCATTTAGCATTTTCCATTTCCTGTGCTACAAGAGAAAAACGTATAGGGGAGGAGCATGGAAAGGATTATTACTTTTTATCCCTTGAAGATTTCAAGAAAAAAATTGAAAATAATGAGTTTGCGGAATGGGAAGAAGTCTATAAAGATCATTATTATGGCACTTTAAAATCTGAGATTCAGCGCATTTGGGATAGTGGAAAACATGTATTGTTTGATATTGACGTTGTAGGTGGTTTAAATCTAAAGAACAAATTTAAAGATAAAGCCTTGGCTATCTTTGTTCAACCTCCTAGTTTGAATGTTTTAGCCGAACGATTAAGAAATAGAAATACAGATAGCGAAGAGAAGCTGCAAATGCGAATTGACAAAGCAGTGGACGAATTGCAGTTTGTAGATGATTTTGATAAAGTTATAGTAAATGATGATCTCGCTACCGCTCAAAAAGAGATTCTAGAAATTGTGGAAAATTTCATTAGAAATTAATACAATTTAGTTTTTAATAATGTTATTTTCTATATTTTAATACAAATAAAATACTGATAAAACTTAAACATAAGATAAACCATACCAAGGATGTTGGTGTTCCATCGTATAACTTACCTGCAAGAAATGTCATAATAGCTCCAGTACCCATGCGTAAGCTTCCATTAAGTGCTGATGCTGCTCCTACATTGGTGCGCATGGATTCTAGAGAAAGTGCCATCGCATTAGGATTTATAAAGCCCAATAGAAATAAAATTATAAAGATTAAAACACAGAATAGTGTTAATGGTAATGTGATGCTATAAGCCATTAGTATAAATAGGATGGCTATGATAAGTTGTGTCCACATCGCAATCAAGGTTAATCGCTTTAAGTCAATTCTTTTTAAAAGCATACGATTAACTTGACTTCCGATAATGAAACCGCCAGCATTAAGACCAAATAAAATTCCGAATGTACTTTGAGAAACCTCATAGATATTCATCAATATCATTGGAATGGTAGAGATATATGCAAACATGATAGACATTGAGATGCTACCCGCCATAGAGAATCGAAGAAAAGAAGGTACTTTTAACACACTCCAGTAGTTTCTAGCAATCGGTTTCAAGCGCAACTCAATTTCTGGGTGATATCCATAAGTTTCTTTTAAAAAGAACTTAAGTGCTATAATTACGGTTATGGCAATACCTGCTAGCAAAGTAAAGAGGGATCTCCAACCATAGTGTTCTACAAAAAAGCTACCGACTGTTGGGGCTATAATAGGAGCTACACCCATAACCAATAAGATAGAAGATAGCATTTTAGCGACTTCTTGGTTGTCATCAAATGTATCTCTGATGATAGCACTACCTGCAACCATCCCGACACTTGCTCCCAATGCTTGGAAAAACCGTATGATAATAAGGGATGTTAAATCAGGAGCCATAGCACAACCAACAGCAGCAATCACGTAAATGCCGAGCCCGATCATTAATGGTGTTTTTCTACCAAATTTGTCTAGAATAGGACCGTAGAATAGTTGCCCTAAAGAGATTCCCACAAAGTAACTGGTAAGTGTGTAAGAAACCATATTTTCAGAAACAGCAAAATCCGCTGCTATAGCTGGAAAACCAGGTAAGTACATGTCTATACTAAAAGGCCCCAAGGCTGCTACACTTCCTAAGATTAATGATAAGAGAACTTTTTGCTTGCTAGTTAAATTCACTTGGCAAAGTTAAAATTAATAAATAAAAGTGAATGTAGTCTTATAGCAAATATGAAGCCTAAATTACCTCTGATTTCTTGGGTGATATTTCTCTAAATTTTCACGCAAATGTTCTCTATCTATGTGGGTATAAATTTCTGTAGTAGTAATACTTTCATGCCCCAGCATTAATTGAATTGATCGCAAATCTGCACCGTTTTTTAATAAATGGGTTGCAAAACTATGGCGAAAAGTGTGAGGACTAATACTTTTAACTATCCCAGCCAAGGCCGTAAATTTCTTAACTACGGTGAAGATCATTACTCTTGTCAAGGCATTTCCACGATTGTTAATAAAGATATGATCGCTAAACTTAGGGTTTACTTTTTGATGCACACGAACATGATCAATATATTGCTTTAATATTTTCTGTGTGTAAGGTGCGATGGGAACCAGGCGTTGCTTGTTGCCTTTTCCTGTGACGCGTATGTAATCTTCATCTAAAAATAAATCAGATAACTTAAGTTCTACCAACTCAGATACCCTAAGACCACACCCGTATAATGTTTCTATAATGGCTTTGTTGCGATGACCAAAAGGAGTAGATAAATCGATGGCGTCAGAGATTCTATTGATTTCTTCTAGCGATAGGGTATCGGGTAAGTTTGTTTCAATCTTTGGCGAATATATAAGGGTAGTGGGGTTGGTATCCATGATATCTTCCATCACCAAAAAGTCAAAAAAACTGCGTATGCCTGATAAGATTCTGGCTTGTGATCTACTGGCAAACTTTTTAGAAACATCGTAATAAAACTCCCGTACTTGTTCTGTTGTGATTTGCGTAGGCTTTAATTCAGGATAGTGAAGCTTTAATTTATTGATATCTCGCAGATAATTTGAGATGGTATGTGCAGATAAGTTTCTTTCTAGCTTCAAATAATCCTGATAGTCTTTTAATGCGTTTTCCCAAGTCATTCTTTCTCTGTTTCCAGTGTTATCACTGTTTTCAGCATCTTATCTTCCGTAGCCCAAACTCGTTGAGAGGCAGCTCGGCCATATACATAATCTGCAATATTAGCCTTGATAAAACTTTCGAAATATTTTTCTTCTTCAGGTTTCCAAGAGATTTTAGGTCCTATAATTTCAGAAATTAAAGTTTCTGCAAGTGGTTTTGCGTTGAAGAACGCTATAAAATGTTCTTCCTTTATTTTACTGAGTTTATCTTTATTATCAACGATATAGTCTAATATTTTTTCATTAAAGTGATTGCGATCTTTATAGGTATAATACCATACGCTGTATTTCATGCTATCTAATGGTACAAATATATCTGGGATAATTCCACCCCCTCCATATACGGTGCGTCCTTTTACGGTTTTGTACTTCAATGAATCTGGCACATGAATGCTATCCAGCGAAAAGAATTCTCCTCGCATGTAGCGCTTAGCAAGATCTTTTGTATAATCTTCGCTACTACCATTTGTATATGGTTTTTGTATAGATCTACCAGAGGGCGTATAATATCTGGCAGTAGTAAGCCTAAGTTTAGTACCATCACCTAAGCTAATTTCTCTTTGTACCAAGCCTTTTCCAAAACTTCTTCTACCTACAATGGTGCCTGCATCATTATCCTGAATAGCACCAGCAATAATCTCGCTCGCAGAGGCAGATTCTTCGTCAATCAGCACATATATTGGCTTTCCGTCAAAGGAGCCATCATTGGTAGCATAAAACATTTTCTTTTTGCCTTGAGCATCCTTGGTGAAGACGACCAGTTGATTCTTAGTTAAAAATTCATCGGCAATTTTTTCAGCCACAGACATCAATCCCCCTGGGTTTCCTCTAAGATCAAACACAAGCGTTTCCATTCCTTGATCCTTTAGACTTTCAAGTGCTTTTTTGGTTTCTATATAGCTTTTATCTACAAACCTTTTTAATTTTATATAACCAAGCTTATCCGTTAACATGTAACTATCTATCATGGTATCATCTGTAATTGCAGAGCGTTTTGCCTTGACCTCTAAAGATTCATGATTTCGACGTATTGCTAATGCTACAGTAGCGTTAGGTTCCCCTTTGATAAGGCTAGCAACTTCTTTAGGCTCCAATCCAATAATAGAACTGTCATTAACGCTTATAACCCTATCACCTAACATC
>JBPCUN010000065.1:0-3992 GCA_051011115.1 Weeksellaceae bacterium
GGAAAATACAGTAAACCCGCAACAACACACAGGTTGGATAGAAGTCATATGTGGTTCTATGTTCTCTGGCAAGACAGAGGAGCTAATTCGCAGATTAAAACGCGCAGAATTTGCTGGGCAACACGTAGAGATATTCAAGCCAGCGGTAGATAAGCGGTATGATGAAGAAGAAGTAGTTTCTCATGATAAGAATAGCCTTGTAGGTACACCTATAGAGTCTAGCTCAAATTTAATTTTATTAGCAGATGATTGTGATGTGGTGGGTATTGATGAGGCTCAATTTTTTGATGATGGAATCGTGCAAGTAGTAAATGATCTTGCCAATAGTGGAAAAAGGGTAATTATTGCAGGGCTTGATATGGATTTTAAAGGAAGACCATTTGGACCAATGCCTAATCTGATGGCGATTGCAGAATACGTGACTAAAGTACATGCGATTTGTGTGAGAACTGGAAATTTAGCTAATTATTCCCATCGAAAAATTAATAGTGATAAATTGGTAGAATTAGGAGAAGTTCAAGAATATGAACCACTGAGCCGTGCTGTGTTTTGGGAAGCATTGGAGTCAGAGAAAATGAATAAAATTAAACCATGACATCTTACACATTAAAGCAGCTATCAGATATTTTGGGTGCCAAGGTTATGGGAGATCCAACGACTGTAATCAATCATATATGGTTTGATTCCCGTCATATTATACCTGCTTCACAAGGTTTGTTTTTCGCAATCCAAGGGCATCAAAGAGACGGAAGCACTTACATACAAGAGGTGCTCGATAAAGGCGTTAAGAGCTTTGTGGTAACAAAGCCTATAGACGGTCTAGCCGCCAATTTCCTAATCGTGGAGGATGTTGTGAAAGCATTGCAAAAGTGGGCAGCCTACCATCGCAAGCAATTTAACGGTAAAGTCATAGGCATTACTGGAACCCATGGCAAAACCATTATTAAAGAGTGGTTGTATCAATTGCTTTATCAAGATATTAAAATTATTCGCAGTCCTAAAAGTTATAATTCACAGATTGGCGTGCCTCTTTCTGTTTTACAAATGGAACCAAGTGCCAATATGGCGATTGTCGAACTAGGAATCTCAGAACCTGGTGAAATGGAAACCATTGCATCTATTGTAGATCCAGATATTGCCGTACTGAGCATGGTGGGGAATGCTCATTCAGAATTTTTTAAAAGCAGAGAACAGCAGGTTCAAGAAAAAATGAAACTGTTTGAAAAGGCTAAAACCATTATTTTTCCATTTGATGATACCGTTATTAGAAATGAAGTATTAAATCATTACAACAAAAAAAATATTATAAGTTTTGGGATTGATGAATCAGCCAATGTGCAGCTTTTATCTGGTTGGAATGATTCGCTTATCAAAATCAGATTTAAAAATAAATTTTATAAATTCCAGATTCCATTTAGAGATGAAGCTTCTATTTACAATGCACTGGTAAGTTTTGCGGTTATTACACAGATGCCTGTTGATTTAGATAAAATTAGTCTCAACTTCAGCTTATTGCAACCTGTAGAGATGAGGCTTGCGCAAAGAGAAGGAGTCAATCAAACCGTGATTATTGATGATACATACAACTCAGATTTGTCATCGATCCCAATAGCGCTTAATGTGCTCAAAAATCATACTTACTTCAAGAAAACATTGATTCTCACCGATGTTTTACAAGATCGTTTGAGTCCAAAAGAACTTTATAAAAGAGTTGCAGATTGGGTGAATGCCTATCCGATACAAAAAGTGATTTTAATCGGAGAAGAGGTCGATCAATTCAAACATCTATTCAAAAATTTACAGGAATCTTACAGAGATACAGCCTCCTTTATAAGCCATTTGAATATAAATGATTTTCATGATGAGGTAATTCTATTGAAAGGGGCAAGAAAATTTGGACTAGAGAATATATCCAAAATATTTCAACAAAAGTCGCATGATACAGTATTAGAAATTGATTTAGACAATTTAATTCATAATTTAAAATATTATAAAAGACAACTGAAACCAACGACCAAAATGATGGCAATGGTCAAGGCTTCTGGGTATGGTTTAGGAGGTGTAGCAATTGCTCAAGCCCTTATGAATCATGGAATAGATTATTTTGGGGTAGCGTATGCAGACGAAGGAGCGGAGCTTAGAAAACATGGAATTACTCAATCTATCATGGTGATGAATCCAGAGCAGAGCAGTTATGATACCATGATTGCTAATCAATTAGAACCAGAGGTTTATAGCTTTAGGATGCTAGATAACTTTACAGAAGCATTGATCCGACATGAGATTCAAGTGTCCTATCCTGTTCATATTAAGTTAAATACAGGAATGAATCGTTTAGGGTTTAATGAAGAGCAGATATCTGAATTGATTAAACGCCTAGCTGATAATCCTTATGTACATGTACAGTCAGTATTTTCACATTTTGCCACCAGTGATATGCCATCAGAAGAAGATTTTGTACATAAGCAAGTTGCGGTTTATAAAAGCATGTATCAGAAACTCTCTTTTAACCTTGGGTATGAACCAACAAGGCATATCGCAAATTCTGCAGCGATATTAAATTATCCAGAATATCAAATGGATATGGTACGTTTAGGTATTGGAATGTATGGCATTGGAGTAGATGCAGAAAGTGATAAATTCTTGAAAAACGTAGCTACTTTCAAGACTGTAGTCTCTCAAATTCATGATTTAAAAGTGAGTGAAACGGTCAGTTATGGTAGACATTTCAAAGCAGATAAACCCACTAGGATTGCAACTTTACCAGTGGGCTATGCCGATGGTGTGAAACGTATCCTGAGCAATGAACGAGGTTATGTTGCTATCAAAGGAAAACTTGTTCCTATTATAGGGAATATTTGTATGGATATGATTATGGTGAATATTACAGGTATTAAATGCCGAGAAGGTGACGAGGTTATTATTTTTGGAGAAAATCCTACCGTCAATCAAGTGGCTGCATGGTCATCCACCATCCCTTATGAGATATTAACTTCTATATCTAGCAGAGTTAAAAGGATATATGTACAAAACGGCTAGTCAATCAATTGGATGTTGATGATATTTTTATTAATTTTAAAAATAAATTAAAAATTTTATTATGAGCAAATTACAAGAGAAAGTTGATCAAATGGCTACAGCCTTAAATGACATGAATGAAAGGCCAGATATGGATTTATTAATGGCGGTTTGTAAAGGTTTAGGGCCTTCTTTATACAATAGTGATGCTGCCTATGTTGCAACTTCTGACAAGGAAGAAGTAGATAGGTTAAAGAAAAACTTTTTAATTAAAAAACTAGGTTTATCCGATAGTGATGACTTAGACGGAGCAATTGATATGGTGACTGAGAAAATGGGAAAATCAAATTCAAGAAAGCACCGTGCTATTTTCTATTATCTTTTAACTAAACACTTCAAAAAAGAAAGTGTTTATACTTCATAAATTGAATTGAACGATATATTCAAAGCCTCGAAGTTTAAAAACTCCGAGGCTTTTTTTTATTGTAGATGTTTAGTCCTATAAATTTCGTAATGTTGTTAATGTTATCGGTTCAATGTCATTTGATTGAATAGCTTTAGCCTATTATAATGATACAAATGAGTAATCAGACGGTCTATGCTTAAAATATTGTATTTAATGTTCTTCTCTTTTTCTCTGGTGCTGTACGCGCAAAAGAAGGAAAACACTTATATAGCTTTAAAGTATGATGCAAACCATGATTCAATAGGTTACTCTCCATATTATGCTAATTCAATAGTTCCTGATACGTTTTACATTTTGAATAGTAAATATGAAGAGGAAAGTTCAATTTATGATCGTATGATTAAGGAATATAGATTAAGTCCAGTGCCACCTCTAGAATTTAAGTTACCCTCAAAGCCTACACGATATTACTTTTTTTCAGTTAAAAAGAGAGTGGAAGATTATTATAAGCTGATATTTCAATCAAGAGATTTAAGCAAAGGATATAGCGTAAACTATATTTATTACA
>JBPCUN010000066.1:0-14667 GCA_051011115.1 Weeksellaceae bacterium
TCTGTACAGTGCTCCAAATACCACCGCCTTCTCTTGCAATGTCCATATAGGTTTTCCCTGCATTACGCATGGCAAAATCCATGGCACGTGTACCTCCCCAACAAATATGCGTGTGGCTATCTACAAACCCAGGTAGAGCAACGGTATTCCCATTGGTGGTCTGCAAAGTTGCTTTTGGATATTTCTCTAAAAGAGTGGTATAAGTATCTGTTTCTACAACCTTACCACCATCAACCACAATTCCACCATTCTTGATAATCGGTAAATTATCGTCTTGTAATGCCCCTTTTAGTGGCATATTGGTCATGGGAAGAAGTTGGGTAAAGGGTCCTATAATTTTCATGAGATTTGATTTTTTAAAGTTCCTGTTTGTATGATTTCAATTCCTTTTTTGATGTATTCACCAAAGTATTCATCATTTGCAAAATGTGGAATCTGTTCTCGTACTTTTGAATGTAATTTTTCTATAATTTCAGATGATTTCAATGGATGTACAAAATCTAAGGCCTGACAAGCAGTTAATAATTCAATAGCTTGTATTTTCTCTAAATTATCTAATATCATATGTAATTTTCTACCCGAGATGCTACCCATGCTCACATGATCTTCTTGCCCCATAGAGGTAGGTACAGAATCTCCACTAGCAGGAAATAAGAATGATTTATTCTCTGTAACTAATGCTGCAGTAGTATATTGCCATATCATAAAGCCAGAATTTAACCCAGTTTCCTTCATTAATAAAGTGGGTAGATTAACTTTTGGTCCCTCTAAGCTTAAATAAATTCTACGATCTGCTATATTTCCTAATTCTGCAACCGCTATAGAAGCATAATCTAATACCATAGCCAACGGTTGCCCATGGAAATTTCCACCAGAGATAGCATCACCGTCTAGCGTGATAATTGGATTATCTGTCACAGCATTCAATTCAATCTCTGTTAATTCTTTCAAATGCTTCCAAGCATTGCGGCTAGCCCCATGAACTTGTGGCATACAACGCAACGAGTATGGGTCTTGTACACGATCAAAGTCTTTTTCTGAAATTGCAATTTCTGATCCCTCTAAATAATTTCTTAGGTTTTCAGCTACTTGCTGCGTTCCATCATATGGGCGGATTTCATGTAATTCCTTTTTAAAAGGAGAAGTAGACCCACGCATCGCATCCAGCATCATAGCCCCAATCAAATCTGCATTTTCTAATGCCTGTTCCATTCTATGTACCCCTAAAACAGCATGGGCTAATATAAATTGTGTTCCGTTGATTAAAGCCAATCCTTCCTTGGCACTCAACGCTATAGGTTCTACATTCAATGCTTTGTAAACTTCTTCTGTAGAAACTACTTCTCCTTTATACTTCACCATTCCTATTCCAATAAGAGGTAAAAATAGGTGAGATAAAGGTGCTAAATCTCCAGAAGCACCCACAGAACCTTGTGCAGGTACTTGAGGTAAAATATCATTTTCAAATAAAAATTGAATACGCTCTAGTGTAGCTAATTGAATGCCAGAATATCCTCTAGATAAAGCATGCATTTTGGTAAGAAGCATTAATCTCACCAATTCATCACTTAAATAATCACCCACACCTACCGCATGGCTTTTTAAAATATTTTCTTGAAGCTTTCGGGTTTGTTCTGCAGAAATCTTCACTGTGCATAAAGGGCCAAAGCCTGTGTTGATACCATATACCGTACGATTGGAATCCACAATATTCTGCACTCTTTGTGCGGAGTCTTTGATTAGTTTTTTAGAATTTTCACTGATGATTACAGCGGTTTCTCTATGGATGATGTCCATACATTTTTCTACGGTCAATGTATTTTCACCTAATATAAATTGATTTTTCATAAAAATGACTTGTTTAAGAATTATAAAAATACAGAATTCCTATAACTCTGAATAGGTTTTATGAATAAATCATTGTTTACCAGCCACCGCCTCCACCTCCACCGACACCGCCGCCAGAGAATCCACCTCCACCCGATCCGCTACTGGAAGAACTAGGAGGGGTAGAACTACTGCTAATAGCATTGGATAAGTTACTGTTGAGTGCGTGACCAAAATTCATGGCATTGAAGTTACTTCCTGTATACCAAGTAGTTTGGTAATCTTGACTCGTGGAGGATTGAGATAAATATTGTTGAAATTTTGCACCCCAAATTTTATCTGCATCTAATGCAATAGCGTATGGTAAGTATTTTTCAAAAACTTCAGGGGTTACTTTTGGTGGATTAAACTGCTGTAACTGTCTTTCCTCTGCTGTTTTTAAATACATCTCAAACCCTTCAATTTCCGATTGTATTTTTAATTTCTTTGCAGAAGGTTTTTTGATTAAATATTGATATAAACCTAAAGAAATAACGCCAAATAATAAAAAGCCTAAAATACTATATATGTTCAGTTCTGAAGGATCATAAGGTCTTGTGATCACAAAAATAAATATAATAAGGATGGTTATAAATCCTAATAAAACTAAAACCCATTTAAGGGAAAATAGTTTTCTAATTCTTCTAATTAATAATGCAAATAATAGAATAGGTAAGAAGTTCAAAATTCCAGAGATAAAAAATAGAAGTGGAATAGAATTTTCTTTATTAAACCCATAATATATACCTAGAAATGTAAAACCAAATATGATTAAAGTAGGAAAAATTAAAAACTTATAATTATTACCTTCATTAATTAAGTCATTATGTTTCGATTTTATTGTTCTCTGAAATGCATTTACGGAATCTTCTAGGTTAGAGTCATAGGAACCATTAATGTTCACATGATTAGAGCTCCTAAAGAAACTCTCCATCAATGTTTTTTCTTCGATAGGCAAATCGGCTGTTGGCTCTTTAATTTTTGTAATCTTAAAGGTTTTAGATTTATATAAGCCCCACAACTCTTTGTATTCTTCTTCCTCTATTTTCAGAAATCCTTTGATACCGAGGTTCACTAAAGAAGCGGTAATTAAATCACCCCAATAACGTTCTTTATGTAACATTCCTACACTTGCTGGAGATAGATTATGAGGTGCGTCAAAGAGTGGATACACAGTTGGCTTTGCAGGGTCTATGCCAAAAAGGCTCCAGGTTATGATATAATAAATCATCAACCCAATAATCAATATTATGCTTAACAGTAAGAGCCCATATTGTTCAAAGAAAGAGGGTGGCGGTGGCGGTGGCGGTTGGTAAATAACTCCTTTTTCAAAACCAACGGCAATGGTCAAGTTTTGTTTAGAATATAGACGACTACCATTAAATATAGCTTGATTATCTTTTATTTCTCCACTACAATTTGTTGCTGTAGAACCATAGCTTCCTGTATAACAAGCGGTTTGTAGTAATTTGGCGCCAGAAGGTAAAGTAATAGTGGCAGAAATATCATCAATTATAAAATTCCATCCAAAACCATTCACATTCCAATATAGTTCATCAAAATCTGAGTAATATGATAGGGTGTTTTCTGCGGTGTAAGTAATTTGATATTCATGGTTGCCAGACGAAATATATCTGTTTTTATTCCCCACATATATTACAAGATTGCCATTTTCAGTCGCGGTATGATATGGCTCTATGAGGCCATCTTTTTTGACAGTTAATATCTTATAATTTAATGACACTCTATTTCCTAAACTATCTTTTTTCTCTTTAGGTAAATAGCGTACGATTCCTCGTTTAAACTCCTTGCCATAGGCTTCAATCGCTATGGTCTCTGTAACCCTAATGACAGAGCTTGTATCAATGGCTATTTCTGCATGAAAAGCATTGATTTTTTCTTGCTGCCCATAGGAGAGAACACTTAATAAGATAGATAGTAAAAGAAGTTTAAATCTCATTAGAAACTTACTTTAGGTACAGCCCTTTCTGCTATATTCTCTAACTCAAAGAAAGTTGATTTCATAAATCCAAACATTCCAGCAATAATACTACTTGGGAAAGAGTCAATAAGAATATTTTTCTCTCTCACAGTACCATTATAGTAGCGTCTAGACTTTTCAATATCCGCTTCTATAGAAGATAGCTCTGTTTGCAGCTGCATAAAGTTGGTGTTAGCCTTTAACTCTGGGTATTGCTCTGCCACAGCAAAGAGATTCATGAGAGAACGATTTAGTTGGTTCTCTGCGGTTTGTTGTTGTTCTACACTGTTAGCACTTACCGCTTGGTTTCTGGCCTCTGTCACCTTTTTAAATGTTTCTTGCTCATGGGTAGCATAGCCTTTCACAGTTTCTACCAAATTTGGAATTAAATCGTGGCGTTTCTTAAGTTGAACGTCTATACCACTCCAAGCCTCTTCTACCAATGTTCTTAATTTCACCAACTTATTGTAAATTCCTATACCATACATGACAAATAAAAGTATGAAAGCTAGTAGTACAAGTATTATAATGATGATTGTCCCCATATTTATATTTTTTTATATAACTAAAGTAATGAAATTTCTTGAAACAAAATTTAAATAATTATTAAATTAGTATATTAATATAACTATGTCCTAGAGAATTATGTAGTTTTTACATGATGATATAGCTATTTACGAATACCATTAAAAAACCTTAAATTTGTAGTATGAGTAAAAGTTGTTGTAGTGTCGAAAAAAAGAATCATCACGAGCATCAGCATCTAGGTATGTTCGGTGAAAATACAGAACTCGTTTTTGCGATTTTATCTGGTGTGTTTTTCTTCGTTGGATTGATTATAGAGCATCTACTAGATGTTCCAGCATTCTATTATAAAATCAGTTTCGGTATTTCTCTTTTCTTCGGAGGTTACTTTATCTTTTTTGAATCTATTGAACGAGTTTTAAAAGGAATTATAGAAATTGATTTCTTGATGTTGGCTGCAGCAGCAGGAGCTATCTATATTGATAGATGGGGAGAGGCCTCTTTGTTATTGTTTCTGTTTAGTCTTGGTCATGCCTTAGAGCATTTTGCGATGAATAAAGCCCGCAAAAATATTGAGGTTTTGGGAGAGTTGTCTCCCAAGGTAGCCTTACTCAAAACAGAAAAAGGAAGTCAAGAAGTCCCGATTGAATCTTTGCAACTGAATGATGTAATACTTGTGCAACCCCACACCAAAATTGCAGCGGATGGGGTAATCATTAAGGGTTCTTCATCGGTAAACCAAGCGAGTATAACAGGAGAGAGTATGCCTGTGGAGAAATCACCTGTAGCGTCCAGTGAGCAGGAATTAAGTTTTGACACCCTTAGCCGTAAACATAAAGTCTATACAGGTAGTATTAATGGTGATCACGCCTTAGAAGTTAAGGTGCTGAAACTTTCTAAAGATAGTACCATTGCTCATATGATAGAGATGGTAAGCAATATAGACGGGACAGGTTCTAAGACGCAAGTAATGTCTAAGAAGTTTGAGAAATGGTATGTGCCTGTAGTCATCATTTTCGTTGCCCTTTTATGTTTTGCCTTTTTGGTGTTGGATGAAACTTATGAGGACAGTATTTATAGAGCCATTACAGTTTTGGTTGCAGCAAGTCCATGTGCCTTAGCTATATCTACACCAAGCGCAGTGTTAAGTGGTATAGCAAGAGCGGCCAGAAATGGAGTTTTAATTAAAGGGGGTAAGGCTTTAGAGGCTTTGGGAGATTTGAAAACCATAGCTTTTGATAAAACAGGGACACTTACGGAAGGGAAACCGAAATTGACACATACGGAAGTTTTAAATCAATTTGATGAAAAGCTTTTTATGCAGATTGTGACGGATGTAGAAAGTTTGAGTAATCACCCGTTGGCCAGAGCTATCGTAAATGGCTTAAAGCAAGAAAAAGGTATTATCACAGAAAATAAGGCAGAAAACATAGAAGCCATTCAAGGGATGGGAATCACTGCTGAATATGAAGGTAAGAAGGTTTTGATCGGGAATGTGCAGTTGATGAATACTCATAATATCCTAGTTTCTGATACAATAAAGGACAAGATGGAAGCGCTTATCAGTTCAGGAGAAACTACTATGCTGGTTGCTTATCAAAATCTATTGATTGGGATTATAAGTGTGATGGATTTACCACGAGAAATGGCAGCTTCTACATTAAAAGAACTGAAAGGGATAGGGATTGAAAATATGATTATGCTGACGGGAGACCATCAGTTAATTGGGGAATCTATAGCCAATAAAATCGGATTAACGGAAGCTAGAGGAGATTTATTACCAGAAGATAAAGTGGCTGCTATTACCAAATTGAAAGAAAAATATGGTGAAGTTGCCATGGTCGGGGATGGGGTAAATGATGCTCCTGCTATGGCTAATGCTACAGTTGGAGTTGCAATGGGCGCGGCTGGGAGCGATGTCGCATTAGAAACCGCCGATGTGGCTTTAATGTCTGATAAAATAGAAAAGTTACCTTTTGTGATAGGTCTTAGTAGAGCTTCTAAAAGAATCATAAAACAAAATATTTGGATATCAATGGGAATGGTTGCTTTGCTGGTTCCTGCTACACTATTTGGACTCACTTCAATAGGTCCTGCAGTGGTTTTCCATGAAGGTTCAACATTGTTGGTCGTATTAAATGCACTTAGATTGTTGAAATATAAATATGATTAAATTTCAAGTTTTTTGTTTTAAAGAAAACCCCAAAAGCTAGAAAGTTTTTGGGGTTTTCTTTTTTGATTTAGTGAATTTAGAAGTTTTGCTTCACTGCATATTTATCGTAGAAAGCCTTGATATGCCCAACTGCTTCTTCAGACGTGTCTACGATTCTAAACAAATTTAAATCCTCTTCATTAATCTTGCCTTCAGCTAAAAGTGTTTTCTTAAACCAATCAATCAAGCCAGACCAATAATCTTTTCCTACTAAAACAATTGGGAAACGTCCGATTTTGCCAGTTTGGATCAGGGTAAGTGCTTCAAACAATTCATCCATAGTTCCAAAACCTCCAGGCAATACCACAAATCCTTGTGCATATTTTACAAGCATTACTTTTCTTACAAAGAAATAATCAAAAGTATGGCTTAAATCTCTGTCTATAAATTCATTATTACCAGTCTCAAAAGGGAGTTCTATACCAAGACCAGCAGATTTACCGCCCCCTCGTCTTGCACCTTTATTCGCTGCTTCCATGATGCCAGGGCCTCCTCCAGTAATGATTCCAAAACCTATTTTAGTAATGCCATAAGCGATTTCTTCTGCTAATTCATAATATCTATGCTCATTTAAAGTTCTAGCAGACCCAAACATAGAAACACAGGGCCCTAGTTTTGCCATGCGTTCATAACCATCTACAAATTCACTCATGATTTTAAAAACAGACCATGCATCATTTGTCTTCACTTCATTCCAGTCTTTTTGACGGAATTTCTCACTTATTCTTTGATCTAAATCTTTCATTTATATTTGGAATTTTTATAGCATCCTTCTTAGTGTAGGGGATTAATTGTGTATATTTTTTTTGATGTATAAATGTCTTTAAAAGGACCACATTATACATGGAGTTTGACAATGGTACACGAATGTTTTCTCTTATACTTAATTCCTCTATTTGGTTATGAAATTTATAAAACCCATATCCTAAAATAAGGTTATTATAAACTTCAATAAAGGAAGTTTCTGTTTTATCTCGACCTTTATCAAGTAAAATAAAATTTTGATCTTGAAAATTAACATCAGCTTTAATTTGCTTGCTCAGTTTATTTAAGGTAGAATAATCAGGATATTTTTTTAGCCAAGATTTAATCTTCGCTTCTGCCTTTTTTCTGTGGTCAAAAATCATCAAAGGTTGTCGGCGTTCCTTTTCAAACTTCTCAATTTTTAAAACCTGCTCCTCATCCGTATAGACGCCATAAGTGAAAGAATCTGTCTTTAAATTAATTAAATTCTTTTTACCTTTTCGCTCATCTTTTGCTTTCAACAATGCAATTAAATAACTTCCAGTCAATTCAAAAGTGATATTTTCTACTAAAGATTGAATTCTATGTGCATTTTCATTCCTTTGAATAAAAACATGGTTTACCTCGTGTGCTATATTCTTAGCTGCCCCAATATAGATAATTTTCCCTTTTGCATTATGCAAATAAAAAACACCAGTTTTGCTGGGCAAACTATGCTCTAAGTTTAGGAGTTTTTGAACCTGTTGCTTGCTATCAGGTTCTTTTTTAGCATAAGTTTGAATAATATTCTTTTGTGCGTCTTTTTCCAGTAGAATTTTGAATAATTCTAAGGTGGCTAGTGTATCCCCATCTGCTCTATGTCTAGAACTTACTGGAATCCCAAGAGATTTACACAGTTTCCCTAAAGAATGGGATTCTGCTTCTGGAATTAATTTTTGACTTAAAACTACGGTGTCTAACGTAGGTCTTTCAAAAGGATAACCAAGTTCTTTAAATTCCTGTTTCAGCATTCTGTAATCAAAGTGGACACCATGTGCTACTATGATGCAATCTTCTGTAATTTCTATAACGCGTTTAGCAATCTCATAGAACTTAGGAGCTCTTAACACCATTTTGTCTGTAATCCCTGTTAATCTTTGAACATAGGGGTCGATCTTACGCTGTGGATTGACCATAGATCCAAATTTGTCGGTTATTAATTGCCCATCAAATTGATATATTGCAATATCTATAATCTTCTCTGTTCCTGCTTTGCCTCCCGTGGCTTCTATATCTAGAATGGCGTATTTCACTATCTTCTGTAAGTTCTTTTAATTCCTAAGGCACCTAAAATAGAACGTGTAATTTCTCTTGTAAAGGTTCTACCGATATCTCTAGCCATTCTACTTTCGATAATTTCTTCCATAAAGCTTTTATCATCCGATTTCTTAGTAGAAGTTTTGGCTTTAGCTTCTTCTGGTACTTTCTCTTGCGCCGCAGTTTCTAACTTTTGAGTTAAAATTTCATAAGCAGATTCTCTGTTGACTGATTGGTTATATTTCTCAACTAAATCAGATTTACTTACCAATTCATTAATCTCTGAATCATCTAAAATACCCATTCTAGATTGTGGAGCCACCAAATGTGTATAAACAAGTGGTGTTGGAACACCTTTTTCATTTAAAGCTGTAATTAAAGCTTCTCCAATACCTAATTCTGTAATTAATTCATCTGTTTTGTAAAATGTAGAGGTAGGATAATTTTCTACTGCTTTTTTAATTTCTTTTCTATCTTTTCCTGTAAAACCACGTAGAGCATGTTGTACTTTTAGACCAAGTTGGCTTAGAACGGCTTCTGGTATATCCCCAGGAACTTGAGTAATGAAAAATACGCCTATACCTTTAGATCGAATTAACTTTACAACTGTTTCAATTTGATTCAGTAATGCTTTTGAAGCTTCATTAAAGATTAAATGTGCTTCATCTATAAATAGACATAATTTAGGTTGATCACTGTCTCCTTGTTCAGGAAAATTAGCATATATCTCTGCCAATAAACTGAGCATAAAGGTAGAGAATAACTGTGGTTTATCTTGAATGTCTGTGAGCCGAACAATGCTAACTACTCCTTTATTGTCTTTTGTTTTTAATAAATCTTGTACATCAAAAGAAGGTTCTCCAAAAAATTGATCAGCGCCTTGTTGTTCTAATGCTACGATTTTGCGTTGAATTGCTCCTAAGGATGATGTGGAAACACCGCCGTAATTCTTTTTAAACTGTTCCTCGCCCACATCATCATCATTAATATAACGCAGTACTTTTTTTAAATCTTCTAAATCAACCAATGGAAGTGCATTGTCATCGCAAAACTTGAAGACTACAGATATGATGCTTTCTTGGGTGTCGTTAAGGTTTAAAATCTTACTCAATAACAGGGGTCCAAATTCCGTAACAGTAGCTCTCAATTTAATACCTTTCTCTCCACTTAACGTTAAGAATTCCACAGGAAATCCGCTTGCATCATAGGGAATTTCTAGCTTTTGCATCCTTTCTATGATATGTTTATTGCTAGCGTCGCCAGGCTTAGCAATTCCACTTAAATCACCTTTTACATCCATTACAAGCGAGGGAACCCCTTGATTAGATAATTGTTCTAGGATAATTTGTAAAGTTTTAGTCTTTCCTGTCCCTGTTGCTCCAGCGATGAGACCGTGTCTATTGAATGTTTTAAGCGGGATTTTGATAGTTGCTTCAGGTTGTATTTCACCTTCTAACTTTCCTTTTCCTAAAGTGATGTATTTACCTTTTGGATAGTATCCATTTTGGATTTCATTAATAAATTGCTCGGCGTTAGTCATACGTAATACAAGTTTCACCAAAGATATAAAATACAAAGGGGAGCACCATACCAATATATTTTAATTAGTACTAATCAATAAAAGAAAACTCTGCCCAAGTCGGGTAATGGTCAGAATAATTAACCTTTAAAATTTCATAACGGGTAGTTTTTAAGTCTTTAGAAGTAAAGATGTAATCTAATTTTAAAGGTACTCCTAAGGTTCTAAAGGTGTGCCCTATTTGGTACCCAGACACTGTGAAGCCGTCTATTAAATTTTCTCTTAATTTATAGTATTCAAAAGATGTAGGGACTGCATTAAAGTCTCCCCCCAAAATTACAGGATGTGGGGAGTTTTTTATAACTTTTTTGATTAGTTTGATTTGTTGTTGATGCACCTGAGAGGCCGTAGCTACTTTGCTAATAAGCATTTTGCTTTTGTAGCTAACATCTGCGGTATTTGCACTGGTTTGCTTGATTTCTTCTTGATTTAAATGAAGGGATTCCAAGTATACATTAATCAATCGAATAGTATCTTGTGGCATAGCGATATCACTATAGACAGCACATAGCGGATAATTTTCATGTCTAATTTGATTCGTTTCAATAATAGGATAGACACTGGCAATACCCAGTGAATTATAATTTTCAAAAAAGTATGGTTCTTCGCTACCTAGAGCTTCAATGATTTTTTCTGGATTTGCCCCCATTTCTTGAAAGAAAAATACATCTGGTCTTTTGGAAACAATTAAATCTTGAATACCATTAAAATCATCATAAAAATATCTTACGTTATAAGTCATTAATGATAGCTCTCCTTTAGTTTCAGTATTTGAATTCCAAAGGGGAAACCATGGTTTTATCAAGGTAATTAAAGGGATAGAAAGCACTAAAAATAATAAAGCCATTTTTTTGCTAAAGAATAGCCAAAGAATCAAGAGGATGATGTTGATGAGTATAGTGATAGGGAAGCCCAATGAGAAAATATTCCAATACGGTAGTGTATTCGGTGCAAGCCATTGATTAAGAAGAGGCGCGTAGGCACTGAATAATGTAACAAGCTGTATTAAAAATAAGATTTTCTTCACGCTTCTTTTTTATGTAGGGCAAAAATAATCATTCTTTTCAAGAATAGCTCAAAAACCTAAAATCAAATAAATAGTTATAAAATATGTATATTTGTCACGTATGTTAAATAAATATTTTAATAGGCATAAACCTCGTAAGTTTAATTACATTCCTAGATATTATGATAAAGAGAATCAGGATCTTATCTATAATAGAATAGGGGATGGGCGTTTCGCATCTAATTATGTACGCAAGAAAAAAATTGCTCATAATGAAGATATGAGTGATGAAAGTCGCATTGACTTTACAAGCTATCGCGTACGAGCTAAAAAATCTTCTAGAGCTCCACAATTCAATGTTTTCTTGATTTTAGTTGGAATGTTATTGATTATTTTAATCATGTGGGTTATCACCAACCCAGAATTTACAGACATATTTTTGAATGAGTGATTTAATTCAGCTATTGCCCGATCATGTGGCAAACCAAATAGCTGCGGGTGAGGTTGTACAAAGACCTGCTTCTATTGTAAAGGAATTATTAGAAAATGCTATTGACGCAGGGGCTACCCATATTCATTTGGTAGTGAAAGAGGCTGGAAGGCAATTGGTGCAAGTCATTGATAATGGTTCTGGAATGAGCGTGAATGATGCACGTATGGCTTTTGAACGTCATGCAACTTCCAAAATCAGAACGACGGATGACATTTTCCATATTGTGACTAAGGGTTTTCGTGGAGAGGCATTGGCTTCTATAGCTGCTGTATCGCAAGTAGAAATGAAGACGAAACGCTCAGAGGATGAGCTAGGAACCATTTTACGAATACAAGGCGGGGAGATTAAAAGTCAAGAACCAGGGGTAACCCCAGATGGAACTATTATATCAATCAAAAATTTATTTTATAATGTTCCTGCTAGACGAAATTTCTTAAAATCAAATGCGGTAGAATTTAGACATATTATCGATGAATTTCAAAGGGTAGCGCTCGCGCATGAAAATATCAACTTTCAATTAACGCATAATGATAATGAGGTATTTCATTTGGTTGAATCTAATTTAGCGCAAAGAATTCTGCAGATTTTTGGGCGAAAGTTAGAAGGTCAACTTGTTCCTGTGAAAGAAGAAACAGACATTGTAAAGATTGCAGGATATGTAGGCAAACCCGATGTGGCTAAAAAATCAAGAGGAGAGCAATTCTTTTTTGTTAATCATAGATTCATTAAAAGTGGCTATTTGCATAAAGCCATACAGCAGGCTTTTGAAAGTTTAATAGTTGCAGGTTCTCATCCAAGTTATTTTATATTCTTGGAGATTGATCCAGAAAAAATTGATATTAATATTCATCCTACCAAAACAGAAGTTAAGTTTGAGGAAGATGCGGCGATATATGCACAATTGCGTGCTGCTATAAAGCATGCACTAGGTCAATATCAAGTCACGCCTACTTTAGATTTTGATAGACCTACATGGGATGTGCCAACAATCAATAAGCGCAAAGAAATAAAAACACCAGAGATTAAGGTAGATAGAAATTACAACCCTTTTAAAAACCCTCAAGGTTCAACATCTTTTCCTAGTAGGCCTTCTGCTAAGCCTGGAGGTAGCTACTCCTATTATAAATTAGAACAAGAAGTAGAGCCTATACAAGAAGAAATAATTGAATCTGGTTTGAACGCGAAAAGAGAAGTACTGCAATGGTATAATTCCTTTTTAGTAACTTCTTATCAGTCAGATTTAATTTTGATAGATCAGCATAGAGCGCATCAAGCAATATTATATCATAGGTTCATTAAAAATTCCAGTAGGAATTCTTTGAGTCAACAATTGCTTTTTCCTGTAGAGATTCATGCAGATACCAAAGAAATTTCTGTATTGCAAGAAACAGAACAATTATGGATATCATTTGGATTTAGTTTTGAATTTTCACAAGATTTAATCATCGTGAATGCGATTCCTGCAGATATTACCTCAGAAATGGTGCATGCCATAATCTCTGAATTCCTTACTACAGACCATCAACAAGAGGAGTTGAAGTATGAGGAAGTTTTAGCAAAGTTTATGGCCAAATTTGCTGCAGTGAAAAAAGGGAATCCCATGAGCAAAGAAGAGGCAGAACATTTGGTGCAAGAATTGCTAGCATTAGATCAGTTCAATTATACACCCTTTGGTAAAAAGATTTACCGCAAGATAGAATTATCTGAAACCTTAAAAATGTTAGATTAATATCTTAACTAGAGAAACATGTTTAGAAATATACCCCCTATTACCAAAAATTTACTGATATTAAATACGCTTTTTTTTGCTGCTAAATATCTTTTATACTCTCCAACGCTTGATTTAGATATTTTGCTTGGAGCCTTTTTCCCCTTCTCAGAAAATTTCAAAAGTTTTCAAATTATTACGCATATGTTTATGCATGCTAATTTCACTCACTTTTTATTCAATATGTTTGCGCTCTGGATGTTTGGGTCTACGGTAGAGAAGGCATTAGGGCCAAAGAAATATGTGATTTTATATTTCGCAGCAGGGCTCGGTGCTTTCGCTTTATTCAATTTAACTAATTATATTGAAGCAAAATCATTAATTGATTTTTATAATCTAACGGGTGAACAAATTGAAGAACTTCGCAGGTTAGAGCCGGGTATGGGGTACGATAGTATGATGGATTTAAGTATGATTTATTCCACTCCTATGATGGGAGCCTCAGGGGCTATCTTTGGCGTACTAACAGCATTTGGTGTAATGTTTCCAAATGCGGTATTGATGCTAATTTTCCCTCCAATTCCGATGAAGGCTAAATACTTTATCCCAATCTATATAGCCATTGAATTATACTTAGCGGTTGAGTCTAATCCAGGAGACAATGTGGCACATTATGCGCATTTAGGGGGTGCCTTGATTGGGTTTATTTTAGTTAAAATATGGAAGAATAATATAAATTCACATCGATGGGATTAGTAGATGAAATCAAGAAAAAATACGAACAGGGCAATCTTCCGATTAAATTAATATACCTGAATGTTGCTGTATTTTTAGTCGTTACAATTTTTCAGATGATTGCTAAAAATAATTGGCTTACGTATCATCTAAGCCTCAGTAGTACATTTCCAGAGTTTATCGTGAAGCCATGGACACTAATCACGTATATGTTTTTACATATACGGTTGATGCATTTATTATTTAATATGTTGATGCTATGGGTGGTGGGAGACTTTTTTTATAGATACTTCGGAGACAAAGCGTTTGCGCAATTTTATTTTATAGGCGGTATTATAGGCGGTCTTTTTTATATGTTATTTAGTTTCATCTACCCACAACATTCTATGTTGATGGGAGCCTCTGCAGCCATATACGCTGTTTTATTTGCCATGGTAGCTTATCAACCAGAACTTAGGGTAAGATTACTTTTCTTCTCAGAGCCTATCAAGTTATTGTATGTAGCCATAGGGTTTATTGTGC
>JBPCUN010000067.1:0-32988 GCA_051011115.1 Weeksellaceae bacterium
ACCAATTGAAATTGAAAAATCAGGAGATGTTTATAAATATTATTATGGTAGCACAAGTTTTGCTTCTAAAAGGGATTTTTATTTAAGACAAGCTAAAAATAAAGGTTTCCCAGATGCCTTTGTAGCAGAATTTGACACCAATGGCAATTTACAAGAAGTAGAAATCAAAACAGATCTTAGTAAAACAGGAACTGGCAAAAGAATTCAAATTTTGACCTCGCAACGAAACTATAGAGATAGCGCTCCACAATTAAAAGGAATTAAACCGATAGACAAAATTGAAACGAATGGGTTATACAGATATTACCACGGTTGGTTTGCGTCTGAAGCTGAAGCAAAAAAAGCTTTAACAAAAATTCACGCTAGTGGCTTCCCAGACGCCTTTATAGTAGATTTTGTAAACGGCAAAAAGAAATAGTGATTCCAAACTATTTCTATATATTTGTTTTATAAAAATTAAGCAAGTTGAAAATATCTAAAGAATTAAAGGTCGGTGTTTTAGCCCTTATCACGATGGTCGTATTTTTCTGGCTATTTAGATTTCTACAGGGTGAAAACATTTTTTCTCGCGGGAAAATACTTTATGTTAAGTATGCCAATGTGGATGGACTTTTACCTACTAAACCCGTGAATGTGAGCGGGTTACGTGTTGGTAAAGTAGATGATATCATCATACAAAAAGGAAACGATAGCATTTATTTTGTGGTAAAAATGATTATCGAAGAAGATATTGAGTTTAGCAAAAATACAATTGCAGAAATTTATGAGCCTGGGATTCTAGCTGGTAAAATGATTCAATTAAATTTAAAATATGATGGAGACATCGCTAAAAGTGGTGATACCCTAATTGCGGCCAGTAATGAATCTCTAATGCAAATGGTTTCTAATAAATTAAAACCAACACAGAATAGACTAGATAGTGTACTAGTAACATTGAATGGAGCTTTAGGTAAATTTAGCAATATCGCAGATGAAGAAACCAATCAAAGTTTAAAATCCGTATTGAAGTCTTTGGATGCTTCTATCTATGCTTTAGGCCAAACTGCTAATTCCTTAACGGTCACTTCCAATAATGCAAATAGATTATTTGTACATGCAGATAACAAATTTGATGAACTCTCTCAAAATACCAATAAAATGTTGAGCACTACCAATGCAGCTATTGGTAAATATGGCGAAGTTGCAGATAAATTAAATCAGTCAGATATTGACAAGACTTTAAATGAAATCAATCAAGCTTCTGCCTCATTAAAAGCAACATTAGCGCGTATAGACCAAGCAGATGGAACTTTAAACAGCGTAATCAACGACAAAGAGTTATATAATAATCTAAACCAAACGGCTTCTAATTTAAATGTCTTAGTAAAGGATCTTCAAGAAAGACCAGATCGATATGTGCAGTTTTCAATATTTGGTAAAAAGCATAAAGCACCCAAAAAAGAAGAAGAAATTATTATATTAGAGGAAGAAAAATAAACTCATGGAAAGTATAGGCCACTTATCTCAAATGTTTTTTATTATCGCATTAATCTGTGGTATAGGATTTTTTGCATACAATATTAGAAAACTTATAAGAAATATTAATCTAGGAAGAGATAGTCATAGAACTGACCATCCTGAAGAACGATGGTCATTAATGGCTTTGGTGGCATTAGGGCAAAGCAAAATGGTAGTGAGACCTGTTGCGGGCTTTTTACATATACTTGTATATGCTGGATTTGTAATTATAAATTTAGAGGTTTTAGAAATTATGATCGATGGGATTTTTGGAACCCATAGAGTATTTTCTTTTCTAGGACCCGTATATGATGTATTAATCGGGAGTTTCGAGATTCTGGCTTTACTTGTTATCGTGGCAGTCATTGGATTTTGGCTTAGAAGAAACATAGCTAAAATTCCAAGATTCTGGAAACGAGAGATGAAAGGATGGCCTAAAAATGATGCTAATTATATCCTTTATATAGAATTTGTATTAATGCTTGCATTCTTATCTATGAATGCCGCTGACTATTATGCACACGCTAAAGACGGTCAAGACTTAGCTGGTGCTTTTCCAGTTTCTAAAAACTTATTCTTTTTCTTTGATGGATTCACTGTTACCACTTTACATATCATTGAAAGAATGATGTGGTGGTTTCATATATTAGGAATTTTATTCTTTTTAAATTATTTATATTATTCAAAACACTTTCATATTCTCTCTGCTTTTCCAAATGTTTGGTATTCAAAATTAAAACCTAAAGGTGAATTTACTAACTTAGAAAGTGTTACCAAAGAGGTAAAACTAATGATGGATCCAAATGTAGATCCTTTTGCTGCCCCAGCAGCGGGTGAAGCGATGGCAGAACCAGAGACATTTGGTGCAAAGGACGTTTTTGATCTTACAAAGGTGCAATTATTAAATGCTTATTCTTGTACTGAATGTGGTCGATGTACCTCTGAATGTCCTGCTAATATTACTGGTAAAAAACTTTCTCCACGTAAGATTATGATGGATACACGAGATAGATTAGAAGATGTAGGTGCAATTCTAGATAAAAATGGTGGAAACTTTGCTGATGACGGCAAGAAATTAATTGGTGACTACATTCAACCAGAGGAGATATGGGCATGTACCACTTGCAACGCTTGTACTCAGGCTTGCCCTATCAACATCGATCCTATGTCTATTATCATCGATCTTAGAAGATACCTTGTAATGGAGGAATCTGCCGCTCCTATGGAACTTAACTTGATGATGCAAAATGTAGAGAATAATGGTGCTCCATGGCAATTTAATAATGCAGATAGATTGAATTGGGCAGAAGGATAATCTATTATTAAGTGTTAGTGACCGTAATTTTCCACTTATTTTTTACAAATAAGCTATAAATGCTTCTCCTTGATATAGGATAACAATACGATAGAAATAATAAAAAAGATACTTAAGGTAAGGGCAGAATACTGCATGCTTCCCGTTAGGTATAAAACCTGTCCAAATATAAAACTTCCTAAAATTAAAGCTAGTTTTTCTATGATATCATAAAAACTAAAAAATATGGTGTTATCATTACTATGCGGTAGTAGCTTAGAATATGTAGACCTTGTTAATGCTTGTACACCACCAAGAACAAGACCTACAGCCCCTCCTAAAGCATAAAACTGATATTCTACATAGATATCATTCTTATCCATTAAAAATGCAGAAAAACATATGATTGCCCATATTCCTAAGCCTATCTTCAAGGAAATCATATTACCAAACTTAGTCGAAAGCCTAGCAAATAAATAGGAGCCTAAAATGGCTACAAACTGAATAAGTAATATGGTGATGATTAGTTTTGATGAATCGAGTTCAAGTTCCTTATCGCCAAAGCGTGTAGCCATATAATTGATGGTTTGTATCCCTACGCTTAAAGAAAAGAAAGCAATGAGATATAGTTTCAAATTTTTATATGTGAACAGATATTTACCAACTTGAAAGAGTTCTTTATGTGAATTTTTCCACACAGATTTAGATTTTGTAAGGTCTGGCTTGGTGTAACTATTGGGTAAATATTTGAAAGTAATTTGCGCAAAACCAATCCACCATAAGGCTACTAATAAAAATGAAAATCGGGTAAGGCTCTCATCCACCACCATGATTAATAGCAAACAAAAAATTAATAAAATGGCCGAGCCTAAATAACCATAGATAAACCCTTGAGCACTCAAGCTATCTTGTCTCTCTTTGCTAGCAATTTCTGGTAAATAAGCGTTATAAAAAACCAAACTCCCCCAATAACCAACGCTTGCTAACACACTCCCAAGGACTCCTATCCATAAAGTCTCTAATCCTGTAAAAAAATATAAGGAAGCACATCCCAATGAACCTAAGGTGCAAAATATTTTGAGAAATAATTTTTTGTTACCAATGTTATCGGCAATCGCCGAAAGTATAGGCGAAATAAAAACAACTAATATAAATGAAACCGTTATAGAATAGGAATATAGGATATCCTTATCAGAAAAATGTATTCCAAAGACAGAAATATCTTTATAATCCTCTAATATGGCTCCGAAATAAATCGGAAATATTGCGGTAGTAATTACTAAAGAATACACTGAATTGGCCCAATCATAAAAGGCCCAAGCGAATTGTTGCTTTTTTAATTTTTTAGATACTTCCATAAAGTTTTTCTATAATGCGCGTCTTACAATAATAAAAAAACGCAATTAATTTTTTAAAAGTTTATAGTATCGTTTTACATCAATCTCCTTGTCCAATGGTTTCTCATCCTCTAAAAATTCAAATAGCTCTCTAGCCATATCAGGACCATTAAAGGTACCTCTAGTACCTAAACCATTTAAGACATACATATGTGGTAAAGTGGGATGAGATCCAAGTATCGGACGCATATTCGGAGTCGTCGGACGAAAAGCTGCTCTATGCTCAAGGATATTAAAATCACCTTTAAAATAAAATTTTAACTGTTTAATCAATTTTTGTTTGTTCTCTTCCGTAGGTCCAGCATCATCCCATTCTCTATCATAAGTAGAGCCAACATAGTAGCGTTTATCACCAATCGGCATTAAAAAGTTTTTTGAATTAAAAGTTACATTAGGCAATTCCGTGTGGGTCTCTATGATAAGCGTCTCGCCTTTGTTGGGTCTAATGGGAATAAAATTAAAGAATGGATTATTCAAAACCTTTACTCCTTCTGCAAAAATAATCTTATCTGCTTTTAATTCCCTATATCGCACACCCTCAGAAACATCAAGTTGAGCATAATCAAAACTATTTTGTATGATATATTCTTGAAACTTATTTGAGAAATCATAAAGGACTGCAGCTAAATCTACCCAACCCGTTCCTTTCACTTCCCCAAAACCATAAGGCGAATAAATTTGATCAACTTTAGTCTCTATGGGGGTTGGATTCAGATAAAATTGTAACGATTCCATAGAGGTTATTTTTTCTTTCCAGGTTACAATTTCTTGTTCATTACTAAAAATTCTATAAACCGGTGGGTAATGTAAATAATTCCCTCCTAATAAATCCTCAAAAGCAGAAAATGTTTCTTGTAGTAATTGCATCTGATGCTGAAACCTCCATACGGGATTAAATCTTTTAATTACAATGGGATTAAATAATCCTGCCGCAACATGCGAGGCAGAAGATTCAAAGTCTGTAATTATCCTAAATGATTTACCATGTTCCAAGCATTGTCGTGCAAAACAAGTTCCAGCAATTCCTAACCCTACGATGATATAATCTACTTTATCTTGCATAGTTCAAATTAAATCATAAAAAAAATCCCGACCAAAATAGTCGGGATTTTTTTCTATTATATTCATGAAAATTAATAATTCCACATATCATTTTCTTTTTCTAGGATATTTTGTTTTATCCTATAGGATTCCTCTAATTGTGCACGAGCATCCTCTGGCAAGTACTCTTCTATACTCTTATTACCCATAGCATCACTAGATTTATAAATGATAGAATTAAACCTTCTAGCATTTAGCATATCATCGTATGTAATAGCGGTGGAAGCATTTCGGGGGTTAAAGACTTTATACCTATGCAATGTTTTTCTTGCATCAGGATACCAAATCCAGAATAAGTCAATATAATCATCAGCACCCTCAAAGCCTCTACCAATTGTTTGCGCATCTGGTCCCATCATTGAAATCCCAAGTAAGCGATAACGCATTTCACTCATACGCTTGTCTACGTACCACATACCTTTTACTTTGACCATCTTGATTTTCTCTGAGTCAATGTTGTATCTGTCTATCCCCGTATCTACAGCATCAGACATATCTACACCTTGTTCTTTCTGCTCGTAATACCAATCCGTAGTATCGGTTCTAGAAAGTGCATTGATAGCTTCATCCTTAGAAATTTTATACTGGAAAAACTCATCATCATATACCTCTGTGATTTCACCTGTTTCAATACCTTTTCTTAACGCATCAAACAAGGATAATGTCTTATAAGCTATGCCATCCGTAGAGTTATAATAGGGCTGATTTATCTTTTCATTTAAATCAATAATTTCCCAAACGACTTTAGACCAAATTATATCCTTGTCATCTATGTAACCATACTCCAAAGGTTCAGATTCATCTTGTATGGTATCACCTTGAGCATTTAATGTAAGATTCTCTTCGCGCATCCTTCTTAATTCCTCTGGTGATTTAGCATTTAATACAGATTGAGCCTCCATGGCGCCATATCCTAGAAATACTAATAATATACTTAAAAAATTTAATTTCATTTTATTTAAAATTTCTTCTTTATGAAATAACGTAAGCTATTTCAATTCATTGTGTTATTGAGCTGTTAATTTTACTGAACATCAATCACAACTGGTGATATATTTGGTATTCTACCATCTATACCAGAAGCTGAAGCTTCAATGTCAAAAATATTTACAGCATCACCCGCTTTTACACGTTCTAGTACTCTACCCGCAGCACCCAACGAATTTCCATTAACTTGAACTGTTTTCTGTCCTGGAACTTTCACTTTGAAACTTGTAACATTAAAGCTCACTGGGAATTCAAAATCTGGAATAGCAGCTTGTACTTGTAATCTCGATAATGATCCACTAGGTACCGTCAAAGCATTTTTACCTCTAATTTGACCCTGTGGTGCTGGAACAGGTTTAATTCTAAAATCCTGCCTTACTGTAACTGTTTTACCAGTTGAAGTTTTAGCACTAGCCGTAAATGTTACTTTAGAACCACCAGACACACGATAGTTATATTTACCATTCGATCCTGTCAAATTACCAGTAGATGGCGTCATAGAAATTGGACCATCTGCTCCATTAATAGTAGCTGTTAATGGGTTTGTAACACCACGATAAACAACATTCATTTTATCTGCTGCGATTGCTCCACCCGTAGGTGCTTTCTCTAATGTTTCTGTAACTACGGTATATGTCTCATTAAACTGTTCTTCCTTCTCTTCTCCGTTTGGTAGTTTATATTTTACCGTACCTGCAAAAGTATGTGTACCAGTAGAGGTACTTAATGGAACAGTTGCCTTACCACCATTTAATTGATAAGATTGTCCGTTGATAGTAATAGAACCAGCTGCCTCATCATTGTAGGCACCTATAGCAACAAAAGCCTCTTTTTGAGTACCTTCTTTGATGATATCTGGAACGTCAACTAAGATCTTAGTCGTAGTAAATTCAATCTTCTCTTCTAGTTTACTAGACATCATTTGACGCACAGCATTACCTTCTTCTGTCCTAGCATCCGCTTGTATCTTGGTAAGGTTAGTCAACGCAGCAATCATAGGTTGCTCATAAAATTTATCACTTATCCAAGAATTGCTCTGTTTTTTAGACAAACTAGTCGTATTAAAAACCTTATTTAATCTATCTTGATCCACGCCCACCGACGCAAATTTGGCTTTTAATTCCTCTATCCGCTTTACAAATGCCTGCGCTTCAGAATTACCTTCTTGTTTAATACCATTCTCTTTAAAGAATAAAGTGGTAATTGCTTCTGTATTCTGTAACGCATTATAATTGGTCTCTTCTCCCTCTTCTGATGATAAATCAACAGATAATTTATCTTTTAAACCCTGAACATAGCTAACAAATTCATCGACATGACTTTTTAAATCTTTTGCCTTTGCAACTGTTGGCTGGTAATCTGGATCATCTTCCGCTTTCATTTCCATCGTATTATAGAAAGTAGCGTTATTGTCTTCTGTCAATTGGATTGACTGCTCAAATGATTTGTTTACGTCTTCAAATGATCTTAAAACTTCTCTATCTACTTGCATTGCCATCATAGCAATGAATATTAGATACATCAAGTTGATCATCTTCTGCCGTGGCGGTAATTTTCCCTTGGCCATTATTTAATAATTTGTAGAATTAATACTCAATAAAAAGTTCATGTAAATTGGGGATAATTTAAGCCTGAGGATTTCTCATAGCCGTTAACATACCTCCATAAACTTGATTCAAGCTATTTACATTAGAAGTTAACTTATTCATTTCTTCCATGAAGTGCTCTGAACCTGCTGCAGACTTTTGCATCTCATTAATGAACTTTTGATTTAACTCTACTTGTTTTTTACCGTTATCTAATTGTACTTGATATAAAGCATTCAAAGACTCCATATGATTGGCAGCCAGAGCTAATTGGTCACCATATTGCTTTGTAGCATTAGAAGCATCTACCGTTTTATTGATGTCCGCTACAGAATTACTAAAATTCTCGATACCATCTCTTAATCTAGACATAAGTGAAGTGTCTAACTTAGCGTCCGCTAATATTTTATCTAGTTTGTTAGATAAAGATACTTCTACTTCTGCTGTACTTACAGCTTCATTTGATTTTCTAGCACGGGCTGGTACATTGCCATCCGTTAACTCTGGATAAGCTCTCTCCCACTCATATTCACCACTAGGGGTGTCAAATGCGAAGATTACAAAAATTAAAGCCTCTACTCCTAACCCAACAGCTAAGATTGTAGATCCGTCTAATGGACCTAATGACCAGTGGTTAATTTTAAATAAAGCTCCTAAAATTACAACGGCTGCTCCTAAGGAGTACACCATATTTAAGATAACATCTTTGCGTGTAGCTTTTACTGCCATAATGTATTAAATTAATTTAATTTCTATTTAGTTTCAATTTTATTGTCTTGTTCTCTTATATTTAACTTTCGCGCCTTCTGGAATGGTTTGAACAGTTCTGAAACCGATATAACTACGGGCAGAATCTTTGTGTTCAAAATCTCTAGCACCTACCATAAGCATGAAACCTACATCCTTCCATGAACCACCTTTTACTACTTTGGTAGGAATACCTCTACCTGAACCTAATGTAGGATTTAAGGTAGATGTGAATTCACTTGCGGAAGCATTGTACGGTGATTGTGTCCATTCGGCTACATTACCAGACATGTCATATAATCCAAAATCATTAGGATAGAACGTTTTAACCGGTGCTGCATACATGAAGCCTTTTTCTTTGGATTTAGCACAACAATCTTCTATATAATCTCCACGTTTAGGCTTAAAGTTAGCTAAATAACAACCTCTATCATCTGCTAGATATGGTCCTCCCCAAGGATATGGTGCATCTTCTATACCCCCTCTGGCAGCATATTCCCATTCCACTTCAGTCGGAAGTCTATAAACAATAACGTCTTCGCGGTTTTTAGCCTTTTTCGATTGATTGTAGGTTCTATGTTTAATGGTTCTAAAAGCAGCAAATGCTCTCGCTTGATCCCAAGCGACACCCACTACTGGATATTCTTGATAAGCATCATTCCAGAAATAATCCTCATGCAATGGATCGTTGTAAGCATAATTGAAGTCCCTTACCCATACAGTAGTATCAGGATAAATGTTTACCGTATCAGTCACTACAAAATCGCCTCTTTTAGCATCTTTATTAAAATGAGCTCTAGCGGCTTTACTTTTATCAATTTCAGAAAATACGAAATTGAATTTACGTACATCTAATAGTCGCTCACCATTGAATCGTTCTTCTGGTGGATAATACATAGACTCCATCACCTCTACATAATCTCTATCTGGGTAATCATTCTTATCCCAAACTAGTGGAGTGTCCCAATTCAATTGACGTTCAGATTCGTAACCGCTTCTACCATCAGCCATCTCATTGATGTATTCTTGATAAGCGGAAGCTTCTCCCTCATCATTACTCATATTTCTAAAAGCAAACTGACCTATGCCATCTTCTCCACCTTCACTTGTTCCATCAAAGCCTACTTGGTAAGCTCTTTCTGCTAAACGTTGACGTATGATTGAATCTCTAACATAGCTTACAAACACTTTATACTCTGCATTTGTGATCTCTGTATCATCCATATAGAAACTTCCTACAGAAACTGTTTTGGGGGTAGCATTCTGTTGCTGAGCAAAATCGTAATCTGTATTACCCATAACAAAAGACCCTCCTGGAATAGGCACCATCCCAACTGGTCTAGTGGGTGTAATGCTCTTGCCATTATTATCTGGTATTATCATACCGCGATCGTTCTTCTTGCTTCCGCCACTTCCTCCGCAAGAAAAAAGAACCGAACCAACCAAAACTGATACCAATATTTTTTTCATTATCACTCTAATTTTCGAGTTTGTAAAACTATTACTTTTTCATTAGCCACCAAAAAATTTATTTACTGACGGCGTTGTATAAACGTTCAATATTAAATAATATTTCACATTTAATAAAATTTCTTAAAAAACTTTAACCATATATCAGGGTACTCTCCCCCTAAGGCTGTTAAATAATCTTCATAATTACAAGGGATATTTCTCTTTTGATTATCAATAATCATTTGTAGCCACCATCGTTCAGAGTTTGGAGATTTAATAAATATAACCTCATCCTCTTCTAACTGGACACGATATCGCTCTAACTCTCCATCTATCTTTTGATTATTCTGTGCTTCTATAAAATACCACAACATTTCTGCAAGCAAATATGAATCCACAGATGAGGGCTCTGGATAAAAATTTGAAATATGTAAAACTTTTAAATGATCATTAAGCCCTGCGTAGCGCATCAGAGCACAAATTTCTCTAGAATTAAATCCATTAGGTGTTGTTTTTAATGCTGCTTTAAAAGTATTATGCTGCATCGCGTTCATATCCACAGACAGTAAATCTATTTCTCTAAGCAAGGGCTCTGCTTTTGAAACATCTTCTGTAATTTTACCTAATCTAATATTTTCAAAATTGAGCTGTTCTAAAATATCCAACTCCTCTTTAGCCACATAGGGTGCCTGACTACCTAGATTGAAAAAGTCCAAAAGTCTATGCTCCTCGTTCAATATCATCTTTGTGATGTGATTGTCTTGCGATAAATTATCTATGCTACCGTCAATATCCAATTTAATATCCACCGTAGCTACTTTCATCAAATCTTTTTGGATAGCTTCATATAAAATATAGGACATTGCCTGAGATCCACCTAAAACAATTAGGAGCGCTCCTCTATCCACAATTTTCTGAGTAACTTGATGTAATGCAAAACATGAATCTTCAACCGTTTGTCCTGCTAAGACTGTTCCTATATCATAAATCTTTTTTTTCCAATTACTTTTTGATAATTGAAAGAAATGATTTCTAACCAGAGAAAAATGTTGATCTTCTATATCAAAATAATCTTGATACTCACCTAATCCGCACAAGACAATGCTATTATCATCAATTTGATCTAAATCATCAAAATTCACAATATCAATGACTTGATAATTGGAATGATTTTCAGGTTTCACCTCATAGGGTACAGGTGCTAAAAATTCATGAATATCCATGGATTATTTTTTCGTTTTTTTAGATGCGGTCTTTTTTGCCGTGGTTTTCTTTGTCACTGGCTTTTTGGCTTTGCTTGCTGCTTTTTTCTTAGCAGGTTTCTTTTTGGTAGCTTTATCAATAATTGCTAGAGCCTCCGCTTCTGTCATCGCTTCCACATCAGTTTCTTTTGGCATTTCAACTTTCGTCTTACCTTTGATTACATTAAACCTTCCCCATCTAGCTTTTTCTACTCTAATGCCAGACTCATCAAAAGTTTTTAATACCTTCTCTCTTTCTTTTTTCTTCTTAGCTTCAATTAATTCTTCTACATCCTTGTCTGAAAGATTGTCCCAATCATACTTTTTATTCACGTTAATGAACATATCATTCCACTTAATAAAAGGTCCAAATCTTCCTTTACCTTTTGTAACTTCTAACCCATCATAAAAGGCAATTGGTGCATCTGCCTCTTGTCTTTCTTTTATCAGTTCTATGGCCCTTTCTTTGGTTACATTATTGGGATCCTCACCATTTTCTAAAGAGATATATTTCTTCCCGAATTTCACATAAGGACCAAATCTACCTACATTCACCGAAACCTCTTCACCTTCATAAGTTCCCAAATCTTTAGGTAATTCAAAAAGCTTCATCGCTTCTTCAAAAGTAATAGTAAGTATATTCTGATCTGGTTTTAAACTTGCAAATTTTGGTTTTTCTTCATCTTCTACTTCACCAATTTGCAACATAGGTCCATATCTACCAATTCTAGCATAAACATTCTTACCAGTTTCTGGATCCACACCTAATAAACGTTCACCTGTAGCTCTATCTGCGTTTTCCTCCACATCCACCACATTCTTATTAAATGGTTTATAAAATTCATTTAATACATTAAACCAATCTTCTTTACCCGCCGCAATTTCATCAAAATCCTCTTCTACTTTAGCGGTAAATTGATAATCCATGATCGTCTTGAAGTAATTAACCAAAAAATCATTTACCACAATTCCTACATCGGTAGGTTTTAATTTTCTCTTATCTGCACCAAAAGTTTCGGTTTCTGTCTTTTCTTGAATTTGGTTGCTCTTTAATTGTAATACACGCAAGTCTCGTTTTTCACCATCAAGATTGATGATTTCTACATAATCTCTTTTCTGGATGGTAGAAATAGTGGGTGCATAAGTAGACGGACGTCCAATCCCTAATTCTTCTAATTTCCTAACCAAGGTTGCCTCTGTGTAACGTGGCGCATGGCGAGAAAATTTTTCTGTACCTTTAATTTCTTTAGGACTCAAAGGATCATTCACCGACACTTTTGGCAAAATGGACATTCCTTTCTGTATAGGCTCATCATTTTCATCATCGTCTCTACTTTCTTGATAAACCTTTAAAAAACCATCAAAAAGAATTACCTCTCCTTTTCCTCTAAAGATGTAATCTTTATCCTTGCTATTATCTACGGTTATGGTGGTACGTTCTAACTGCGCATCAGACATTTGACTCGCCACTGTACGTTTCCATATAAGGTCATACAATCTTCTCTGTGATGCATCCGAACCAGCTTCTGGTTGGGTTAAATCTGTAGGTCTTATCGCCTCGTGTGCTTCTTGAGCCCCTTTACTCTTTCCTTTATAAGCTCTTGTTTTTGCATATTTATTACCATATTTGGTTTGTATCATCTCGGCCGCGGCTTGTAATGCATCTTGAGAAAGATTGACACTATCGGTTCTCATATAGGTAATAAGACCTTGTTCGTATAATTGCTGTGCTACACGCATGGTACGTGCAACAGGATACCCTAATTTACGAGAAGCTTCTTGCTGTAGTGTAGAGGTAGTGAATGGCGCGGCAGGCGTACGTTTGCCTGGCCTAGTTTCTACATCAGCAATTTTGAAATCTGCGTCTGCGCATTTTTCTATGAATGTTTTTGCCTCTTCGTAAGTATCAAACTCTTTATTTAATAAAGCTTCAAAAGATTCTCCAGTTTCTGTAGTGAATGTAGCTACAAATCGAAAACTATTCTCTGGCGTGAAATCTAAAATTTCTTTTTCTCTTTCTACTAATAGTCTTACTGCTACAGATTGTACTCTACCTGCAGACAGTCCTGGACGAACCTTTTTCCATAAAACGGGGGACATTTTAAAACCAACAAGTCTGTCTAAAATCCTCCTAGCTTGTTGTGCATTCACTAAGTCTTCATCTATTTCTCTTGGGTTCTCTATGGCATTTTGAATTGCTTTTTTTGTGATTTCATTAAAGACAATTCTTTTGGTATTTTCTTTTGTAAGACCTAATGTATTATATAAATGCCATGCTATCGCCTCTCCCTCACGATCCTCATCCGATGCCAGCCATATCATTTCTGATTTAGCAGTAGCTTTTTTTAGTTTATTTACAACTTCTTTTTTATCTGGAGAAATTACATACTCTGGTTCAAAATTGTTTTCAATATCAATTCCCATGTTCTTTTTAGGTAAATCTACAATGTGACCAAAACTAGATTCAACTTGAAAGTCTGATCCAAGATATTTTTGAATAGTTTTTGCTTTTGCTGGTGACTCAACGATTACGAGATTCTTAGGCATACAATTTCAAAATTTGATGCAAAAGTAAATAAAATAGTTCATTTTTAAATTTATAAGTTCTAAGTGGCATGAATTATGGCATGAAAATAGAATTAAATGTAACTTTATATACAAAGCATTATGAAAAACTATAGTATACTCATCGCCCTTTTAATCACCACATTGGTAGCAGGACAATCTGGGAAAATAAAAATGGAGGTTTCTGGAATTAAAAATAACAAAGGTTTCATTAGTTTAGCACTATATAATAATGCGAATGATTTTACAAAAGCAGAAATAATGTCAAGCAAATTAAAAGCCAAAAAAGGTATTTTATATGCCTATTTTGATCAATTACCTGCTGGAAACTATGCTGTAGCAGTACTACATGATGAAAATAAAAATGATAAAATGGACTTCAATTTTATAGGTGTTCCCAAAGAATCTTATGGATTTTCTCTAAACCCAAGCATTGTTATGAAAGCGCCAGATTTTGAAGATGTTCGATTTTCTTTGAAAAAGAATGAAACAAAACACCTTAAAATAAAGCTGAAATAACAGAACATGGTATTAATAACCATCGATAGAGAATAAAAGGTCGCTGAAAATTAATTCAACGACCTTTATTTATTCATATAAATTTATGTAAACATTATTTATTCTTATCCATTTCTGGTGATAAATAATTATAAATTAATCCTGCAATCACAGCTCCTGCAATAGGTGCTAACCAGAATAACCATAGTTGACCCATAGCCCAACCACCGTCAGCAAAAATTGCTTGGCTTGTACTTCTTGCTGGGTTTACAGATGTATTTGTGACTGGTATAGAGATTAAATGGATCAAAGTAAGTGCTAACCCAATAGCAATACCAGCAAATCCGCCTGGCGCTTTAGAATATGTGGATCCTAAAATAATAAACAGGAAAATAAAGGTCAATACTAACTCTATGATAAATGCAGATTGCATATTATATCCGCCTGGAGAATGTTCTCCAAAACCATTCGCAGCAAATCCTGCAACTTCAAAACCTGGTTTACCAGACGCAACAAGATACAAAACACCTGCAGCTAAAATTCCTCCTAAAACTTGAGCAATTATATAGCCAGGAACTTCTTTCCAATCAAAGCGTTTACCTGTCGCTAATCCAATCGTTACCGCTGGATTTAAATGACATCCAGATATATGACCAATGGCGTACGCCATCGTTAATACTGTTAAACCAAATGCAAGTGAAACACCTACAAATCCGATTCCTAATTCTGGATAAGCGGCGGCCAAAACTGCACTACCACATCCTCCAAATATAAGCCAAAATGTTCCAATGAACTCGGCCATTAACTTCTTAATATTCATAATATAAAAATTTCCCCGAATATAGGGGAAATTTTCAACACTTCTTATTTTGAACTATATTTTAATCTATAAAATAATTAAAAGATTGATTATTTTTCAACTTCAATATCGTATGATATAATACTTTAATCAAGTTTTCTACATCATCCTTGTGCACCATTTCTACTGTGGTATGCATGTAACGCAATGGTAAACTTAACAATGCAGATGGAACTCCTCCATTGCTAAATGCAAAAGCATCTGTATCGGTTCCTGTAAATCTAGAACAAGCTGATCGCTGGAATGGCAAACTATTTTCCTCTGCTGCTGATATCATAATTTCTCTCAGGGTATTATGAACGGCTGGTGCATACGCAACTACAGGTCCTTTACCACATGCCAAATCCCCCTCCTTCTTCTGTTCAATCATTGGCGTAGTGGTATCATGAGTAACATCTGTAACTAAAGCCACATTAGGTTTGATGGTTTCTGTAATCATTTTGGCACCATTTAACCCGACTTCTTCTTGAACAGAATTAGTGAAATAAACCCCAAAATCAATTTTATCCTTACGCTCTTTTAATAATCTTGCTACCTCAGCAATCATAAACCCTCCTGCTCTATTGTCTAAAGCTCTACAAGTAAAATATTTATTGTTTAAAATGTGAAAAGTATCTGGATAGGTAATCACACAACCTACGTGAACACCCATTTCTAGAACCTCATCTTTATCTTTGGCACCTACATCGATCCATATGGATTCAATTTTTGGTGCTTCTTCTTCAGAAGCTCCTTTACGCGTATGAATTGCTGGCCAGCCAAAAACGCCTTCTACAATACCATTTTTAGTGTGAATATTTACTCTTTTAGAAGGTGCAATCATATGGTCTGATCCTCCATTACGTATCACATAGATAAGACCATTGTCTGTAATATAATTCACGTACCAAGAAATCTCATCTGCATGCGCCTCTAATACTACTTTATATTCTGCCTCTGGATTTATAATCCCATAAGCAGTACCATAGTTGTCTGTTCTTACCTCGTCCACATAAGGTTTTATATAATCCATCCAGACTTTCTGCCCTTCTTTCTCATACCCTGTAGGTGAAGCTGTATTCAAATACTTCTCTAAAAAATTGAGAGAACTTTCATTAAAAAATTCTTTTGCCATGTGCAATAATTTATATTTTATGATTATTTTATGTAAATAAACCATCAAATTTACAATTTTTTATGTGAAGTTTTTCTGGAGGCTGTCGTGGATAAGATAGTCTCTTACAATTGGGAATACTTTTTGACTATCAGAATCTATATGAAAACTTGGTTACCAATATTTAGCATTTTACTATCGATATCTCTAGGAGCGCAAGAGAAAAAAGATGAAGATAGTTTTAATTCACAAATGTCAGACATTGAGATTGACTCTACCTCATGGGATGACATGCCTGCTATAGATTTAGGGGAAACTAGAGCTTATTCGCTGAAATTAAATACTGATTTAGAAAAAAAATACTATCATTGGCTAGAAAAACGAGTGGACGATGTCTATCCATTTGTAAACACCGCTGTTACAGAATATTATCATGTAAAGGATTCAGCTACTAGAATTAAAGATAAACGAGAAAGAAAAAAATTCATTAAAACTCGTTATGATAAGTTGGCAGATGCTTATGAAGATAAATTAAAAAAGTTAACTGTTTCTCGGGGTCAAATTTTGGTGCGTTTAATTGAAAGAGAAACCAAGCTTACTGCTTATGATATGATAAAAGAATTACGCGGTGGCGTGAATGCCTACATGTGGAATGCCGCTGGCGGAGCTTTTGATATTGATTTAAAAAGTAGATTTGATCCTTCAAAAACTAGAGAAGATGTATTTTTAGAAGTGATTATAAGAAGGGGGATTGCGACAGGTAAATATCCAGAAATTAATATAACAGAAGAGCGTTTAGAAAAACTGAATCCTATTTTGAAAGCTTTTGGTAGAAATTAACCTAAGAAATATATAGAGGAAAACTATGGTATCATTAATTGCAAAAATCCATACCAAATACCAATAGTGATAAAAGAAACTAGTAGACCTACACTAAGCATTAAACTACAATAAGTTGGCTTCAATCCATAACCTGAAGCTATAATACCCGCTGTAATCATAGGAGCCATGGCAGATTCAATAAATGTAATTTCTATTATTGAACCTAATTGTTGTAATACTATAAAGTATACAATAAAAACAATCGCAGGAAACAAGATCAACTTAAATCCTAATCCCATCCATATATAACGCCAATAAACACTTTTGAAATCTAATCGCAATTGCATTCCTACGGATATTAAGGCTAATGGAACTACTAATCCACCAAGAACCTCTAATATTTCAACTATATTGGATGACCAATGATAATCGGACAAATTAATTATAATACCGATTACAAAGGCTACAAAGGGTGGAAACTGTACAATGTTTCGAACAACCGTGTATATGGTAGATTTTTGTTGATTAGAATAAATATTAGCTATAAGAATTCCTAGCGTAGTGAGTGCCACAAAACTCCCAGGCTGATCCACCATAATAACAGTTTTAATCCCTTCATCGCCGAAAAGACCTTGAATAATTGGAATTCCTACAAACGATGTATTTCCGAAACCAGACATGAGGATGATAGCACCTGTAAGTGCTTTACTCCACCCATAACGATATCCCAATAATCCAAACAGTAACCATGAAAGCAGAATATTAATCCAGGGCATTAGAATGGGGTATAACAGTTCTGAATCTACCGTAATTTGAGGGATGTATAGTAATGTTAAGGCAGGTAGTGCTACGTATATAACAAGAATATTTAGAATTTTGAAACCATTGGCTTCTACCACTCCAAATCGCTTGAGTAAATATCCTATAAGTAAACAAAGAAATATCAATAGGATGGATGACATATATTCTGGTCTAGTTATCTTTTATCAATCAAATTCTTCACAAGAATGGATTTATAGAATTAATCCATATCCTTTTCTGCTAGTACAACTTCTGTAAAAGTAGGATCCTGCTCTACAATAGTACCAGCATCTTTTTTATTAATTTTGAAGATGACATCTTTTTCAGTGGTAAATAACAAAACAGACCAGAAAGGATTTTTTAAGTGAGATTTAATCTCCACCAAAACCTCATCCAACGTTAACTCTTTTTCTATATCCTTGACATCACGTGAGCGATACCTAAGCTTCAACAAAAATTTATGAACATCATCACTTGCTGTAGGTCTTACAAAAATGTTACGTAAATCTGGTTTACCAATAGTCTTTGCCATAGTCAATTTAGCAAAATTACCTGCCTCTACACTTTGTTGTACTTGACTCCAAAACTGACTGAAAACCTCTTGATATGGCATAATTAAAACACTTTAAATTCTTAAATAATTTCTAATCAAAAGTAAGACTTCTATTTCAATTATTTGAAGTCTCTAGGAATGATTATTATCCTACCGATTTAAGTTCATTAAGAGTATAAGATTCATGGGAATCCTTTAAAAACCTATCCAGCATGCCTTGAATCTCTGGATTACTCTTCGCAGTAATGATAAAGTTGTCTAAATCACTAAATGAAAGTATTGTTTCCTCTTTTGGAATAAATCCATACCCCCTAAACAAACCTTTTTCAATCAAGATAAAAGCATCTTCATCAATCGTTCTTCCTGGTAACTTCACTACTTCAGTTTTTAATTCTTTCACAATAGAATCCAAGGCATCCTCTACCCTTTGATTATATGTTTTCTCATCAACTTTTCCCTGGCAATAATCACAATCCACGTGCAAATAGTAATCACTACATTTTGCAGAAGCGCCAACTAGTTGACAATATTTTGGACATAGCTTATAGTCTATACACAGTGCTGTAAGAAACCTAATACATTCTCCTTCAGAATAAAATTCAGCGAAAGGTTGACTAATCATCCTTAGTTGATTATAACCTAATTGTATGATTCCTTTTCTATTCTTGAAAGATGTAATCCCTAAACGCGGACTAAACTTCTTAGAAGCTCTATTGTATCTTGGCCAGTGCTTTTTAATCGCAATATTCTCCATGATTAGAGCCAAAAGTTCTGTTCCAGATTCTACGAAATCCAAATGCGCTGTTTCCCTACACATGGTAATTTTAGATTTGCTTTTACTTCTAAAATGCGTTAGAACTCGTTTCTTTAAATTAATAGCTTTACCAATATATAAGATTTCCATTTTCTTATTTAAGAAATAATAAACGCCAGGTTTCTCGGGTAATTTTTCAAAATCATCCAAAGGTAAATTCGCTGGGAGTGCTGCAACTCCTTTCGGTGGTTTTAGGGCCTGATCAAAAATTTCTTGGTAAATCGGATTTTCATAGAATAATTCCCAAACTTTACCTGTCGCTAGGGCATCTCCCAAAGCACGATGTCTGCCTTCTATATTGATATTTAATTCATTACATAATTTACCTAAACTATAGGATCGTTTACCAGGAATCAATTTTCTAGACAAGCGAACAGTGCATAATTTCTTTGGTTTAAAAGTGATATTACAAGCTGCTAAATGTTTGGTAACAATTGGTAAATCAAAATTTACATGATGCGCTACAAAAATATTACCGTCTAGTCTATCAAAAATATCTTGTGCTACCTCATCAAAAGTAGGTTGATCCACAAGCATATTATCAGTGATTCCTGTAAGCTCTGTTATATAATAGGGTAAACGTTCTTCTGGATTGATTAACTGGACATATTCATCAATTTTCAGATTATCCTCATATCTTACAATGGCAATTTCTGTAATTCGTTGTGAGCTTCCCGTTGTTTCAATATCTACAATAGCGTACTTCATTTACGTGGATAGGTTATTTGGTTTTGTTATAGAAGGTAGGTTATTAAAAAATTTTGGAGAGTTTCTTGAATAATGAGTCAAAAATATAACTAAATTTTGCCAAGTACTATTAAAAAAATCATAATTAAAGGCATTTTGACTCAGCCTATAAAAAGTCGTGCAGAATTATATTATGATCAAATATAAAATTTCTGAATTTCCAAAAGTTAGAAAATGACCATTGATTAAGCATCATTGCCGAAAACACCTTCTATTTAAGCTAATAAAAGTTTTCATTTCTCTTTCGGACTTGATATTTTCTATTTGTATCTTGCAATAAATTAGACTTATGAAATTAAACCTACTATCCATAGGGGGGCAAAGACCAGATAAACGAGCAATCACAAACTGTATTTCAGATATTTCCCTGAACGTGAATGACTCATTAGCGAGAGAGTTTACAGAAATATTATTAGAAGGTGATTCTGTAGAAATTGAAATTGATGATAATAATACGGCTTCTGCCTTGCGAAGTTTAAGAAAGTTAGACATCGATTATGAAATCATAGAATAATATTGCAAATAAATCACACTTTATGAAACCAAGAATCGCTCTAATTTATTCTACTGTAGATGGACACACACGCAAAATTTCAAGTTATTTACAAAATCAATTAAAAGAAAACAATATAGAATCAGACCTATATGCTTTAGAAGAATTTACAAAAGAAATATCATCCTATGAATTCATTATCATTGGGGCTAGTGTAAGATATGGGCACCATAATAAGAATGTTATTAAGTTCATCAATACGCATAAAAACGATTTAAACAAAATAAAGACTGCATTTTTTTCAGTAAATCTGGTGGCAAGAAAACCTGAAAAGAACTCACCAGAGACTAACCCATACTTCATTAAGTTTATGAAGAAATTAAATTGGAAACCTGATCTAGTTGATGTATTCGCTGGCAAATTATACTATCCCGCCTACCCTTTCTTTGATAGGTTTATGATTAAACTAATCATGATAATGACCAAAGGACCTACCCATACAAATACACCTGTAGAGTACACAGATTGGAATCGTGTAAAAGCATTCGGTGATAAAATTATTGAAAGTTTTAAATAGCTCCTAAAAGTTTTATAAATATCAACATTTAGGCGTTGAGTGAAATCTAAAAATTATCATTTAAATTTATTTTATAGATTTTTTAAAAATTTTCACAATTATTGATAAGAACTACTTTCTAATATTATAAAATGAACGGAACAATTATACAATACTTCCATTGGTATACACCGGGTGATGGTGGATTATGGGATGAAGTTATAGAACAAGCGGAATGGATTTCTACTTTAGGAATTACAGATGTATGGTTACCACCTGCATACAAGGGAGCTGGTGGTGGCTATTCTAACGGATATGATCCTTATGATTTGTTTGACCTTGGAGAATTTGATCAGAAAGGTACGATTCCCACAAAGTATGGAACCAAAGATAAATACTTAGAAGCGATCCAGGCTCTTAAGGATCAGAACATGCGCTTAATTGTAGATGTCGTTCTAAATCATAAGGCTGGTGGTGACGAAAAAGAATTATTCCAAGCCGTACAGGTGGATAATCATGATAGAAATAAAGATGTTTCAGATGTAATTGAAATAGAAAGCTATACTAAATTTACTTTTCCTGGTAGACAAGGGCAATATTCTGATTTTATCTGGGATTTTACTTGTTTTACAGGGGTTGATTATGCAGAAGGTAGAGGGTCTGGGATTTATAGAATCATCAGTGATTATGGAAATGATTGGGGTGATGTAATTGGGGATGAAAAAGGCAATTTTGATTATTTAATGAATAATGATATTGAATTTAGAAATCCTAATGTTGTCAATGAATTAAATTATTGGGGGCAATGGTATCACGAGCAAACTGGATTTAAAGGAGTTCGTTTAGATGCCGTAAAACATATTACGCCCTCTTTTTATAAAGATTGGTTATATACCTTGAGAGAAAATGTGGGAGAAGATATTTTTGCAGTAGGTGAATATTGGGCACCTGGACGATTAGATTTACTTACCGCTTATATAGATGCAACAGAAGGTAGTATGAGTTTATTTGACTCTTCCTTACATCATAACTTCGTTACTGCCTCAAACATGGGCGATCAGTATGATTTAAGAAATATATTTGAACAAACATTGGTTCAAATCATGCCAGAGAAGGCTGTAACGGTAGTTGGAAATCATGATACACAACCCTTGCAAGAATTAGAGGCTCCTGTAGAGAAATGGTTTCAACCTATCGCTTATGCTTTAATTTTATTAAGACAAGAAGGGTATCCATGTGTCTTTTACCCCCATTTATACGGAATTAGTTATTGGGATGAAGGCGATGATGGAAATCGCTATGAAATCTTTATGGACAAGACTCCACATATAGAAGAGCTCATCAAGGCAAGAGCACATCACGCTTACGGGTTACAAAGAGATTATTTTGAAGATGCAAATTGTCTTGGATGGACACGAGAAGGGGATGATAATAATTCCGGATGTGCCGTTTTACTTAGTAACAAAGAGGCCTATACTAAACCCATGGAAATAGGTGACCGCTATGCCGGTAAAACTTTTATAGACGTTACTGGAGGCAGAGAAGATGTTACCATAAATGAGGATGGTTGGGGAGATTTTCATTGCCCAGCAGGAGGTGTAAGTGTTTGGATTTTAAAAGAAAATAATTAAGAAATTCATTGTTCTGAATTTATCTAGTGGGTTGAGCTTGGTTCATCCCACTTTTTTGTTATATTGAAACAAAAAATCATTTAGAAATTTTAATTTGTTAGGAAAATATGTCTGCACCTCAATCCAAACTTCAATTTAGAAATGGCATAGAAATGCCTAACCGCTTTGCCCTGGCTCCCCTTACAAATACACAAAGCCATGAAAATGGTCAGCTTTCCAAAGAGGAATTTAAATGGCTCACAATGCGAGCAGAAGGCGGTTTTGGGATGGTAATTACTTGCGCTTCTCATGTTCAAGAAATTGGAAAAGGATTTCCAGGACAATTAGGAATATTTGATGATCGCTTGAATGAAGGACACCTCAAATTAACCTCCAAAATCAAAGAATACGGGAGTTTAGCCATTATACAACTTCATCACGCTGGGATGCGTACGCCTATTGAATTAATTGATAATCAAAAAGCAGTATCAGCATCGGATATTGAAGCTTATAATGCCAGAGCTCTAACTTTAGAAGAAATAGACATTTTAAAAAATGATTTTATTGCGGCGGCTGTACGCGCTCAAAAATGTGGATATGATGGCGTTGAAATTCATGGTGCACATGGTTATATAATTGCTCAATTTTTAAGCTCAGAATTCAATCACAGAAAAGATAAATATGGCGGATCTTTAGAGAATAGAGCTAAGCTGTTATTTGACATCGTTGATGGAGTCAGAAAGGCTTGTGGCACAAAGTTTTTATTAGGTGTAAGATTATCACCTGAAAAATTCGGAATGGATATAGCTGAAATAAAATGGATGATTGAAAAACTAATAAGCGATGGCAAAATTGATTTTATAGATATTTCATTATGGGATTGCTTTAAACTTCCCACAAATGAAAAGTATCAGAATAAAGTTTTAATACACCATTTTACAGCTATAGATTTTAAAGATGTAAAATGGATGGTGGCAGGTAAAATATATACTGCCCAAGATGTGCGAAATGTTTTAGACGCTGGAGCGGACATCGTAAGTATTGGGACCGCTGCAATTCTGCATCATGATTTCCCGAAACAAGTGATTAATAATTTCAACTTTACGCCTATTGAAACACCAGTTTCCATACAACATCTAATAAACGAAGGCTTGAGTTCGAAATTCATTCAATATTTGAAAAAATGGCCCAACTTAATTGAAAAAGATTAATTTAGACACGCCTTACTTTTAAAAGTCAACATAGTATATCTAAACCTTTTGTTTTATGAGCATCAAAAAATTTCTATTGTATATTTTATTACTTATTGTCTCTATTCTAGGTTTCGTCTTCGTTGCACATAATTCTATTGCAAGTAAAGCAGAAGGGAAAACTTATGATTTTGTAGATGACATTCCGCATAACCGAGTGGGTATGGTCTTAGGAACTTCTAAACTTCTCGCCAATGGCCAAATTAATTTATATTTCAAATATAGAATTGATGCAGTACTTGAATTATACGAAAATCATAAAATTGATTTTATCCTTATAAGTGGTGATAATGGTGATGAATATTATGATGAACCTAATGACTTTAAAGACGAATTAATAAAAAGAGGCATTCCTGAAGAAAAAATTTACTTAGATCATGCAGGCTTTCGTACACTAGATTCAGTTGTAAGAGCAAAAGAGATCTTTGGACAAAATAACTTAACCATTATTTCTCAAAAATTTCATAATGAAAGAGCTATTTATTTAGCTGAAGAAAATAATATTCACGCTATAGGTTTTAATGCTAGGGATGTGGATGGAAAATTAGGATTAAAAGTGAAACTTAGGGAATATCTAGCGCGTGCAAAAGTCTTTATAGATATTATATTAAAGGTGGAACCTAAATTTTTAGGAAAAAAAATAGAGATTAAATAACCTAACCCATACAAAATCAAAAAAACCGATTCAACAATGAATCGGCTTCTTCATAACTTATATATTTCATCTTAGAAGATGAAATGAATGGTTTAATCTATTACCTCTACGTTAACAGCGTTTAAACCTTTTCTTCCTTGTTCAGTTTCATAACTTACTCTGTCACCTTCTCTGATTTCGTCTCTAAGACCAGAGTTGTGAACGAAAATTTCTTCTCCATCTGCTGATGTGATGAATCCGAATCCTTTTGTGCTGTCAAAAAATTTAACTGTACCTTCTTGCATTTTAAAAAAATTTTAATATTAATAATTATATTTAACAAAAACTGCCTATAACAAACGTTATAACTTCATTAATGAGAACCCATCAACTCAAAATAACCCTGTAGTTGTAAAGTAATTGTAAAAATATAACTGAATAGAATATTAAAATTCTCGGTCACTAATTGTACTATACTAACATCTAACTCTCTAGGCGTTCTTATTGTTACACAAAGATAATCATTAAAATCCATTGACCTAATATTTTTGAAAAATTTATCATTTACAACAATTTCTTTACATATACTTTCCATTTATTTAACATTACATGATTCAATAAAAAAATATTTAATACAGAATTATTATTCTAGAATAATATAAAATTGAAAATCAAACTGTTATGAGATTATGAATTTCATCCTATGTAGAAGGTGAAAATAATATCTTTTTAAATGAGAAATTTTCTTGGAAAACGTACCGAGTTATTAAGTATTAGTCCATACATTTATTATAAATTAACATAAATATTTAGACAGATGAAAAAGAATCTATTATTATTTATCACTATAGTCGCCTCTTTAGGGGGATTATTATTTGGATATGATACAGGTATTATAAACGGAACACAATACTATTTTAGTCAATATTTTGAGCTTTCCGCCGCGATGAAGGGTTGGGTAGTTGGAAGTGCCTTATTGGGCTGTCTGGTTGGAGCTGTTGCCTCAGGTAAAATTAGTACTATGATAGGTAGGAGAAATTCATTAATCCTTTCTGCAATCCTATTTTTTGTTTCTTCTTTGGGTTCAGGATTGCCCTCATTCCTACCTCAATCAGTAGAACTTTTGGTTATATTCAGGATTCTGGGAGGATTAGGTATAGGTTTGGCATCTATGAATGCTCCAACTTATATATCAGAAATATCACCTGCGGCTATAAGGGGAAAAATGGTTTCTTATTATCAATTGGCCGTAGTGACTGGATTTTTCATTGTATTTTTAGTTACCTATTTCATAGGCGAGAGTTATACGATACAACAGAATTTAGAATATGGATGGAGAGTAATGTTCTGGACAGAATTAATTCCCGCAACATTATTTATCATTGGTTTATTCATGGTTCCTAAAAGTCCGAGATGGTTATTACTAAAAGGGAGAACAGAAGATGGAAAAAAAGTGTTACTAGAATTGCATGGTAAAGAATATGCAGATAAAGAATATGCAGAAATACATAAAGATATCGTGCGTAGTGAAAACTCTAAAAACAAAAAAGTAAATATATTTCAAAAAGGTGTATTTGCAGTGATTGTAATAGGTACTGTGTTTTCTGTTTTACAACAGTTCACAGGGATCAATGCTGTATTATACTACGGTGCAGATATTTTTGAAAAAGCTTTGGGTATTAATAAGGAAGATGTCCTACAACAACAAATTTTACTTGCGGCAGTCAATTTCACCTTCACTTTTGTTGCTATGTATACCATAGACAAAATTGGACGTAAGCCATTAGTTTATATAGGTTGTGTAGGTATGGCATTAGGCTTCTTGCTTTTAGGTTTTTCTCTAAAAACAGGAGATATAGGTATTCTTTCCCTTATTGGCGTATTGATGTTTATTGGTTCATTTGCCATGTCTATGGGTCCAGTTGTTTGGGTAATGCTTTCAGAAATGTTCCCAAATAAAATTAGGAGTGTTGCCATGGCCATTGCAGTTGCAGCACAATGGTTGGCTAATTATATTGTATCCCAATCTTTCCCGATCATTATGGATAGTGAGGTAAATATGAGTGAAACTTGGAATGGTAGTTTACCCTATTTCATTTTTACAGGATTTATAATATTTACCATATTCTTCACTTGGAAATACCTTCCAGAAACTAAGGGTAAAAGTTTAGAAGATTTAAATGAAACTTGGGGAATAGTAGAGGATTAACAGACTAAATAAAATAAGATGAATTTAAAACATACATTTTCAGTGCTTCTAGTTGGCTTCATATCCATATCATTTGGACAAGAAATACTCCAGCATAAGCAACATACATTAGAATCTCATGGTTATTTACGAACAGGGCTGGGAAGATCACTATCTGGCGGAGAAATGGTAGAGTTTATGGCTCCTGGCGCTATGGTAAAACCTAGATTTGGTAATGAAGCCAATCACTATTCAGAATTACAGTTTGATTATAGATATCAGCCAAATGACAGACGTGATTCCTATGAGATTGTGTACATGATGGCAACCTATTTAGCCTATGGTTCTACGGATTTAACAAAGTCAATAAAACCAGAAACAAGCCAATTGTACTTTAAATGGAATAAGTTTTATAAAGAGGCAGACATTTGGATTGGTAGAAGATATTATCAAAGAGAAAATATAGATATATTAGATTGGTTTTGGATAAACTCAGGTCAAGGAGCAGATGTGGGAGTAGGTTTAGAAAATTTGACCTTTAATTCGAAAATGAATTTAAATGTAGCATTATTACGTTTTTCAGATAAACTACAAGACCCCGCGCATCAAGGTGAATTGTTTGAGGATTATAAAATTGATGCACGTTTAAAGGATATATCATTATCTACCAATTTAAATCTAAATTTAATAGGACAAATTGGTTTTAGAAATGGAATAGATAATTCTATCTATGATGAAAAAACGGGATTTACGCTAGGTGCCTGGACTAATTATACTCAAGATAATTTCAGGAATAGAACGACTATTATCTATAGAGATGGTGTTAATATGATAAATAACCCATACTCTGGTAAGGGATTGCTAGAAGTTTCTGCTACAGGAAATCAGGTATACGATTTAGATAAAGCTAATGATTTACAAATACTTACAGATATTCAATATGAAAATAATTCCAATGGTTTCTTAGGTGCAATTACTTACGAGCATAAAGATTTTGGTATCAAAACCGCCAAAGGAGAGGATAAAACCTTAGATCACATGAATGTAACTGGCAGATATTCTAGGTATCTCTCGGATAGATATGCGCTCACTTTTGATGTAGGGTATGATTATGTAAATCATAATGACGGTGTAGCTGGTGGAGTATTTAAAGCCACTTTCTCGCCAGAAATTAAATGGAAAAAAGGGATGTTCTCTAGACCCTCTATTCGTCCTTTTATTACTTATGCCAAATGGAGTGAAGATTTAAAAGGACAAGTGGGAATAGTAAATGATAACGATGTTTATGTAGATAAAACCAACGGTGTTACTGCTGGGCTACAACTAGAAGTTTGGTGGTAAAATATAAAACTTAAACATTAAATAAATAAAAAGTTTTCTCTTTCAAATATTTAGCTTAATTTTGCAAGCTCGTACATAATAATCATTAAAAACCAATATTAGCATGTATTTATCACCAGAAAAGAAAAGAGAAATTTTTGAAAAGTATGGATCAGGACCTAACGATACAGGTTCACCAGAAAGCCAAATAGCTTTATTTACACACAGAATTAGCCATTTATCTAATCATCTTAAAAATAATCACAAAGATTATAATACAGAGCGATCACTGGTAAAATTAGTAGGTAAAAGAAAAGACTTTTTAGATTACCTTAAAAAGATAGATATTGAAAGATATCGTGCAATTATTGCAGAACTTGGTATTCGTAAATAATTTATTCAAAAAATACTATTTCAAGGCAAGTCGTAATGACTTGCCTTTTTTTATTGAATAAATATTACGTACTTTGACAAACAAGAAAGACACAAATTTATATATGAATTTACAAGTATTTACAAAAGAAATCCGTCTAGATGACGGACGTTCCATTACACTAGAAACCGGTAAACTAGCAAAACAAGCGAACGGTTCTGTAGTAGTGAAGATGGGTGGCACCATGTTGTTAGCAACTGTAGTAGCAGCAAAAGATGCTAAAGAAGGAATTGATTTTTTACCTCTTACGGTAGACTATCGTGAGAAATTTACTTCTTCTGGTAAGATCCCTGGTGGTTTTATCAAAAGAGAAGGAAGACCTTCTGATGACGAGATATTAACTATGCGTTTAGTAGATAGAGTATTGCGTCCATTATTCCCTAAAGACTTCCATGCAGAAGTTCAAGTGATGATTGGGGTATACTCTTATGATGGGGAATCAATGCCAGACTCTCTAGCTGGTTTAGCTGCATCTGCCGCTATTTCACTTACAGACATTCCTTTTAAAGGACCTATGTCAGAGGTACGTGTAGCTAGAATTGATGGTGAATTTAAAGTGAATCCAACTTGGAATGAGCTTAAGAATGCCGATATGGACATCATGGTTGGTGCTACAGCAGAATCTGTAGTGATGGTAGAAGGTGAAATGGATGAGTGTTCTGAACAAGAAATGTTAGACGCTATCAAATTTGCACATGATATTATTAAAGTTCAAGTACAAGCGCAGGTAGAACTTGCTGCTGAAGTTGGAAAATCAGAACCTAAAAGAGAATATAATCATGAGGATTCTGATGAGGAATTAGAAGCAAAAATCAAAGCAGATTTATTCGATAAAATCTACGATATTTCTAAAATTTCTGATGACAAACAATTAAGAGCTGAGAAATTTGATTCTTTATTGGAAGAATATAAGGCCAACTTTTCTGAAGAAGAATTGGAGGAAAAAGGAGATTTAATCAAGAAATATTTCTCAAACACAAAAAAGGAGGCTGTTCGTCAATTATTATTGAATGAAGGAATTCGATTAGATGGTAGAGGACCAAAAGATATTCGCCCAATTTGGAGTGAGGTTGATTACTTGCCAGGTACACACGGGTCTGCTGTGTTTACACGTGGTGAGACACAATCTTTAACTTCTATTACATTAGGTTCTTCATTGGATGCAGATAGAGTAGATTCTATCTTAGAAGAATACGAAAAGAAATTTTATTTACATTACATATTCCCACCATTCTCTACAGGAGAGGCTAGACCCATCCGTGGAACTTCTAGAAGAGAAATTGGACATGGAAATTTAGCAGAAAGAGCATTAAAGAAAATGTTACCAGAAGATAACTCTTACACTATCCGAGTAGTATCAGAGATATTAGAATCAAATGGTTCTTCTTCTATGGCTACAGTATGTGCTGGAACATTAGCCTTAATGGATGCTGGAATTCAAATGAAGAAACCAGTTTCTGGAATTGCAATGGGATTAATAACGGATCCAGCCTCTGGAAAATGGACTGTACTTTCAGATATTTTGGGAGATGAGGATCATTTAGGTGATATGGACTTTAAGGTAACTGGTACCAGAGACGGGCTTACAGCATGTCAAATGGATATTAAAGTAGCTGGATTATCTCATGAGATATTAGAGAAAGCCCTTCTGCAAGCAAAAGATGGTAGATTGCATATTATGGACGAAATGATGAAAACCATTTCTGAACCTAATAAGACTATGAAGCCTAATGCACCACAAATTGTTACATTGAGAGTTCCTGGAGATTATATAGGAGCTATTATTGGACCTGGTGGTAAAATTATTCAAGAAATGCAGGCACAAACGGGTACGCATATCTCTATTGCAGAGGATGGTAATGAAGGGGTAGTTGAAATCGCAGGTGTTGGTAGCGAAGGAATAGAAGCAGCACTTAAACGTATCAAGGAAATTACATTTGAACCAGAAGTTGGTGAAATTTATCAAGGTAAAGTTGTAGCTATAAAGCCATTCGGTGCTTTTGTAGAGATCAAACCAGGTACAGAAGGTTTAGTACATATTTCTGAGCTTGAATGGAACCGTGTAAACGATGTAGAAGACGTCGTTAAGGTAGGTGACGTTATTGAGGTTAAATACGTAGAGAAAGATGCTAAAACTGGTAAAATGAGACTTTCTAGAAAAGTTTTATTACCAAAACCAGAAAGAAAATAAAACATTCTTTTTCAACGCTATAAATCAAAAAAAGGCGCTGCAAATGCAGCGCCTTTTTTTATTTATAGATATTTATGAATTTTATTCGATCACAACGCATCCTATTCTACCACCAGCATTACCAGTTGGTTGTGTAGTGAAATCATCTTCACTTTCATGAATAATTATTGATCTACCCATAAGATTTTTCTTTTCATCATCACATCCTAGACACCATTTATCTGTAGTGAAAGTCAATGTTGCGTTCCCATCCGCATCTGCTTCCAAGTTTCCTATATCCCCCATGTGAAAACCTTCTACATCAAATTTTCCATGCTCTTCTCCTGTTGGATTCCAATGTCCTCCTGCAGATTTAGCATCTGGTGCAGAACAATCACCTTTTTCGTGAATATGGATAGCATGAGATCCAGGCGTAAGACCGGCTAAGTTAACTTCTAGCGTTACCTCCTCCCCATTCTGTGTAAGTGTTGCAGTACCAGAAAGATTACTATCAGAAGCAGGAGAAAATGTTAGATTTAATGTTTTAGCATCTGCTTCAACTTTGATATCGTCTTCAACTTCCACATCATCAGTTACGACTACTGTGTCTTCATTAGTTGTTGACGTATCTGCCTTCTTTTCACAAGAAGTTAATGTAATCAAGCCTAGTGCGGCTAACATTAGAAAATTCTTTTTCATAATTAAATATTTTAAATAAAATGTTTCAAAAATTATTCCTTTTCTTAATAAAATCATAAAGTTAATATAAAAATAACTTCTTTCAGTATATTGAAAGAAGTTATCATCAAGCTAAATAAAAAATTATAATACTTCTTCTATTTTCTCGGTTGGTCTTCCTACTACAGCCTTTAATCCATTGATAACAATAGGACGTTGAATTAATTTTGGATTTTCTACCATAATCTCTATGATTTGATCATCGGTCAATTTTTTATCCTTATAATTTTCTTTCCAGATATCCTCATTGGTACGTACTAATTCTATTGGATTATTATATCCTAATCGTTCTACAATGGATTCAAGTTCTCCTTTGGTAATACCCTTATCCATATATTTCACGACTTCAAAAGGCAAACCTTTATCTTCTAGAAATTTTAAACCTTCTCTACTCTTGCTACAACGTGGATTGTGATAAATTTTAAGCATAATTAAATTTTATTGTTTTAAATTTAAAGTTTCAAATACATTTTTATGAACATTATGAAGAAGTATCACCTATTTCTATGTCTATTCATTGCATTTACATCCATAAATGCACAAGACAAAACGTTGACCTTAGAAGATGCAACCCTAGGTTATTGGAAGGGATTATATCCAGAACAATTACAATCCTTGCAATGGTCGCAGGATAATAATACCTATATATACATACAAAATAATGAACTTATATACGGTGATGCCGAATCTAATCAGCAATCATCTATTTATAGCTTAGAAAATCTGCAAAAAGCATACCCACAATTAAAGCGATTTCCTTCTATCAAAAATGTAACGTCTTCTGGTTTTGACTTTCACATGGATGGAATGAATTCTTTTAATACAAAAACCAGCGAAAAATATAGAATTTCTACCGATGAAAATGGAGAAAACCAAGATTATAGTAGAAAGGCCAAAGCGATTGCATACACCTTAGATAATAACTTGTATATAGCCACTGCAGACAATCCAAAAATCACTGTAACCAATTTTGATGATAAAAACATTGTATCTGGTCAAGCCATTGCCCGATCAGAATATGGAATTTCTAAAGGTACATTTTGGAGTCCCAACGGAAATTATTTAGCCTTTTATCAAAAAGATGAAACGAATGTAAAAGAATATCCATTGGTAGACGTCACCACCTATCCTGCTACTGCCACTCCCATTAAATATCCAATGGCAGGACAGGGAAGTGAAATTCCTGCGGTAGGTGTTTACAACCTAAAAACTCAAAAGACCATTTATCTGGATATTGATGGTACCGACAATCATTATGTGACTAATCTATCCTGGACGCCAGATGAAAAATACATTATTGTGGCAGAAATTAACCGTCAGACAACTAAATATGATCTGAATTTATATGATATAGCAACGGGTAAAAAAGTCAGAACCATTCTTACAGAAGAAAATAATATTTGGGTAGAACCAGAACATGATGCTGTTTTTATACCAAAATCAAATACAGATTTTATATGGTTAAGTGAAAAAGATGGTTTCAAGAATTTATACCTCTATAATATCTCTGGGAAATTCAAAAAACAACTTACGCAATTTACA
>JBPCUN010000068.1:0-2500 GCA_051011115.1 Weeksellaceae bacterium
TTAACAACTAGTTTCCCTGCTTGTCTTTCTATTAAAGGTCTTTCCGCTGTAATCACCACTTCGTCCAAATTTGCACTAGAAACATTGAGTTGAATAGTGCCAATTTCAAAATTTGAAACCTCCTCAATTGGAATGATTTTATCTTCATAACCCAATAAGGAAATCTTCAGTTTCACAATACTTTTATTTTGTGGTATAGACAATCTGAAATTGCCATTATCATCAGAAAAAACATATGTGATTACTTCTTCAGTTTCATTTAAGCCTAGCACATTGGCATAGGGTATGGGTAGGTTTGTATTATCTACAATTTTACCAGAATAGGTGTTTTGAGCTTTCATTACCCCAGCTATAAGAAAGAACGCTATGTTGATGTAAGTCTTCATTCTTTGCCTTTATTTTCTAAAGTAAACAAACCTCTTTCTGTGTACCAAGTCCTAATTTGATATGTGTTTAAGCCATTTTTTACTGTTGGGTCCTCTTTAATAATGGTTTCAGCTTCTTCTTTTGTTGCAACACTTAAAAAAAAGAGCCCACCTCCACCTTCAAAAGGCCCTGCCATAACCAGTTTATTTTCAAGAACTAGATTTTTGATATTCTTCATATGCTCTTGTTGAATTTTCATTCTATCCGCTGGATTTAATTTAGCCTCTTTGGGTGTTAATTCAACAACGAAATATTTCTTAATCGTGCGATCATAATCAACAATTTCAGCATTTTGAGCTCGTGTTGTAGGCACTGCACATACAATTAAAAATATCGAGCAGAATAATAATTTTTTCATCTGGTTATAAAGTAATTTTTACTAATTGATTAGGAAATCCTCTTTTAAATGACCTTACAGCAATAATATGTTGTCCATCATGAGAATACACGGGTTGCACATACGAAAATTCATCATCTGTAATCTGTTTAATTTCTTTTGACAATAGACCGTATGTATAGAGTTGAAACTTGAATTTTTCATTTCTATCCGAAGCAAAAACTATGGTTTTACCATCTGGAGACCAACATGGCCAACCATCAAACAGGGCATTATTGGATATGTTTTCAGGGTTCTTACCATCTGCATCACTTACATAGATTTCTGTATTCATATTTTCATGCCATTGCACATAAACCATTTTGCTCATTTTTGGATTTAATGATGCAAACGTTTTTGAAAATGTCGTATCTCTTGAAATATTCTCTCGTTTAAGTGTATTTAAATCAATTTTATAAATTTCATATAAATCCAAGGTATCCAATTGCTTATTATAAATTATAGACATACCATCAGAAGCATATTTAGGATGAAACTCTACCTCATCAGTTTTTGTAAGTTGTTTTAATCTTTTGGTTGTAAAGTCATATTCATACAGATCATATATATCAGCTTTTGAAATTCCGGTAAAGACCATTTTATTTCCATTAGGTGCAATGCAAATGTGGTTTGCACTTAACGTATCGTTTTCAAAAACCATCTCTTTAATGTCTTCGTTTACAGAGACAATTCGTTTTTTACCATTCAAATTATCTGTGAAATAAACTTTTTCTGATATTGACGATTGATATGGGTATTCTACACGATACCTATCAATTGATTCAATTTTATTTTTATTCTCACTATTTTGGGAGTTACCAAGGTTTGAGGATAAAGTGATTATTATTAAATATATTTTTAGTTTGTTCATTTTATTTTATTTAGATTAAACTGATAATCTCCTGTATTTAACTCCATAACTAGTAGAAATCTCTCCATCAACAAATTGAAAAGTACAGGGATCATCAACATACTCATCCCTCTCAAAATACCTTCGATAAGAACCCGTGTATTCTTCGTCTTCTTTTTTGATTTTAAATAAAAAATCATCTTTTTTAAGTATCGTTATTTGTCCCGGATTAACAACTCTACCGATATACCAATCATCCTCTTTTGTTATTTCGAATTTCATATTACCTGGTGCTTGCCAATTACCTAAAATAGAATCCTCATTTTTCACCAACGGATAAACCATTTCGTAATTAACATCACTACTAGGAGTATATGGTTCATACTTACCCCCTAAATGATTGTGCAAAAAATCTTCGGCGATACCCCAAAAAGATGTCCAACTTTGTGGATTTCTATAATCGTGACCTTCTTCAGGATAAAAGAAATAGGTAATATGCTTTCCTGCTTCTTTCATTTTTTTTGCCATTAGATCATTCATTGGTTTAGAAATTCTATTGTCTCTAGCCCCTGTTGTTAGCAAAAGAGGTTTTGTAATATTCTCTACATAATTAATGGGTGATTGTTCATTCAGCATTTTCAAGTCTTCTGGATTATTGGGGTCGCCAACTTGTTTTGCCCAATAAGGATCGCCATATCCTGCAGTACCCTCTTCAGGAACAATTGATGGAGGTCCATACATGGCAATTCCACAAGCATATGTTTCTGGGTAAAAAGAAAGACCAGCCATTGCAGCATAACCACCATAGCTCCACCCCCAAATACCAATTTTATCTTTGGCCGCTATTT
>JBPCUN010000069.1:0-10247 GCA_051011115.1 Weeksellaceae bacterium
TATCTAAATAGGGTAATTATTGCAGTAATAAAACCAATCACTGTAAGTGTAGCAGTAATAGGTCTTGTGTTAAATTCTGTCGCTCTAGACTTAGTTGGAAGGGCGTATAAAATATCATTTTGTTTTAGATAATAGTGGTCACTATTCATTAATTTAGCATCATGTAAATTCACAAATTGGTGTGTCCTTTTACCATCTACCGTTCTTATAAGTAAGACGGAGTCTCTAATAGCATAATAAGTCATTCCTCCAGAATTCGCAATAGCTTCAAATATATTCAACTTTTCTGAGGAAGATCTTACCACCCCTTGCGAACCAAATTCTCCGAGCATGGTGACTTTGAAGTTAACAATTCTCACGTTCACCATTGGGTCTTTAATATAATTAGATATTTTGCTTTTTAATTCATCTGCCAATTCCTTTCTTGTCTTGCCTTCCGCTTTGATCGTACCTAGCATCGGATATTCAATATTCCCATCACTGTCCACTAATAAAGAGTTTGGATTTAGCTCAGCATTGGCTAAATTGTTCGATGTACGCCCTCCACCAATATTAAAGGGGCGAGCTAAATTTTCATCATATGCATTGACGGTAATTGTAAGCACATCACCTGTTTGGATTTTTGGACTCACATAATTATCATTAGATATGTCAATCTTGTCTATGTTTTGTAGATATAAAACATCTTGTTGCGTTCTACAAGAAAAGAAAAGAGTAGTGAATGTAATTAGAAGAAGAATTTTTTTCATAACATATAATTGATTGCAAAACTAAACAAAATTTTCATTAATTAATCCAAACTTTCAAATTCTGAATTTTGACTTTTATACTCTGGTACCATGTTTTTAATCATCTGTACTAGCTCCAATTTACTTTTCCTTAAAGTTGCCCGAGCAATATCTTTGGTGCAGGCATCCATTTTCTCAAAGGATAATGTATCATCCTTAGCACGCATAATCTTTTCATGATGCGTGGGGAGTGTTTTGGTTTTATCACTCAATAGTTCTTCGTAAAGTTTTTCCCCAGGTCTAAGTCCAGTGATTTTAATGTCAATTTCTTGATAAGGTTCGTAGCCACTTAATTTAATCATTTTTTTAGCTAAATCTATAATTTTCACAGGTTCCCCCATGTCAAATACATAAATCTCACCTCCTTGCCCCATCGTTCCAGCTTGTAATACTAACTCACAAGCTTCTGGAATCGTCATAAAGTATCTGGTGATATCTTGGTGCGTTACTGTAACGGGACCACCAGCCTCAATTTGCTTTCTAAAGAGAGGGATTACAGAACCATTTGATCCTAAAACATTTCCGAATCTAGTGGTTATAAATTTAGTGGTATTCCCTTTTTTGGTTTGCAAAGATTGTACGTATAACTCTGCCACACGCTTAGATGCCCCCATTACATTGGTAGGGTTTACCGCTTTGTCGGTGGATACCATTACAAATCTGTTGATACCATATTCACTAGATAAGTCAGCAATAACTCTAGATCCCATGATATTCACAAAAATAGCTTCATGCGGATTTTCCTCTATAATTGGTACATGTTTATATGCTGCAGCATGGTAAACCATAGAGAAGTTGTATTTTTTAAATAACGGTTCAACCCTATATTTATTACTTACATTAGCAAGATGAAAAATAAAATTAATATCTGGATAGCTTTTAGTAAGTTCTAGTTTTACATCATTTAATGGAGTTTCGGCTTGGTCTAAAACAACGATTAAGTTGGGCTTGAATTGCGCTACTTTTCTTACGATTTCACTTCCAATAGAGCCGGCACCCCCGGTAACTAATACATTTTTACCATAATGACGTTTTCTAATTTCGTCATTCTCTATGGTAATTTCCTCTCTGTATAATAAATCTTCAATCTCTAATGATTTAACCTCTTTCTTCTCTTGCGCTGTTTCTTCAGAGAAGGACTCAAGTGGAGAATGAAATAATTTAATTTTGTGTTGAATCAACTCATTGATAATGGGTTGATTTTCATCCTTTCGCATTTCATCATCTGGAAACAATATACCATCTAAATTTTTAATAAGAGATTCAGTTTCTAATACTTTATTTATAGGATAGATTTTTTTATCTAAAAGACGGCTTCCATTTTTTTGGTTAGAGGGGGATATGAAGCCTATAAGGTTATATCCGTTTTTCAAAGATTCGTTTAAGTAAACCCCAATAGCAACAGATGCATCTGAAGTTCCATACACCATTACATTTTTAATCAAATCTTCATCCTTGAATTTTAAGAACATGATAAAGGCTAACTTCACATAGAATCTAAAAAGAGATAAGAATAAGAAACATAGCAAACTGAATAATATAAGCGGCGGATCAAAGAAAATTCTTTTAGGCTCTGCCATGATAGTTCCTGTATACCAATAATATGCATAGCTAAGAACTAGCATGATGATAAGTGCTGTAAAAGTGGATAGAGAAATCTTTAAGATGTCCCGTATAGAAGAGTGTCTTACGACCCCAAATGAAACTCTGTAGGCCCATAAGCATAAAGAAGTTATGAGTATGATTAAGCCAAAAGTGCCAAATGTATTAAAAGACCCAAAACTCTTTAAATGCCATAAATCCATAAGGAAATAGGTTAAAAGCAGGGAGAATATGACAATACTTACATCAATAATAAAAATCGACCACCTAGGCAGATGATTTATACTATGTAATTTGTTGGCAATATTGGCTAATAAGCCACTATCTTTAAAGCTAATTTTCATTTTCACAATTCTTCTTCCAACGCTTCTTTAATTCTGTTCAGCTCTTCTTCTGAAAGTGCAGAACCAGAAGGTAAACAAAGACCTCTGTTGAATAAATCTTCTGAAACATTACCGCCAAAATATTTAGCACCGCTAAAAACGGGTTGCAGATGCATTGGTTTCCATAGGGGTCTTGTTTCTATATTGTACTTATCATTCAGATTAATTCTTAATTTTTCTCTTAATTCATAACCGTTATTATCTTCAAATAGAATGGCGCTAAGCCAGTAATTTGAATAAAAATCTGAGCTGGGCTCAACTTGCATTTTTATATGGTCATAAGTGCTAAAGAAGTGTTGATAAAAGTTATGGTTTGCTCTTCTTTGGTTTACTCTATCTTTTAAAACTTCCATTTGACCACATCCGATACCTGCAGAGACGTTACTCAATCTATAGTTGTAACCAATGTGACTATGTTGATAATGTGGTGCATCATCCCTAGCTTGTGTAGCTAAAAATATTGCTTTCTGTTTCTTTTCTAAATTAGAGGTAATTATTGCTCCCCCTCCCGAGGTTGTAATGATTTTATTTCCATTGAAACTTAAGATGGAAATATCTCCTAAAGTACCACACTTTTGATCTTTATACATGCTACCAAGAGCTTCTGCGCTATCCTCTACAATAGGAATTTCATACTTCTCAGAAAGTAATTTAATTTCATCATGTTTATAAGGCATTCCGTATAGATGTACAGCAACAATAGCTTTAGGTTTTTTATTTCTTTTAATCCCATCTATAATTGCTTCTTCTAAAGCATTGGGGTCAATATTCCAAGTTTCTCTTTCGCTATCTATAAAAACAGGTTTTGCACCTAGGTAGGCGATAGGATTAGCAGAGGCACTAAATGTCATGCTTTGGCAGATTACCTCATCATCTCTCTCTACATCACATAATATTAGAGCTAAATGTAAGGCGGCTGTTCCAGAACTTAAAGCAGCAACATGCTTGTCTTCTCCTAAGAAAGATTGTATTTTATGCTCAAACAAATTGACATTCTGACCCAATGGAGCAATCCAATTTTTATCGAATGCATCATCAATATACTTTTTTTCAGAACCACCCATGTGTGGAGTTGATAACCATATTTTTTCCATCTACTTCTCTATTTTTATGATTTTAGCTGGTACGCCAACTACCGTAGCATGATCAGGAACATCCTCAATAACGACAGCACCAGCTCCTACGGTGGCAAATTTACCAATTTTTATGCCTTGAATAATACTTGCACCAATACCAATATGACTTCCAGTACCAACTTTAACATTTCCTGCTAAAGATGCGTTAGGGGAAACATGAGCAAAGTCATGGATTTCGCAGTCGTGATCTATGCTACAAGCTGTATTTAAAATTACGTGACTTCCTATTTTTGTATCAGCATTACAAGTAACATTTGGCATAATCACTGTTCCTTTTCCTAGACTCACTGTTTTGGATAAAACAGCACTCGGGTCTATGGCATTTACAAAACAATTATATTGAGTTGCAATTCTTTGTCTTGTAAGATTATTGCCTATTGCTATAATCATAGGATGATTTTCTATATTATAATCCTTTACCAAATATACTGGATAATTATAGAATAAATTATTTTTTTTAGCATCATCTATAAATACGATATCTAGTTGAGGGTCATTATTTAATAGAATATCACAAATTACCTTACCATGTCCACTTGCGCCGTAAATAATCATTTGTTGCCTTTAAATTTATCCATCGTTACAGAAGTATCAGAAGAAATCCCTTCTGAAATAAACACTTTCTTTATGGTCAAAAGTATTATTTTTAGGTCTAAAAGAAAGCTGATATTATCCACATACCAAACATCATAGTTGAATTTCTGTTCCCAGCTAATAGCATTTCTACCATTTACTTGTGCCCATCCAGTGATTCCGGGTTTCACGTCATGCCTTCTTTTTTGATGATCATCATATAACGGTAAATATTCTGGTAATAGGGGACGTGGGCCTATCAAACTCATATCACCTTTTAAGACGTTGATTAATTGTGGTATTTCATCCAGTGAAGTTTTGCGAACAAATTTACCGATAGAGGTAAGTCTATCTGCATCAGGTAATAGGTCGCCTTGTGAATCTTTTTTGTCATTCATCGTTTTAAACTTAACGATGTTGAATAGGTTCCCATTTTTCCCTGGTCTTGTTTGAAAAAAGAACGGACTGCCATCATTGGCTAAATATAAAAAGATAGTAATTAAAATAAATATGGGAGATAAAACCAGTAATCCAACCAAGCTTAGCGTGAAATCTAGAAAGCGTTTAAATATAGATTGATACAATTTTATTTAGTTTTATTTAATGAAAGACAAATTTGCAAAAAAATATAATGAGATCAGCAATACATCATTCATTTAAATGATGACTTATGTTATTAAAACGTAAAAAAACCGATTCTATTAGAACCGGTTTTTATTGAATTGTTAAAATTGGGAGATTTAATTGTTATCTCCTTCGTTAGAGTCTCCTCCTTGGTCACCACCTTGTTCGGTTGCTTCAACCTCATCTGCATCTTCTTCGTCATCTTCCACAGTAACAATAGCCTTACGCGCAGTTTTAATCATACAAACCACTGCATTGTCTGGGTGAATTAAAGAATACTCGTCGTTTCTAAGATCTTTGATATACTTTTTACTTCCAATTTTCATTGGTGTGATATCAATTTCTATCTCATCTGGCAAGTTAGCTGGGATAGCTTTTGCACGTAATTTTCTCATGTTGAAACGTAACACTCCACCTGATTGAACTCCTTTTGATCTACCTACCAATTTTACAGGGATATTCATAGTGATTGGCTTATCTTCAGTATAAGCATAAAAATCAGCATGAATAATTGCATCAGTGATCGGATGGAATTGGATATCTTGTAAGATACAGTTGATGGCTTCTCCACCTTCCAGCTCTAGTACTACAGTGTGTGCTTCGGAAGTGTAAACCAAATCTTTGAATTCTCTAACATCTGCAGAGAAATGAATTGGTTCAGTGCCACCGTAAACAACACAAGGTACTTGGTCAGCATTACGTAAGGCTTTAGTGCTGTTTTTGCCCACGCTTTCTCTTTTTTTACCTTGAATCGTTAATGATTTCATTCTTAAATATTTAAAATTAAATTACAAATTTATTACTGATCGATTCTTTGTTATGAACTAGGTGCATAACTTCAGCGAAAAGTGGCGCGCAAGATACAACTTTTATTTTAGAAATGTCATTTCTTTTTAGTGGAATTGTATCTGTTACAATTAATTGCTCCAACGATGAGTTGGCAATTCTTTCATAAGCATTACCCGACAGAACGGCATGGGTAGCCATAGCACGTACACTTTTAGCACCTTTTTCTATCATTAAATCTGCCGCTTTGGTAATGGTACCTGCTGTGTCTACCATATCATCAATTAACACAACATTGCGGTCTTTTACGTCACCAATTAACATCATGTCTTCTACTTTGTTGGCCTTCTTACGTTCTTTGTAACAAATAACAATATCTGTTTGCATGTATTTAGCATAAGCATTGGCTCTTTTAGCGCCCCCCATGTCTGGTGATGCCATAGTAAGGTTGTCTAACCCAGAGCTTTTTAAATGCTCAACAAGGATAGTAGAGGCATAAATGTGATCTACAGGGATCTCAAAGAAACCTTGGATTTGATCTGCGTGCAAGTCCATGGTCATGACTCTTGTAGCACCTGCAGCGCTTAACAGGTTAGCCACTAATTTTGCCCCAATGGGTACACGAGGCTTGTCTTTTCTGTCTTGCCTTGCGTATCCGAAGTATGGAATTACCACGGTAATGTTTTTAGCAGAAGCTCTTTTAGCAGCATCACACATCAATAGAATTTCCATTAAATTGATATCTGGGGTAAAGGTGGAACCTATTAGAAACACACGTGCCCCACGTACAGATTGTTCAAAAGATGGTTGATACTCACCATCACTGAATTCTTGAAATTGTATTTTACCAAGAGGTTGTCCATAATGTTTGGCAATTTCTTCAGCAAGTACTTTGCTTTGTCTTGTAGAAAATAATAATGCAGGTTGATCCATGTAATGAGTTTGCTGCAAAATTAAATTAATTGTGGAGTAATCAATAATTTTTTTAAAAACATTTAATTAACATGTGATCATTTCCTATTTTTGGAAAAATTAAAATAAACATGGCCATTATAGCTCCATCGGTTTTAGCAGCTGATTTTTTACATTTAGAGAAAGACTTACAAGTTATTAATAATAGCAAGGCAGATTGGTTCCATTTAGACATCATGGACGGCGTATTTGTTCCCAATATATCTTATGGTATGCCAATCATGCAAGCTATCAAGGAAGTTTCTAATAAGCCTTTAGATGTACATTTAATGATTGTACAACCAGAGCGATATATTCAGAAATTCGCAGATTTAGGGGCAGATATTCTCACCATACACTATGAAGCGTCTACCCATTTGCATCGGTCTTTACAAGCGATTAAAAATGCTGGTATGAAACGTGGTGTTGCGCTAAATCCTCATACACCAATCAATCATTTAGAGAATATTATAACAGATATTGATGTTTTATTAATAATGAGTGTGAATCCTGGTTTTGGTGGCCAGAAATTTATTGATTTTACTTTTGATAAGATTATAGCTGCAAGGGAGCTGATTGAACGTAAAGGAGCTTCGACATTAATAGAAATAGATGGTGGCGTAAACACTTCTAACGCTTCCGCCTTAATTGAAGCAGGAGCGCATGCTTTAGTAGCTGGTAGTGCGGTCTTTGGGTCAGAAAATCCTACAGGGACAATTGAACAATTAAAAAACTTTTAATAGAACGTGACAGAAAAAGAACAATGGGATAAGGTTGTATCATTTTTTACAACCAATTTCACCGATGGTGAAACACCAGACTTAGATACCATGTTATTTTTAATCGGAGTGCAAGAACTTGGAAAGGGTATGCAACGATTTAAAAAAGATGATAAGGTCAATTTAATGCATATAGCGGTATGTCGTTTATTAGAGCCTTATGGGTATTATAGATTTGAGGGTAGAGATGCAGATAACTGGCCACATTTCGAGCTTTTGCAAGCCTTACCCGTTTTAAAAGCAAATGAGCAAAGCCTACTGATGCGCAAAGCAATTATTCAATATTTTGAAGATCAAGGCATTATTTAATCTCTTGAATTAATTTGTTAACTACAATCCTATCCACGGGAAGGTTCACGTCATGTATGTTTAACCTATCTAAAGGAACCCATATTAACTTTTGAATTCTTTTTTCTAAGATTTCAATTCTTTTTGGGTTTTCTATTTCTATTTTATAGTAAATCGTGAGGATTTGTTCATGCTCCCTAAATTTCGATTGTACGAAATCCTCTTGGGTATAAAAATGCTCGTAACTAGATAATTCAAGATTTAATTCTTCTTTTAGTTCTCGTTGTAAAGCTTCAATCAAACCTTCACCGTACTCTATTCCACCACCTGGGAATTTATAAAGGATATCCCCTGCGTAAGGCTCTTTTAAAATTAGCAAAGCGTTATCTTTAACCCACAGACCGTAAACGCGTATATTAAATTGATTTATGAGTGATTTAATTGGTTTTTCCATGCGTTGATCATTTCTCTTTTTCCTGGAGGTCCGGATATTTTTTCTACTGTAAATCCAACTTGGGCTAAGGCTCTTTTGGTAGTTCCATTGCACGCATAAGTTGTGAACAAGCTATTATCCTTTAGTGCTTTAAAAGCAATGTCAAAAACTTCTTCTGTCCATAAATTGGGTTGAACTCTTTTCCCAAAGGCATCAAAATAGATAAGATTGTAGAAATTTGGTTCTATGGTTGGATATCTAAAGTCTGCCTGTATTTTCTTTAAATAAAACTGTTCTGTGATTTTAATTTTCTCATTCCATGGGGCATTATGAAGTTTTTCATAATAAGACGAAACCTTTGCCAAATCTAAATTGAAGTGTGCGGCCATTTGCTTAGCTAATGGTAACTGTTGTACCTCATGGTCCGTAATAGGGAATTTCTCTAGGCTATGATATTCAATTACATTTCCTTGTTTTTCGGATACTAATAAAGTTAATAATGCATTGAGGCCTGTTCCAAAACCATATTCTAAAATGACTATTTCATCTTGATCTTTAAAATGCTCTAGGCCATTCTTTATAAAAACATGTTCAGCTTCTTGAAGTGCTCCATGTTTAGAATGATAACTTTCTTCCCATTCAGGAAGATATATCGTTGGACTACCATCTTGGGTTAATTTAATTTCTCGCTTGAGCATATTTAGTTAAAAGAAATTTAAAATTCACAATATTATTTTAACAATCCCATAAAATTAAGTATTTTTGAGGAACTACAGCTAGAATAACAAAAATAAAAGATACATGATTCAGATTGAAAAAATTAAGGAAAGTCGGTATAAACCTGAATTTGCTGATATTACCAGTTTCGGTAATACTTTTGGGGATCACATGCTTATTTGTGAATACAAAGATGGTAAATGGGGAGAAGCTAAGATAATGCCATATAAAGAGTTATCTTTTTCTCCAGCAATGCAGGCTATTCACTATGGTCAAGCTTGTTTTGAGGGAATGAAAGCTTATAAAGATAAAGACGATAACGTTTTTATGTTTAGACCAGAGAAAAACTTTGAGCGCATTAATGCATCTGCAGAAAGACTAGCTATGCCTCAAGTTCCAGAGGAAATCTTCATGGATGGATTAAAGACTTTATTGGATATTGATAGACAGTGGGTTCCGAATAAATACGGCATGTCATTATATTTAAGGCCTTTTATCTTTGCTACAGAGGCGATGGTAACTGCACGAGTATCTAATGAATATATGTTTGCAATCATAACTGCAGTAGCGCCAGATTATTATGCAAAACCACTTAGGGTAAAGATTGCTGATAAGTTTTCCCGTGCCGCCAATGGTGGGGTTGGATTTGCTAAAGCGGCAGGTAATTATGCTGCTTCATTTTACCCAACACAATTAGCTAGAGAAGAAGGTTTTGATCAAGTAATTTGGACCGATGCTGCAACGCATGAGTATATTGAGGAGGCTGGTACGATGAATGTTTTCGTAAGAATTGGCGATACACTAATCACTGCGCCAATTTCTGAAAGAATATTGAATGGTGTTACAAGACGTAGTATCATTAAACTTGCAGAAAGTAATGGATGGAAAGTTGAAGAACGTAAGGTGTCTGTGAAAGAATTGATAGAAGCTTACAAAAATGGAACTTTAAAAGAAGTATTTGGATGTGGTACTGCTGTAGTACAGAATAGTTTCTCTGTGATAGGATATCAAGATGAGTTGATGGAGCTTGAGGATCTAGGTGATGAGTCTTGGGGTAAACAATTGAAGAAACAATTGGTAGATATTCAAAATAATCTAAGCGAAGACCCATTTGGATGGAGAATAAAAGTTGAAGAAGGATTCGCTAACAAATACACAAAATAATTCAATGAAAGAAGTTTATATAG
>JBPCUN010000070.1:0-39219 GCA_051011115.1 Weeksellaceae bacterium
CACCAGCGGCACCTAAAGCCGGCCCAACGGGAGGCGAAGGATTAGCTTGTCCACCACGGACCTGCAATTTTACAATTTTCTGTACTTTTTTTGCCATTTTACAATGTTTCTAAATAAAATTAAGCGATATATTTGGAAGCAGCCTAAATCTTTTCTACTTGCATATAATTCAATTCTAACGGAGATTTTCTACCAAAAATAGAAACCATAACTTCTAGTTTCCTTTTCTCTTCATTAATCTTCTCTATAGTTCCGTTAAAACCATTAAATGGACCATCTATAACTTTTATAGTTTCGCCCACAGTATAAGGAATATTAATCAATTCCTCTTCTTCTGATAATGCATCCATTTTACCTAGCATACGATTTACTTCGCTCTTACGCATAGGTACTGGATCACCACCTTTTGTAGCACTTAAAAAACTAATCACTCCATTGATACCCTTTATAACATGAGGAACTTCCCCTGCTAATTCAACTTCAATCATCACATACCCTGGATAGTGAACACGTTCTCTCTGTACTTTTTTACCATTTTTTATCTGGATTACTTTTTCCATAGGAACAACAATTTGTCCTAAATAATCCTCTAATCCTTGGTATTTAATTTCCTCTTCTATATAATCTTTGATTTTATTTTCTTTACCATTTACGGTCTTCAATACATACCACTTCTTATCACTCATAATAAAAAACCTTTTGAAATATTACTTAAGTAATGTATATATCATATTAACAAGCTCACTAAAAGTGGTGTCAACAGCATAAAGAAATAATGCTAATATTACAGTAGCTACACCTACTACGACCGTTGAAGATTGAACAACAGACCATTTTGGCCAGGTTACATGTTCAGTAAATTCGTAATAAGCACCTTTAACAAAATCAATCATAATTATATGGAATTCATATAGCACGGGCGGAAGGGATCGAACCCTCGACCTTTGGTTTTGGAGACCACTGCTCTACCAGCTGAGCTACGCCCGTAAGTGATATAAGGTGCTTCCGATTGGAAACCGAAAACACCTTTATATCTTATTATTTAAAATACTACTAATTAGTCTAAAATTTCTGTAACCTGTCCTGCACCAACTGTACGTCCACCCTCACGGATCGCGAAACGTAAACCTTCGTTTAATGCAATTGGTTGAATTAACTCAACTTCGATTGAAATGTTATCACCAGGCATTACCATCTCAACACCTTCTTGTAAGTGGATTTCTCCAGTTACGTCAGTTGTACGTACGTAAAACTGTGGACGATAATTGTTTTTAAATGGAGTATGACGACCACCTTCTTCTTTAGTCAAGATATACACCTCTGCTTTGAACTTCTTGTGCGGAGTTACAGAGTCTTTCTTAGCGATAACCATACCACGGCTAATGTCAGACTTCTCTATACCTCTAAGCAATAAACCTACGTTATCACCAGCTTCACCTCTATCTAATATCTTACGGAACATCTCAACCCCAGTAATGGTAGAAGTTAACTTCTCATCACCCATACCTACGATATCTACAGGGTCACCTGTATTAATGATACCAGACTCGATACGTCCTGTTGCTACAGTACCACGTCCTGTAATAGAGAATACGTCCTCTACTGGCATTAAGAATGGTTTATCTTGATCACGTTTTGGTAATAAAATCCACTCATCAACAGCGTCCATTAATTCCATCACAGTGTTCACCCATTTTTCTTCACCGTTTAAAGCACCTAAAGCAGAACCTAAGATAACAGGAGTCTCATCACCATCATACTCATAAGATGACAATAAATCTCTAACCTCCATATCAACAAGCTCTAAAAGCTCTTCATCATCCACCATATCAACTTTGTTCAAGAATACAACGATTCTAGGAACATTCACCTGACGACATAATAAGATGTGCTCACGAGTTTGTGGCATAGGACCATCAGTCGCAGCTACAACCAAAATAGCACCATCCATTTGCGCAGCACCAGTAACCATGTTTTTAACATAATCGGCGTGACCTGGACAATCTACGTGTGCGTAGTGACGTGATGCAGTTTGATACTCTACGTGTGAAGTATTAATAGTAATACCTCTTTCTTTTTCCTCTGGCGCGTTATCGATTTGATCGAAAGCTCTTGCCTCAGAAAAACCTTTGTCTGCTAATACTTTAGTAATTGCCGCAGTCAAGGTAGTTTTACCGTGGTCAACGTGACCAATCGTACCAATATTTAAATGCGGCTTGTCTCTGTTGAAAGTTTCCTTTGCCATTTTCTATTAAATTAAATTCTATTTGTGTTAAAAAATTTCTTACTTATATGAGTGACATAAAACACGCAAAGTGCGTTACAAATTGCAAAGCACCACTCAAACTTCGAGCCAACGATGGGAATTGAACCCACGACCTCTTCCTTACCAAGGAAACGCTCTACCCCTGAGCTACGTCGGCCTAAAATTGAGCGAGAGACGAGACTCGAACTCGCAACAATCAGCTTGGAAGGCTGAAGCTCTACCAATTGAGCTACTCTCGCAATACTAACCTTAGATTAAAAAATCAAAGGTTGATAACAGTGGGGAGAGCAGGATTCGAACCTGCGAAGACATAGTCAGCAGATTTACAGTCTGCCCTCGTTGGCCGCTTGAGTATCTCCCCGATCCACTATTTAAAAATATGAGCCTCCAATCAGATTCGAACTGATGACCTGCTGATTACAAATCAGCTGCTCTGGCCAGCTGAGCTATGGAGGCAAATAAATATTTATTTTAAAGAACTACCGCTTTTATTTAAACGGACTGCAAATGTAGTAATAAATATTTATTCTCCAAACAAAGTTCAAACTTTTTTTAATTAAAATTGTTTACTTTTTTCTTTCTTCTTGATTACCCACCTTTTTACAGTATCATATGCAATATCAATCGCTTCTGGAAATTCTTGACCCTCTTTGGACACCACTATATCGTCTCCTGGTACCTCTAATCTTACCTCTACAATTTTATTATCACTGCTATTGCTATTATCTAACTTCAAGAAAACTCTTGCAGCTACAATTTGATCATAAAATGTATCTAATTTATTCAATTTTTCTTCTACATAATTTAATAGAGAATCATTTGCACTAAAGTTAACTGATTGTGTAATTACCTTCATATCTATCTATTTTAAATTTCTAGGATGATTATGTTTAAATATTTTCTTCAATTCTGAAATATCACTATGGGTATAAATTTGCGTTGAGGCTAAACTACTATGCCCCAATAAATCTTTAATAGCATTAATTTCAGCTCCGTTATTCAACATATGTGTTGCAAATGAATGCCTTAACATATGTGGACTTTTCTTTTTCTTTACACTAACTAGACTAAGGTAAGATTTAACAATATTATAAACAAGTTTAGGATATAAATTTTTACCTTTTGAAGTTATAAATAACTTTTCTGGCAAACTATCAAATTTCTCTATCACAATTTCTTTATAATGGGAAATAGATAGCATTATTGACTGACTAATAGGCACCAAACGCTGTTTCCCTCCTTTTCCTAAAACCTTAAGCTCACTATTAGAAACATCAATATCCTCCCATTTCAAACCAAGTAATTCTGCCCTACGCATTCCTGTGGTGTATAAAAGCTCTACAATGAGCTGATCTCGCAGCGCTTCAAAATCATTATCAATTATATTATATAAATCTACTAATGCAAGCATTTCGTCTTGAGAGAAAGGAATAAAGATAGTAGGATTAGACTTCAAATTTCTAATACCAATCGTCGGAAGTTTATTTATCTCCTCTAATTCTAATAAGAACTTATAAAAAGATTTGATTGAACTCAACTTACGATTGATGGTACTCTCTGCTAGACCAAGCGAAACCAAAGAAGATAAATAGCTTCTGACATCTCTACTATTCACCTTGGTTAAATCCTCCTGCTCTAAAAATTCAGAAAACTGCTCTAAATCATTTTCATAAGCTAAAACTGTTAGTGAAGAATAGCGCTTTTCTACCTTTAAATATTCTAAAAATTTACCTATCCACATATAAAAACCGCTTAGACAAATTTAATCAATTTATCTAAGCGGTGGGTATTTTTAAAGTGTAAATTAAGTTTAAATCTCTTCTTTACTTTGCATTCTCTGCTTGTATTGAGCCTTAATTAATTCTTGACGCTTTTGTACCGATGGCTTTGTGAACTGTTGTCTCTTTCGCAATTCACGAACAACTTTAGTTCTATCATACTTTCTCTTGTATCTTTTTAAAGCTCTCTCTATAGACTCTCCGTCTTTTACAGGTATAATTAACATAATTTACATCTCTTTTATTCAGGCGGCAAATATATAGAAATATTCTAGACTTAAGAAATAAATATTTATAATTTCTAATTTAATGTAATATAATCATACAAATATGTATCCATATATATGCAATAAATCCATTAATTTTAAATATATTTGCGGTTAAGTTAGAGTTAATTATAACTTGAGGATGAAAACAAAGGAATTGCTAATTCAGCTTAACGATAGTGTTGGTAAACTTCTGAAAGAGATTAAGTTGAGAGATGAAAAAATTGATAATCTTAACACAGAAATAACCAACTTAAAGCAGGAATTAAGTAAATCCCAAGCTAATCTGAAAGTGACAGAGAATAAAAATAACGAATTAAAAGTAATTAGTGGACTATCTGGAAACAGAGAGCATAGAAGGCTAATGAAATTAAAATTAAACAGCCTAATTAAGGAGGTTGATATTTGCATAGCGGCATTAAAAGAGCAAAAGGTTTAATGATTATGGCTGATTCTATCAAAATAAAATTGAACATAGCGGGTAGACATTACCCCATGTCTGTTTCTGCTGAAGAGGAAGAAACAGTAAGAGGAGCTGGTAAGATGATCAATGAAATGATTAAATCTTTTGAGCAGCAATATCAAACCAGAGATAAACAGGATGCACTAGCCATGTGTAGCTTACAAATAGCTGTAAAAACCTTACAGATAGAGAAAAGTACGGTTCAAGATTCAAGTGAATTCGATGGGCAATTGCAAGAATTAATTAATAAAATTCAAAACGCTGTATAAAATTTCGTATTTTTATTCATTATAAGAAGTTCATAAAAAATAATATATCCACATTAGTTCTAACTTTTTTGGTAAACTCAACAAGCATTAATATGCCGAGTAAATGCTGATTGGAAGACAAGCCACCACCATATTTATATGGTATTTAAGCAGTGGATCTCTGAATATCAGAATCAGCTCAAATCCTGTCAAAAGGAGTTTACTCAAAACCACCTGAACTAATGTGGATTTTTTTAATATAAAAAAACGAGAGAATGGAATTGATTTTTGGTCTTATAGGACTTATAGTAGGTGCTCTGATAGCATATGTACTTACTAAAAAAAGTGTGGATGCACAAAATGCTGCTATATTAGAAGATGCTAAGAAACAGGCGGATAAGTTAGAAACTGAGGCGCAACAAAAGAGATTAGAAGCTGAATCTATCTTAAAAAATGCGGAAAAAGAGGGTGAAAACATCAAAAAAGAAAAGATGTTTCAAGCTAAAGAAAAGTTTCTAGAGTTGAAATCTAAGCATGAAGAGAGTGTTACCCAGAGAGAAAAGAAAATAGCCGAGAGAGAAAAGAGAAGTGGCGAAAAAGAACATAAAGTAAATGAAGGCTTAAATGACCTTAAGAAAAAAAGAAAAGCTTTAGATACCGAACTTCAGGATTATGAAGATAAAAGACTTGCTTTATCTAGAAGGATAGAAGAAGTAAACCATAATCATAAAAAACAAGTTGAATTGCTTGAAAAAATATCTGGTTATTCTGCAGAGGAAGCTAGAAATGAATTAGTAGAATCGTTGAAAGAAGAAGCTAAAACCAAAGCACAAGCTCACATCCAAGAAATCATGGATGAGGCACATCTCAATGCACAGGATGAAGCTAAAAAAATCGTAATTCAAACCATCCAGAGAATTGGGACTGAACAAGCAGTAGAAAATTCTGTTTCGGTATTTAATCTTGAAAATGATGATGTGAAAGGTCGTATCATTGGTAGAGAAGGAAGAAATATACGTGCATTGGAAGCTGCAACAGGAGTAGAAATCATTGTGGATGATACGCCTGAAGCTATTGTATTATCTTGTTTTGATCCTGTAAGAAGAGAAATCGCTAGACTATCATTACATAAATTAGTAACAGATGGTAGAATTCATCCTGGTAGAATTGAAGAAGTAGTAGCTAAAACTACCAGTCAAATAGAGGATGAAATTGTGAAAATAGGTAAGAAAACGATTATAGATCTAGGTATTCATGGTTTAAATTCTGAATTGGTGAAAATCGTTGGTAGAATGAAGTATCGTTCGTCTTATGGTCAAAACTTATTGCAGCACTCCAGAGAAACAGCCCATATTGCAGGAACACTGGCGGCTGAATTAGGTCTAAATGCGAAATTGGCTAAACGTGCAGGACTGTTACACGATATTGGGAAAGTTCCAGAGCAAGAGTCTGAGCTCCCACATGCTTTATTAGGTATGCAATGGGCAGAAAAATATGGAGAACATCCAGAAGTTGTGAATGCTATTGGAGCACACCATGACGAAATTGAGATGACATCTCTCTTATCTCCTATCATTCAAGTAGCTGATGCTATAAGTGGTGCAAGACCTGGTGCAAGACGTCAAGTGATTGAGTCTTATATACAACGTTTGAAAGATCTAGAAAGCACTGCACTTGGTTTCGATGGTGTTCAAAAAGCGTATGCCATACAAGCGGGTAGAGAATTACGTGTGATGGTAGAAAGCGACAGAGTTGATGATATGAAAGCAGGTGAACTTTCATTTCTAATTTCTGATAAGATTCAGAATGAAATGACATACCCAGGACAAGTTAAAGTGACCGTAATTAGAGAAACTAGAGCTGTAAATATCGCTCGATAAAGTTTACTTTTCCTTAAATATTATAATCCCTTTTGCTTTTTGTGAAAGGGATTTTTTTGTGGGGTTTATTTGATTTAAACCTCACTCTTCATAACTCATCTTTTATTCTTATGACTTGAAAATTAATACTTCCTAATATTTTGCGATAGGGATAGCAATGGAAATCCCGTAAGGAAAGATGCGAAAATAAATAAAAGGTTGTGAAAGCGACCGAATGGAAGCTCTTCACAGCCCTATTATTTATAAGCAGATTACTGCGGAATTGAAATGGATAGCCTGTTAAATCGCCCAAAATTTAAAAAAGAATTAGGTTTAAAAGGTTTTAGAAATTAATTTTGCAATACTTGTATGAATTGATGTAAGGTTTCGGCATTGGGTGCCTCTTGCGTATTGATTTCTAATATCTTTGGGGATTTTGATGGCGCATAGAAATTTTGCCACACCTTGTTGAGATTATTTCCATCGCTTACTTGTATATATTCAAAGCCGAACATAGTGGCTAAATGAGAAGCGTTGAGCTGGTGTCTAGTTTCAAAAAAGGTTTCTAATGCGTTAGATTTGGAAGGCCCTGGGATAATTTTGAAGATGTTCCCTCCCCCATTATTAATCAAAATAATTCTGAAATTGGCGGGAATGTAGTTGTTCCATAAAGCGTTACTGTCATAGAAAAAACTAACGTCTCCTGTGACAAGAACTATTGGGTCTTTTGACTTCATGGCAAATCCAATTGCTGTGGAGGTGGATCCGTCTATCCCGCTCGTTCCGCGATTACAATAGACAGGGTTATGCTCCGTATGTTTAAATAATTGGGAGTAACGTATCACAGATGAATTGCTGTAATGCACACCATATTCTGCTGGGTAATGGGCAATAATTTCCTTGAAAACCAATAAATCGCTCCACGGAATTTGTTGCATAAAGGTATGTTGGGATTTCTGATTGTGCCTCGCTATTTCTAGCCATTGATTCTTATAATTAGAATCTTTTGGTTTAAAATCTGATAAAAAACTTGATAGAAATGATGTGGCCGACAAATTCACTTTTTGACTTAATGCAAAATAAGTATCTGGATGCCAATGTAAATCTACGTGCCAATGAAATTGAGGTTTATTCTGTCTTAAAAATTGTTTAATTTTTTTCGATATTACCCTTTGCCCCAAGGTAATTAATAAGTTGGGTTTGAAAGCCTCTATCATCTCACCCTTAATGTTGCGTAGTACAGCATCTATTTGAGATATATGCTCACCAGTGTGTAAATTTGAGGTAGTTTCTGTAAGAATAATTACATTCTCATAAGCAGAAACTTCTTTCACCAGCTTTTGCAGCGATGCGTCTGGTGATTGCTGACCTACCAGTATCATTACTTTTTCTATAGCCTTATATTCTTTCTTCAAACCTTCCCAATCGATTGAGTTATTCGGAAGCTTGGGTAATCCAATCGCATCAAAAGAAATCAATGAGTCATCTATGGATTCATACAGCGGTTCAGAAAAAGGCATATTGATATGCACAGGACCACTATGAATAATGGCTTCATGCACGGCTTTTTTAATTTCTAAAAAATTAGAAGTTAGGATTTCATCTTCTTCTGATTCTTGTAACTGAGTACTGTAATAGGTATGTTTTTCAAATAAATTTTCTTGGCGAATGGTCTGCCCATCAAATAAATCTGCATAACCTGCCGGACGATCTGCTGTTAACACTATCAAAGGAATATTTTGATAAAACGCTTCTGTAACTGCGGGGTAATAATTAGCAGCGGCTGAGCCAGAGGTACATGATACCACGACAGGTTTTTGCGTTTCAAGTGCCATACCTAATGCTACATAGCCTGCGCTTCGCTCATCTACAATGCTATAGCAATTGAAACGATTATCATTGGCAAACTGCATCGTAAGCGCTCCATTTCTAGATCCTGGAGAGATAACGATATCTTGGACTCCGAGATTGATTAATGTTTCTGCTATTAATTGCACATTGATTTTAGATGAATTCTTCTGCATAATCCGGTTGAATTGGTGGCAAATTTACACAATAAAAAAAGGTTGACCCGAAAGCCACCCTTTTTTTCCTATTTCTTAAATATATAAATATTAATGAAACGTAGTCTAATCTAAATTCACTTATTTTTTTACGAATCTTTTGGTTCCGTTTTCTAAGGTTTTGATGATATAAATTCCTTGTGGCAATCCACTCACATTCATTTTATCATCTTTTTGAATCTGTTGAACCACCTGTCCGTTGTAGTTATATACAGTTCCAGAGATTTCCTTGTTAAACTTCACCTCTGCGCCTACTACTGGATTTGGGTATAGTTTAAAAGTATTATCTGCCACTTCTTCACTAATTACAGAAAGATTTTCTCCTACTTGAATGATTCCCATGGTTCCACTCACTTCGTAACCCACAAGCAACATAGGAGTTCCGTTTGGACTGGTATCTTTATCTAAAAACTTGATAATTTCTGGCGCTACATCTGTATCATTGTTATAATATGTAATAAACTCTGGAGACCAAGGACTTGTAATATCATATACCATAATTCCATTTTGTCTTTCTAATCCAATAAAAGCATAAGTCTTATTATCGATTTTACCAATCGCTATTGCCTCTGGCTCTACCCCTTTGTCATCTGAACGGTCATCAAAATCACCTTCATCTTGATTGAATAATGCTGGTTCTGCATCGGCAACCGTGAGTGCAAATTCATTGGCACTGTCATAAACTAAGTTACCATATTCATCGAAGATAGAAAATGAACGTCCTCCGTAAGAAAAGATTTGCTCAAAGGTTCCGTCTCCGTCTAAATCACCATTAGCTTTGGTTGTTTTAAGTCTTCCTAAGTTTTCATCTTTTTGTAACTCATCTGCATTGGGAAAATATGCTGGATTTAATTTTAGTTTCTTAACGCGAACTTCTTCTGAATATCCATCATAATCTCTAGCATCACCTTCATTTGCAGTGACGATGTAATTTATTCCATTTACTTCATAAGAAGCAATAGCATCTGGCATAAACATACCATAAGTTGGATGAGAAGTTATATTGATTTTATCATCTTTATTAGAAGCATCAAATCCATAATTATCTTCAAAAGAAACAATCCCTAGTACAGAATTATCTGTGATTCCAGCTCCTGCCAATCCAAAGTCATTATCATTCATTAAAGCTAATTTACCTCCTGGAATTAAAGCTACGCCTTCTAATTTATCTGAAGCAGCATACCCAATGCTTGGCGTATTCAACATTTTTATTTTATTTACGGGGTTGATTCCTGCTGCAATTATTTCATCTGCAGTCATGGTCTCTAATGGTTTCGCAAAGCTTTGATCTAAAATATTAGTAGCGAAATTCATATCTATTTCAAACAAATATTTCTTACCATGTATATCATTTGGTTTAGAAGAATCTCTTTCGGCTACAATAAATTGACCATTTCCTTTATAAACCGCATCCCCTATTTTGTCTACACGGGATGTAGCATACCCTCCTATTCTATTATTTTCTAATAAATAAACATACTCTGCAACTGGTTTCCCCGTATCAGCATCAACACCTAAAATTCTAATAACATCTGAGTTATTTTTAGTTTCGCTACTAGGGTTATATAATGGAGATTGAATCCAAGCATATATAATGTTTTGTTCATTATCATAAGCAATAGCTTCAAACCCTCTATTGGCTCTTCTAGAAGAATAAACTTCTGGTAGCGTTTCTGTTCCGTATGTTCCTGCCGCTACAGGTGTATCACCTAATTGGCTCGTACCTTGAGCTACATATCTTTCAATTAGAGTACCGCCCGTATTAAACTTATACAAGGCTGGTCTATACTCATCACATAACCAAAGATTTCCAGCATTATCCATCACAACTCCTTCAAAATCTCCTCCGTATTCATCATAAGGTAAGGCAGTATATGTTTCTCCGTTTACATCGGTATAATCCTCTGTGGCATACGCCGTGTTTGCATCTGCATAAGTCACAGGAACTTCATCAAATCCAGGGATATTTCCTTTTCCTGTGATAGGTGTGGTTCCATCTTGGCGTGTTAGCATGATTTGCTTATCCAATGTGATTTCACCTGAAGTCAAATCTGCTGTAAATTTCACAATTCTTGCCTGATAATTTGGCAATTTAAAAGGCCTAACATTTTGGCTTGTAGCTGGCATTACCTGATTTTTCTTAACTGGACTAGCGTTAGGACCTCTATCTGGAACTACGTAAAATACAATTTTGTCTTCTGTAGAAGCATTAGCATCTACATACATTCCAGAGAAACCACCTAACATTACCTCATCCTGTCCACCATCATATACAGGTGTACCTAGACTAGGCCAATTAGATACCACTTCATTCAAGTTATATGATTTGACAAAAGGTGTTCCTAATGTATGATTTTTATATCCTAAAGGCAATACGTCTAAAATGCTGTTAGAATTTAAATCAATTACAATTAAAGCATTATTTTCTTGACAAGAAACAAATGCTTTTGAACTATCTGCAGAAAAGGTAATATATTCTGGCTCTAAATCTTGCGCTACTGTTGCTTTTCCGTTGTTTCCGAAAATTCTTACGCCTTTATTGATTAAAGAAGCTTTTTGGCTATTCAAAGATTCAAAAGTAATATGCGTTACATTTCCTCTTAAATCAATAACAGATATAGAACCTTCTGGATCTACAGTATAGTCTTTGCTAGGCTCTCCTTCATTGGCTACCAACACTTTTTTACCATCCGGAGAAACTGCAATCATATCTGGTAAAGCACCAACTTCTATGCGCGTTACATAATTTCCCTTTAAATCAAATACAATTACATGACCATTTTCTTGTTTATTCTCTGCTTCTACAGCTACTACAATGTATTTGCTGACTACCGCAATAGAATTAGGACCTGCACCATAAGCTGATAAGTCCACCGTTTTTAAAAGCGTAGGATTATCAGGGGATGCCATATCTACAATCATAAAATTGTTGGCAGACGAATTTGTAAGTACAGCATGTTGATTGGTGGCATCAAATGCCAACGTTTCAGATGCATCTTCAAGACCTGTCTCAAATCTGGCTAGATGCTTTAATTCCTGTGCTTCCACAGATAAAAATGTAGTGGCTATTAAGCCTAAAGTAAATAGAGTTTTCTTCATGTTAAATTTTTATTTACTGCAATGTAATGTTTGCGTATTAACTGAAAGTTATGGTTAGATTAAGGAAAAGACAATTTTACCTTACGATTACGAAATGTTGATTTCACACTTTCAAAATAACCCTATTTAATTTTTCATCAATACCACTTCAAACAAGCTCCCATCCTCATTTGATTTGAAGGTGATGTAGCCTTTGTGGGCTTCTATAATAGATTTGGCAAGGGTAAGTCCAATGCCAGAACCATGCTTTCTTGTGGTGAAAAATGGAATAAAAATTTTATCTTTTATTTTATCATCTATGCCTATTCCATTGTCTGCAATTTTCAGTTTTATTCTGTTTTGTTCTGATTTGAGCGTAATATCAACTTGTTTGTTTTGCTGTGATTTAAAAGCATATAAAGCATTGGTAAGTAGATTGATCAATACACGTTCTATCATTTTCTCATCGGCATCAATATCACTTTCTTCTAAACTGGTGAGAACTGTAATACCCTTTTTATTGAATTCAGGTTGCATTAATCGCAATACATTTTCTATGGTTTGATGCAATGAAATTTTATTTTTTATTGGCTTTGGAAGTTCTGCAACTTGGCGATAATCTTGAACAAAACTCATGAGTTGTTTGGATTTGGATTGAATAACCTCCAAACTTTCTTTCATTTCTTGATGGTCGCTTGTCGTAATTTTCTCTTGATTGGTGATATATTGTAGGTTATCTATAAGGCTATTCACAGGAGTTAAAGTATTCATTAATTCATGTGAGATAACGCGCATCAAGTTATTCCAAGCCAATTTTTCTTTCTTTTCTATAATAGATTGCACTGATTCTAAAGTTACAATACAATATTCTTGGTTGACAGTAGATAAATTAGAGGTTCTCAAGGAATAGGTATTTTTGGCCCCAGAGTCAATAGAAATATCCAAAAATTCTTGAATATCTTTGCCTATTTTATCATTAATTATAGTATAAAATAAGGGTATTTTATCAGCATAATATGTCCAATTATTGTAATGAGGAGCTTCTAATATTTCTAAAAGTTTAGGGTTCACATAAAATACATTCAAATTTTGGGTTTCAATGTTTCGTTCCAATATAAGGATACCAATTTCTAATTTGTTGAGGATATTTTCATACAAATTCTGATATGTAGTTAATTGATGGCTCTCTTGTTTGGCCAAATAATATAATGCAACAGCATTTTCAAGGCTATTATTTGTAGGATTTTGTTTCGGAAATAAAGAGAAATCTTTTTGAATAATCGCCAATAAGATTTTGTCTATCTCATTGAATGAATTCCTTATTAGGTGTAATATATAGGCAACGCCAAAGAAGGTTATCAAAATCATTAATCCGCACGCAAACCATTGTTGTTCTATGCCGAGATATACCGCTAAACCTACGGATAAGCATAATCCTATAAGACTTGTAAATATCTTGAAGTGGGGTAAACGATTCATAAATTATATTTTTCTAATCGTCTATACAAAGCAGCCCGCGATATACCCAAAGCATCTGCTGCTTGAGAGATATTTCCTTTATATTTTTTCATAGCTTTCTTCACCAGTACAGATTCCATTTTGTCTATATTGAGCGTGTTAATTTTATCTGGTAAAGGTTGATTTTGAAAATGAATATTGATTTGACCCGAAGCAGACATAATCACTCCTCTCTCTATGCTATGGTCTAATTCTCTTATATTCCCAGGCCAAGGATAAACCATAATTTCATCCATTAATTCTTTTGAAATCTCAAGATTCGATTTCCCGTATTTATGCTCATACTTCTGTTTAAAATAGGCTATAAAATTGGGAATATCTTCTTGTCTTTCTCGCAAAGGTGGCAAACGCATTTCTACGGTATTAATCCTAAAATATAAATCACTTCTAAATTTTTCTTCGGCTACCAATTGCTGTAAATTTTCGTTGGTAGCAAAAATGAACCGTATATCGAGATTTCGTTCTGTGGTTTCCCCCACACGGGTTAGTTTTTTGTCTTGAATTAATGTTAATAATTTGGTCTGAAACTGCAAGGGTAAATTCCCAATTTCATCCAGAAATACGGTTCCACCATTAGCATTTTCTATTTTACCGGGTTTATCTGTTTTAGCATCTGTAAATGCCCCTTTTCCATAGCCAAACAATTCTGTTTCTAAAAGGTTTTCTGGTAAACTCCCTAAATCTATATGAACAAATGGTTCTTTCTTGCGCTTGGAGGATTGATGAATATGTTCTGCCAAAACATATTTACCAGTTCCGTTTTCGCCTGTTAATAGTACATTGGCTTCTGTGGGTGCAACTTTTTTAATATCCTCATAGAGTTGCTCCATAACAGGAGATGCTGTATGCAATAAATGTTGGCTGGGCTCCTCATCTTGCAAATTCTCCCACTGTTGTAATTTTCTGTTTTTGCGTGATAAATCTACCGCAACATTCACCGATGCATATAATTTATCCTTGTCCCAAGGCTTTAAGATAAAATCAGTCGCACCTTTTTTTAAAGCTTTCACCGCTAAATCTACCTCTCCATAAGCGGTCATTAAAATTACAGGGATTTGCGGAAAGTGTGTTTTGATTTCATTCAATAAATACAAACCGTCAGCGCCGTCTTCGTATCCTTTTTTAAAATTCATATCCAGTAACACTACATCCACTTCATTCATTGCCTGAAAAAGTTTTTTAGAATTATGAAGGGTAACGATTTCTGTAAAAAATCTTCTTAACCATATTTTGGCTGCATATAAAACATCTTGGTCGTCATCTACAATCAATATTTTGGCTTCTTTTTTTCTCATTTACGGTGTTTATCGCTACAAAAAGGTTTTATTTGATATGGAATATTGTTCAAAATTGAACACCAACTGTTCATTATCGGACATTGTTTAAAAATTTAAGATTATCAGCTATGTGATATTCAGGTCTTTATAAATCTTTAAATTAATGGTTTACAATTGGCATATACTCCTGTAAATCAATTCTTTTACTATGGATACGAAGTTAGAGAAAAAAAATTCAAAGGTTAAAATTATTTTAATCGGTTTATTGATTGTTGGATTTATAGGGTTGTCCGCCTATTATTTTATCAATCAAAAAAGCACATTCAACATAAAACAACAGGACATAAGACTGGCTACCGTAAAACAAGGGAAGTTTGAAGATATGATGATGATTACCGGGCAAACGGAATCTAAGAACTCTAACCTGATTAATGTACCAGAGGGCGGAGCAGTAAAAGAATTGTTGGCAGAAGACGGTGATATGGTAGAGAAAGGACAAGTTTTGGCGAGGATTTACAATGCCAATACCGAGTTTAATTACATGAATCAAGAGACCAGCATTATGCAACAAATTGGACAGATGCGAAGTGCTTTGCTGGAAATCAAAAATCAAGAATTTGCTCAACAACAAGATTTATTGCAGGCACAAAATGATTTTAACTCGGCTGAGCAAAAATTCAATTTACAAAGACGTCTATTTGAAGCAGAAATTGGTAGAAAAACAGATTATGATCAGGCCACCCAAAATCTGAATTATCAGCAAGAACGCTTGGGTTTAGTACAGAAGGGTTTTAAAAGTGATAAAAATGCAAGACATCAACAAATAGCAGATATTCAACGTTCTATTGCACAGATGCAACATAGTCTGGATGCTTTACAACATAACAAAAATAATTTTCTCATTATGGCACCAGAGAGTGGGCGATTGTCGTCATTTAATTTATCCTTGGGTCAAAATTTACAAAGTGGTGAAAGCATTGGGAAAATTGACTTGATGGATGGTTATAAATTGATAGCAAAAGTAGATGAATATTATATCAATCGATTGCAGGTGGGTATTACAGGAAACATGGAAGTTGATGACAAACCCTATGAGGTGATTGTAACCAAAATATCTCCCGAAGTAAATAAAGGTCAATTTGAAATTGAATTAAATTTTGTGGACAACAAGCCAGATAACTTGCGTATGGGTATGACTTTCGGAATAAAACTAAAATTATCACAAGATACCGAAAGCCTGATCATCCCTAAAGGCAACTTTTATAAGGATACTTCTGGGCAATGGATTTATGTTGTGCAAGGCAATACAGCAGTAAAAAGAAAGATAGAAATCGGCAGAGAAAACAGTTTGAATTATGAAATTTTGTCTGGATTAGAAGCTAACGAACAAGTCATTATCTCAGGATATGATGACTTTAAACAATACGAAAAATTAAATATTAAATAAAATTCCATGAAAAATTTATTCATTCTATTCATTGCATTTGGGCTAAACTTTCAAATGATTTATGCACAGCAGAATACTAAGTCAGATGAATTCGAAACAAAGAAAATCAATTTAGAAACATTTGATGCGGTTGAGGTATCTCACGGTATCAACGTAGAAATTTACCATGCAAATGAGAACAGAGCAGAAATATCCTCTAACGATATGGATTATGTTAAAGTAAAAGTAAGCAATGGAACACTTAAAATAGGTTATGATCTAAAAGCGAATTCTACTTTACAGGATTCAAAAACAAATATTAAAGTATTTGCAAGAAATATTCAAACATTAGAAGCGAATTCATCAGGTGAAATTGAAGCAATAGATTTAATTTCTAATGAATCTATTGCTATCGACATAAGTTCTGCTGGTAGTATATCTGGAAATTTCAAGGCTGAAAATATACGCATTAATGGATCGTCTTCAGGAGATTTTAAAGGAACTATTGAAGCAAAAACGGTTGATATTAAAGCGAGTTCTGCAGTTGATATTGTTTGCAAGGGAACTACAGAGAATCTGAACATAAAAGCCAGTAGTTCTGCCGATGTTAATACAGAAAATTTAGAAGCCAAATTTGTAAAAGTAAAGGCCTCTTCTGCAAGTGATATAAAGGTATATGCTTCACATGAACTTCACGCCAAAGCCAATTCGGGTGCAGATATTCTATACTCAACCAACGATAATTTAAGCAAATTGGTAGTTAATTCTACTTCAGGTGGAGAAATCAAAGAGAAATAATTATAAAATTCAAGTAATAAAAATATCATGATAAAACTTACAGATTTAAGCAAAGTTTACAAGACAGAAGAAGTACAAACCACAGCATTAAATAATATTAGTCTCAACATTAAACAAGGAGAATTTATTGCTATTATGGGTCCTTCTGGTTGTGGAAAATCTACTTTACTCAATATTTTGGGTTTGTTGGATAAGGCGAGCAGTGGTTCTTATGAACTTTTAGGAACAGAAACCACTAAATTATCTACCAAAAGGAAATCTGATTTACGCAAGAAGAACATCGGCTTTATCTTTCAGAATTTTAATTTGATAGATGAATTATCGGTGTACGAAAACATAGAATTGCCTTTAATTTATAATGGTGTTCCTTCTTCTGAAAGAAAAAAACGAGTAACCAATATCATGGAGAAAATAGGCATTGCACATCGGTTCAAGCATTATCCACAACAACTCTCTGGTGGTCAACAACAACGTGTGGCGGTGGCAAGAGCATTAGTCAATAATCCTCATTTAATTTTGGCTGATGAACCTACTGGTAATTTAGATAGTTCTAACGGGAACGAGGTGATGAATCTGTTAGCAGAGCTTCATAAAGAAGGTTCTACCATAGTTATGGTTACGCACTCTTCTTACGATGCAGGATTTGCTTCTCGCATTGTAAACATGAAAGATGGAGAAATCTTTAGTGAAAAAGATACCGAACAACGCAAAGACGTCTTCACAGAATTGCCTCAATAAAAATAATACTTAAGTCATAACCTTAATCCTTATTATATGCTACGCAACTGGTTAAAAATCGCATTCATCAATTATAAAAAGAATTGGGTTTCTACCTTGATTAATATTTTGGGATTAACTTTAGGCTTTACTGCAGTAATTCTTGTGATTGCTCATTAGTCCGATGAAGCCAAATATGGAGACTGGAACCCGGAGAAGGACAAAATCTATTTTGCTCAACCATATTATGAATCTTCCGCCCATTACGGAGGGAATTTATCCTATCCAATGGCAATCAATTTTGTGGATAACACGCCAGCCGTTGAATCTTTTTTAATGATTCAAAGCATATATTCTTCTTATAAAATGAATTTTGAGGATAATTCGGTTTTTGCCACTGACGGAGCAGAAACATCCGAGTTATTTTTTGATTATTTTCCCTATCCAATTGTTGCAGGTAGTTATAAGGATGCAATTAATACTCCAAATAAAATTGCGATTTCAAAAGAATTGAGTAATCAATTATTTAATGACACCAATGCTGTTGGTAAAATCATTAAAATTGAACAGGATGCCTTTACTGTTAGTTTGGTATATGATTTTCCCGAGGGAAATAAACTCATTGCACCAAAATTTGTGATGTTATCTCCGTATTTAGAAAGTGATAAAGAAGAATGGGGAAACTTTAATTATAAGGTTTTATTCAAATTTATGCCAGGTGCTGATCTCACTAACATCAAAAAAGGATTCTATCAAAATGCTATTTTAAAAAGAGCACAATTATCAAGTGAAGACAGTAGTATTGATCAGTATCTAAGTTTGTACGGACCCAATGATGTAGAATTCACCCCAATTGCAAAAACCAACCTACATAGCAAGGCTGCATTATTTAAGAAAACACCTATTAAAACATTAAGGATTTTATTGAGTATAGCACTCATCATATTGAGTTTATCAGCTTTTAATGTGATTAACTTAAAAACCGCTCAGGCCTCACAAAGAGCCAAAGAAGTTGGGGTAAGAAAAGCTATTGGGGCGGATAAAAAGGATTTAATTATTCAGTTTTTATTAGAATCGTTTATTATCTGTCTATTTTCCTTTTTGTTATCGTTGCTTTTATTAGAATTGATACTACCAGCATTCAACCAATTTATGGGCAAAGAAATGGTGATATGGCAACGGGATTTCTTTATCTATGCCTTTTTAGTTTTGTTACTCATCAGTCTTATTGCTGGGCTTTTTCCGGCGCTATATATTTCTAATTTTAAACCTATTGCTACCTTAAAGGGTAATTTTAGCAGAAGTAAAAATGGAATTTGGCTTAGAAACACCATTTTGAGTTTACAGATTATAATTTCGTCATTTTTTATCATCGGTGGCATTATCATTCATTTACAAGTGAATTATATAATGAACAAAGATTTAGGATTTAATGGGGAACAAATTATCAATATATATTTTACAAATTCTAATGATGAGCAAGATGACTATAAAAAGTATGAAAAAGCCAAACAACTCATTTCTCAATTATCTGGAGTTAAAAATGTAACCTATGGTGAGGCTATACCTCCAGGATATAGCAATAGTACTTCTAATATGGATTATTTGGACAATAGTATTCAGGCGCAACATGGTTCCATGGATTTTGATTTTCTACAAACCATGGGCGTGGAGTTAATAAAAGGAAGATGGCTCTCTCCAGAATATAGTTCTGACACCATAAATACGGCTATGGTGAATGAGGCATTTATTCGTGAATTTGGTTGGACTTATGACGAAGCATTAACCAAAGCGTTTAACCCAGGTTTTGACTATAATACTTCCTATAAAATAGTTGGCGTGGTAAAAGATTATAACATTCGAGGGTTGGAATCTGATGTGAATCCAGTCGTATTTATTCATTATTTAGAAAGTGAATGGAAGCGTTACCATATGTCTAATTTGTTGGTCAAATTAAAAGACGATAATATAGAACAAACATTGGGTCAAATTGAATCTCTATGGCAAAATAAAATTGAACCTGGCTATCCTTTCGATTATTATTTTATGGATAAAGAGTTTGCAAAAACCTTTAAAAAATATCAAAAGCAGAGAACGCTTTTTATAATCTTAAATGCAATTGTATTATTGGTTGCTTTATTAGGTTTATTCGCCCTATCCGCACTTATGATAGAGCAAAAATTAAAAACCGTAGCAATTAAGAAAACTTTGGGTGCAAGTGATAAAACTCTGGTATTTGATTTAACCAAACAGTTTTTAATCATTACAACCATTGCGGTATTAATTTCTATACCAATCAGTTATTATTTTATGAATGAATGGCTAAAAGATTTTGCTTATCGCATAGAAATGCCTTGGTGGCCTTATGTTTTGAGTCTTGTCATATTGCTCATTCTTACTTTCGCTGTAGTAAGTTTTAAAGCTTACAGAGCTACGCAGGTGAATCTGATTCAATATTTGAAGTATGAATAAGCGCAGCAATGCTGTACAAATCCTATCATTTTTAATTCCTATAAATATATTCGCATGTTAAACAACTGGTTAAAAATCGCATTCATCAATTATAAAAAGAATTGGGTTTCTACCTTGATTAATCTTTTAGGGTTAACAATGGGGTTAACAGGATTTATTCTCGTGATGTTACATTGGAATGATGAAAAATCTTATGAAGATTGGAATCCCAATGCCCCTAACACCTACGTGATAGAAAATGGCGTAGGAGGTGATGTTTGGACGTTGACACCTTTACCTCAATTATATACGGCAGAAGAGAACATCCCAGAAATTGATAAAATCACTTTTGTAGATGCTTTTAGCAAAAAAGTAAAGATTAGCCAAGGCAACAAATATGCTTTTGCAGAAATTAAAACAGTTGGCGAAAACTTTTTAGATATTTTTCCCTTTAAAATAGTAGCGGGAGATAAAACCAATGCTTTTGTAGATGATAAATCAATTTTTATATCAGAGGAAATTGCAACTGAACTTTTTGGTGATGCGTTTTACAACAAAATAGGAAAACCCCTGGATATTGATGGTAATAAAGCCATACTTAAAGGTGTTTATCAACTGCCAACCTCACATACAGATATGCGTCCAGGTATACTTGTACGGTCGAGCACGATAGAGGATAATAATGATTGGGGGAATTTTAATTATATGGGTTTTATCCAACTAAAAGATGGCACAAATAAGGACTTGGTTGTTGCAAAGTTGGAAAAAATCTTATTTAAGCATCGAGTAGAAATTCCTGCCAAAGAAAAAGGCATTAGTGTAGAAGAGTTTATTGGAGATGAGGTATATGATAACAAAGTATATCTTACGCCTTTGGATAAATTCCATTTAGACCAAAAAGGACAAACCTTTGGGGTTGAATCTAATCGAGGGAAGAAAAAAAGTATCTTCATTCTATTTGGGCTTTCCGTTCTTATTCTTTTACTCTCAGCGATAAACTTCATCAATCTTACCACTGCGCAAGCATCTCAACGCGCCAAGGAAGTTGGTGTGCGCAAAGCTTTGGGAACCACCAAAACTCAGCTCATTCTACAGTTTATTTTGGAGACTTTCATCCTTTGTCTTTTAGCCTTAGGTCTTTGTTTTCTTTTGGTTGAACTTCTATTACCGACTTTCAATCAATTCTTAGGCAAAGACTTGAGCTTAAACCAGCCAACTGTAATGCTATATTCATTGATAATATTAATTTTCTTAGCGATGGTTTCTGGTCTGATTCCAGCTATTTATTTATCTAACTTTAAACCTATTAACACATTAAAAGGTAACTTCAGTAGAAGTAAAAATGGAATTTGGTTGCGCAATGGAATCTTGATGGTTCAGTTAATAATTTCTGCCTTGTTTGTAACCAGCACTATTATAGTGAACCAGCAAGTGAATTATATGATGCAGAAAGAATTAGGTTTTGATGGAGATCAAAGTATAACTATCTTTTTTCAAGGGGAATATGATGAGCCACAACTTAAGTATGAACAGTTCAAGCGAGGTTTAAAACAAATAAAAGGGGTGAAAGATATCACCTACTCGCAACAAGTATTTGGTAATCATACCATGGGTTCATCTACAGCACATTATAAGGAATCCGATATTCAAAGTGAACACGGAGCAATTGATATCAACTTTATTAAATTTTATGATATTGACATGGTTGAAGGACGTGATTTTGATCCGAAATTGGCTTCTGACACCTTAACCAGTACGATTGTGAATCAAGCTTTTGTTCGAGAAGCGGGATTAAAGGATAATGAAATGATTGGTGAAAAAATAAATTATGCGGATACCATTGACTATACGGTGATTGGTGTTGTGGAAGATTTTCATATTCATAATTTGAATGATAAGATTGAACCTATTGTCCTGACCAATTACAACAGAAATTGGATGCGTAATATACAAGTCAAATTAGATAGCCAAGATATTGATGGTACGTTGCAAAGAATAGAAACCTATTGGTCTAAGCATGCAGAACCTGGATACCCTTTTAACTATAGTTTTGTAAATGCTGATTTTGAAAAAACATTCAAGTCTGTTCAGCAACAGAAAACACTATTTAACATTCTGAATGGCGTGGTCTTGCTCGTAGCGCTTTTAGGTTTATTTGCCCTATCCGCACTTATGATAGAGCAAAAATTAAAAACCGTAGCAATTAAGAAAACATTGGGTGCAAGTGATAAAACCTTGGTGTTTGATTTAACCAAACAGTTTTTAATCATTACAACCATTGCAGTTCTGATTTCTATCCCACTCAGTTATTATTTTATGAACGAATGGCTACAAGATTTTGCTTATCGCATAGAAATGCCTTGGTGGCCTTATGTGTTGAGTCTCGTGGTCTTGCTTGCACTTACTTTCGCTGTAGTAAGTTTTAAAGCTTATCGAGCTACGCAGGTGAATTTGATTCAATATTTGAAGTATGAATAATCTAATTTTTAATGAAACTAAAATACAAACCTCATGATACATATTTTGATTAGACTATTGCTGGCTTTGTTGTTATTGGTTGCTAGTATAGTGAAAGGACAAGAAACATGGACATTGCAGGATTGCTTGGATTACACTTTACAAAATCATCCAAGCATTAAGCAAACAGCCATCGCAGCAAATAGTTCTGAATGGGAATTGAAACAATCCAAAGCCAATTTACTACCTACCGTAAATGCAGATATTAACCATAGTTATAGTTTGGGTTCTACCATCAACCCCAATACCAATGTGCGTGAACCATTGAACGTGCAATATGACCAATTGACGATGACGGCAGGCATAGATTTGTTTGATTGGCAAAATTATTTGAATATAAAATTACAAAAAACACGCCGTGGTTCTTTTGTTTATCGGTTAGAAGCCACCAAAAACCAAATCATCTTGGGGGTGGTTCAAAATTTTTATGCATATCAAAACGCGAAAGCTTGGCGTGAAGTCTTAGAATCTCAATTATCTGGTATCGACGACCAAATCTCACGCACAGAAAAAGAAGTAGAAATTGGTATCCGTCCTAAAAGTGATATTTATGATATCAAGGCCAATATGGGTAACATCCAAGAGCAATATATTGAGGCAGAAAAGCAAGTAAAATCTTCTAAATTAAATCTCTTGCAGTCAATGAATTTACAAGATAAAGGCGTAGAATTTGACCTAAAGGATGATGCATTAGCATTGCTCAATTTTTCTACCGAGGATTTAGCACACATCGTAGAGAAACAACCACAAATTCAAACCATTCAAAAAGAAATTGAGGCAGCTGAACAACTTGTGCGTTTAAAAAAGGCTGGTGCTTTGCCTAAATTGACAGGCGTTTATCAATGGTCTACCTTTTATAGTAAAATATTGAATAGTGATGAGGCTACACCATTTACTGACCAATTAGATATAAACAAAAATCAATACATAGGTATTGGTTTACAGATCCCTATTTTTAATAAACTGCAAGTCAAAACACAAACTGAATTGGCTATAAATGACAAAGAATATCAAGTTTTAATTTTAGAAAAAGAAAAACAAGCCACTTGGACTGCTATTCAACAAATAGTGAATGCTTATGAGAAATCGGTAGAAAAGTATGAATACATAAAAGGGAATTTCATCAATCAAAAGCTTTCCTTTGAACGTTCGCAAGAAAAGTTTAATGAAGGGTTAATAGACGCTTACACCTTTTTTATGATCAGAAATAATTGGCTAAATGCGAACTATAACATTATCCAAAGTAAAAATGAGGTGCTGATGCAACAAGCGTTGTTGAAGGTTTTTTGGGTGAAATGATGGTTAAATACCAATCAAATACTTAGTAATCAATGAAATTACAATGGCTGAAAAAAAGCTGATTAGTGTACCCACCAAAACATATTCCGTTTTCTTACGAGCATTTTTATCGGAGTCTTTGCTGATGCGCAAAATGGATTTACTAGCTAATAAAAAACCAATAGCACTATATTGATTTAAAAGGATAAAAATAAAAATTAACAGACGTTCAAAAATCCCAATGTATTTTCCCGCATTTTTGAGACTGTCTGTGGGTGCTACTTTTTTCCTAAAAGGTTCTACAAATTTGCCAATCACAATACCGATTGGGGTGGTAAGTGTGATGATAGCAGTCGTCATAATCCACATGATTTGAATGTTTTCTGAACTTATATTCAAAGAAAAATCACCAACGTTTTGTTGTGTATAAAGCCATATTGCAATAATCACTAATAGATGAGCGATTTGATCTAGACTGAATAAAGTCATTGAACCAACAATCTTCAATCGATCTAGTCGTAATTTAGTAAAATCTATAATACCGTGAGTCACAAATATGGTTAACGGGATCATCCAATCATCCCAATCCCCTACAAATAAATAACTTAAAAAGGTAACAATACCAATATGCAACCAGAAATAAGGTGATTTAATTAATTTTTGTTTTTTTTGCTCTACCCAATGATTGGGTTGCAAAATAAAATCCGCTATCACATGTGCTAGAAATAATTGAATGAGTATGGTGAAATCCATATTACGAATTTATGGGGTTGGTTATTTCTTTGTAGCGAATAAGTAAAGCCTCAATTCCTGTCCAGCCAGCTCTCTTCTTTCTTTGGTTTACTGCTGGTTGAGAGATATTTAGTTGCTCTGCAATTTGGGTTTCATTCAGTCCTTTTAATAATAAATAGACGAGTTCTGCAGAAGTAATATTCCAGCCAGATAAGATAACTTCTAAAAGTTGAAAAGCGGTATCCAATTCACGGTTCCAATCATGATTGGGTGTTTTAATGGCAAAAGTTCTTTTCTCTCTTTTCATCGTATCCAGAGTTCTACCAGAATAAATGAAAGCCTCACCTGTCGATTCATCCACCTTTATTTTTTGATTTTCTATTGCGCCTAATCCTATCGCCATTCGGATATCAATGTCTGGATGTCGGCGTTTGTTATCATCTGTGAATGCGATTTGGGTAACCGTTGCCTTTAACATTAAAGCTAATCCAAGTGCATCACTAGCGTCTGACAAAACAATCTGCAACGCATCGCCCCTTTTAATTTTAAAATCTGGGCTAAGGTTATTCGCTGTATTAATTTCTTTTTGCTCTTTAAGAAATTGTTTGAGACCATCCAATACCTCATCTGCTCGCTGTGGAGCGAGTTTGGAATATCCGATAATATCTGCGCTAATCACTGCTTTCATAATTATAAGCCTATAGCCTTATAAAGACATGTTATAAGCCAGGATCCTTATATTAAACTAAAATAAGTCACCAGCCTTATAATTATCAAATATAAGTCTTGTGCCTTATATAAACAAATATTTTTTTGGGAAATTTAATTCCCTTATTTACATAATGTTTCGGGAGCGATTATAACTTTCTATGGATAATTAACTTGCCTCACTTTAAACCCTAACCCAATTATCCAAACAACAAGAGAGGGGATAAGCCATGCCAAATTATAATCTGATAAAAACAAAAGTGATTGAATGTCTGAAATATCCACTTGTAAAGAAGCCAAAAAATCGGGTATAGCAAATAAAAGACTTGTTATAATAACCATTCTGAAAATGCTCTTAGACGTATATTTTGCTGGCACTATATTCAAAAAAATAAGCATTATCACTATCGGATAGATTAAAACTAGAACAGGTACTGCGACGCTTATGATATTTTCTGTACCTGTCTTCCCCACGACAATTCCCAATAAACATGCACCAATGACGGTAATGTTATAGACCTTGAGAGAACCTTTGAAAAGGTATTTCATAAAATCAGCAGCTCCAGCAATAATTCCGACAGCGGTTGTAAAACATGCAATACTAACGCTGATACTCAATAAAGTTCCACCAAATATACCTAGGGTATGTGTTCCAATACCAGAAAGTAATTCCGTTCTAGTAATATCGTTGGGGAACACATCAGAAAGCGCAGCGCCCGTATAAATAAAACCAGAATAGATGGCAAATAATGCTAAACTACTGATGATTCCAGCAAAGATAATAAGTCTTTTTTTCTGCTTATAATCAAGCATATTTGTCATATTCAATGAAGAAACGATGACTCCACCAATAATGATAGAAGCTATTCCATCAAAAGTTTGATAACCTTCTAGCAACCCGCTTTTAAAAGGTCGTTCTAAAAGACTATTCTGTGGTGTATCATGTATAAAAAATACAGCCTTTATAATAATTAAAACTATAATTGAGAGCAACAAAGGGGTGAGATATTTCCCTAGAATATCCAGAATTTTATTTCGATTAAAACATAGATATGAAACAAGAGAAAAATAAATAATACTGAACCAAAAGGAAGATATTGTTATATAACCCTGCACTGCCAATTCATAAGTAACCGCTGCGGTGCGTGGAATAGGAAACGATAGACAAATTACATACATAAGTACACCTAAAACCAGTCCAAAAATAGGATGAATTTTGGTACCCATTTCTATAATTGTACCTTGGGTTTTTGCCTGGGTTAAAATTCCTAAAAGCGGAATAAAAACCCCTGAAATCCCAAAAGAAATGCAGACAATAGGCCACGCATTACCAGCTTGCAATCCCAATAAGGGAGGCAAAATAAAGTTTCCCCCACCGAACATCATGGAAAACATGGCAAATGCTGTGATCAGAATAATTTTAATTGACAAACCTGACTTCTCCATGATAAATTAGTGGTGTTAAAGAAATATTATATACTATCTTTTGCTCTCTACAAAAGCAATCACATCGTTTAATCGCGCAATTGCCACGCTAACTTTAGGTACATTCTCTATTCTTAAAAGCAAACTCGGCATCTCTTGCCCTCTTAATTGTTTCTCTTTTAAACTTCCAAAGTTCGGATTCTGCCCTAAAAACTGAATTACCTTTTGAAAGGTTTCTGTTTGATAAAAAGGTGATTGAGGATTATTGATAAAGTAACCTAAGAAAACACCTTTTTTTAGAATGACCCTTTCCATTCCTACTTTTTCTGCTTTCCACTTAAGTTGCACAGATTCCAATAAATCTTCTGCCTCAGGAGGTAAAGGCCCAAATCGATCAATTAATTTCTTTTCAAAATTATTTAATTCTTCAGGTTTTTCAATTTGTGCCAATTCATTATATAAAGCCATTCGCTCTTCTACAGAATTTACATAAAGTGGAGGTAATAATAATTCTAAATCTGTATCTAAATTAAAGTCTGAAACAAAGGAGTCTTTTTTATCTGGATCATCTTTGAATAAATCTTTGAAATCGTCTGAATATTTTAGCTCCTCGATCGCTTCGTTCAATATCTTCTGGTAAGTATCAAATCCCATTTCTGCCATAAAACCAGATTGTTCAGCGCCTAATAAATTACCTGCCCCACGTATTTCTAAATCCTTCATCGCAATATTGAATCCAGAACCTAAATCAGTGAATTGCTCTATCGCTTGCAAACGTTTTCTAGCTTCATTGGTAAGGGTAACAAGCGGTGGTGTGATTAAATAACAAAACGCTTTTCTATTACTCCTACCCACACGCCCACGCATTTGGTGTAAATCTGCCAACCCAAAATTCTGTGCATCTACAATCAGCATGGTGTTGGCATTGGCTACGTCTACCCCACTTTCTATAATCGTGGTAGAAACCAACACATCGAATTGCCCATCCATAAAGTCTAGCAAGGTTTTCTCTAACTTCTTACCATCCATTTGCCCATGACCAATCTTGACTTTAGCTTCTGGCACCAAACGCTGAATCATACCTGCCATATCCTTAAGCCCATCGATTCTATTATAAATCACAAAGACTTGCCCACCTCGCTGAATTTCATAAAAAACAGCATCTCTAATCTGTTCTTCATTCATGCCAATCAACTTGGTTTCCACAGGTTGACGGTTAGGTGGAGGGGTTTTTATAATAGATAAATCCCTAGCTGCCATTAGAGAAAATTGTAAAGTTCTAGGGATCGGCGTTGCGGTAAGTGTCAATGTATCTAACTTTGCACGCAATGTCTTTAATTTATCTTTTATGGAAACCCCAAATTTATGCTCCTCATCTACAATTAAAAGTCCTAAATCTTTATATTTCACATTTTTACCCACGATTTGGTGCGTTCCAATGAGGATTTCAATTTTACCTTCTGCTAGATCTTTTAAAGTTTCATTTTTTTGTTTAGTGGACTTAAAACGATTCAGATATTCTACCCGAACTGGGAAATCTGCTAATCTTTCTTTAAAAGTTTTATAATGCTGAAAAGCCAAAATAGTAGTCGGAACTAGAACTGCTACTTGCTTACCATCCGTCGCAGCCTTGAATGCAGCTCTTATTGCTACTTCAGTTTTACCAAATCCAACATCACCAACAATCAACCTATCCATGATTTGCTCGCTTTCCATATCAGCTTTCACATCGGCAGTTGCCGTTAATTGATCTGGCGTATCTTCATACATAAAACTCGCCTCTAACTCATTCTGTAAATATGTATCTGGAGAAAAACTAAAGCCTTTTTCCAAACGTCTTTTAGCATATAGTTTAATAAGGTCAAAAGCGACTTCTTTTACTTTTTTCTTAGTTTTATTCTTCAGGCTTTTCCAAGCAGGTGAACCTAATTTATTGATTTTTGGCGGCTCCGAGTCCTTGCCCGAATATTTAGTGATTTTATGCAGAGAATGAATACTCACATACAATAAATCATTGTCTCGGTACAAGAGTTTAATCGCTTCCTGCATCGTGCCATTCACATCTATGCGTTTGAGCCCCGCAAACTTGCCCACACCATGGTCTATATGGGTTACATAATCACCTACTTGTAAATTCGTAAGTTCTTTTAAGGTGATACTTTCATTTTTAGAAAAACTATTTCTAAGGTTAAATTTATGGTATCGTTCAAAAATCTGATGATCTGTAAAACAAGCAATTTTCAAATCTTTGTCTATAAAACCTGAATGAATATTGGCCAACACAGGGGTGAATGGAACTTCTCTACCAATATCCTCAAATATATCTTTGAAACGCTCTATTTGTTTCTCTCCAGAACAGAATATATAATTGGTATATCCCTCTTGGGCTTGCTCTTGTAATGTATCTATTAATATATCAAATTTCTTATGAAAGGCAGGTTGTGGATTTTGATTTACGGTAATTTCTCTATCTGCATCTAAATAGGATTGAGAAGATAGTTCTATGACAGGTTTAGATTGTAAAGAAATATAGAACTCATCCCTTTGTAGAAATAATTCTGAGGGGGCAGAACGTTTAATTTCTCCCTGATTTTCAACAAAAGATTCTTCAGCTTTTTGGAAATTCTTATTTAATTGATGTTTAGCAAAATCAATATTCTGAACGGCAACCAGGCAATGTTTTGGTAAGAAATCTATAAAAGATTGTCTCTTTTCATGAAAATATTTATTCTCTATGTTCGGAACAATGGTAAATTGATTTACTTTCTCAATGGATAATTGAGAACCTATATCAAACTTTCTAATGCTTTCTATTTCATCTCCAAAGAAGGATAAACGATAGGGTTGTTCATCTGAATAAGAAAAAATGTCTATAATTCCACCTCTTACAGAGAACTCACCCGGCTGCGTCACAAAATCTGTTCTTTTAAATTCATAATCGAAAAGAACCTCATTCAAAAAATCTACAGAAATTTGTTCACCTACTTTTAATTTTTGGGTTTTATCTGCTAATACGGCCTTAATCACGACTTTCTCTGTTAAAGCATTCGAGGTTGTCACAATAATTCTAGCCTTTTTAGACGTAGAGAGTTTATTTAAAACCTCTGTGCGCAATACCACATTCGCATTATTAGTTTCATCTATTTGATAAGGCTTGCGGTAACTTGGTGGAAAAAAAAGAACCGTTTCTTTATTGTAAATTTTCTCTAATTCATTCAATATATATACAGCCTCTTCTTGATCCTCGTAGATCACGAGCATACTTTCCTTTAATTCAGAAAAAATATTAGCTAAATAAAATGCTGTAGATGATCCAATAAGGCCTGGAATATGAACTTTTCCAGAGGAATTCTGTTGAAATAAGTCCACAGAATCCTGCACAAATGTGGCTGATCTGTGTATGCGGAGTATATCTGGTAAATGTAAAATTTTCAAAACAGCGCAAATATAGTAATCCTTGTAAAGTTTTATATGATTTATTAAACTTTAAGCACCGAAACGCAATAACCAACTAAAATTTAATTTGGCTAAGTATTTGATTAAACATTATTCATGAATAATATATTTTCATACCTAATCATTTTTATTATGATTGTTTTTAACGCATGTGCTACGCATCGTGTAAAAGTAGACAAATACGGGAATCAGAAACATTACAATGTATCCTATGGTGAACTAAAGGACCATAAGATGGATGTTTTTATTCCTAAAAACCCACAAGATACTTCTTTTGTAATCCTCGTGCACGGTGGTGGTTGGACGATCGGTTCTAAAAGTCACGTGAGAAGTGTACAAAAATTCTTATTGCATAGTGGCATTCCAAGTGCGAACATTGACTACCGATTAGTGAAGGGTGATATTACGTATAAAGAACAAATTGAAGATTTAAATCAAGCTACACATTTCATATTAGACTCATTAGAGAACAAACCTCAACTCATTTTATTAGGAGAAAGTTCTGGGGGACATATTTCTATGCTCTATGGTTATAATAATCCCGATATTGTAGATAAAATAATCACTTTTGCGGGACCTGCAGATTTGTATTCTGAACGTTATCAAAAAACAAAACTATACAAATCTTATACAGAACCAACCTTTAAAAAAATTGTCGGCGAGAAAGATAAACCTTTTGAAAGCATTATTCCTAAATTAAAGGAAGCGAGTCCTATTAGCCAAGTAAGCAATGTACCCACATTAACATTCCAAGGAACATTAGATATATTGGTGAATAAAGAACAATCTCTTGCACTGGATTCTGTCCTTACTGAAAAAGGTGTTCCCCATGAATTGGTATTAATTAAAAATGCTAATCATACGCCAAGATTTATGCCTTGGTGGAGGAATAAAGTAATAAACCCAAAAATTTTAGAATTTATTAAAAAACAGCCAGAGGAGATTGGAAAATGATATAAAGTTATCGCCTCACAACACCAACTTTGTCACCCTGAATTCATTTCAGGGTAATAAAGTGTAGATATTAAATAAGTCAGTGTGTGGCACACCTTCAAAATGAGCAATCTTCAAATTTTTAAGACCCTTACTTTTTCCCAAGCTTAGCCATGTAAAAACCGTCAAATCCAGTTTCTGAAGGCCAAATTTTCTTTTCATCTTTTAACTCAAAAGTTGAGTTATTTTCTAAAAAATGTTGCACTTGTTTATCGTTTTCATCTGGGAAGATAGAACAAGTTACATAGATTAAGAGACCATCATCTTTCATGAGTTTAGCATAATTATTTAAAATTTCTGCCTGCGTCGCTTTTACATTATTTAGAAACTCGTGATTGATTTTATATTTGGCATCAGGATTACGCTTCAATACGCCTACACCCGTACATGGCGCATCGATCAATACCCGATCAAAAGTTCCTTTCCATCGTTTTAGTTGCTTGCTATCGATCATTTTAGTTTGAATATTATGCGCTCCGTCTCGTTTGGCCCTACGCTTTAATTCATTCAACTTATTTTGATAAATATCCATCGATATTATCTGACCTTTATTTTCCATTAAAGCGGCTAAATGTAAAGACTTACCTCCTGCTCCTGCACATGTATCTGCTACACGCATCCCTGGTTCAACCTCACAAAAAGGCGCAACTAGCTGTGAAGAGGCATCCTGCATCTCAAACCAACCATTTTGAAATTCGTCAGTTTTAAAGATGTTCGCCTTTTCTCGTAAAGCATAAGCATCTTCATATCTTTTAAGGTCGACCATCTCTATGTCTAAATCTCTAAACTTCGCTTTTAATTCCTGTGCGGTAGTTTTTAAAGTATTTACACGAATAATCGCAGATGCTGGGTAATTTAATTCGTCTAATTCTTCATGCCACTTAGCTTCCCCTAATTGTTCTTTTCCTATTTCATATAAAATGTCTGAAACAGAATGATTAATTGCAGGATATTTAGCTGCACCACGCATACCAGCTAAAACTTTATCTTTCTTAAGTTTTCTAAATTCATCAAATTCTGGTAATTCTGCCTCATTCATTAGAATCCATGCTCCAATAAAGTCCCAGTAATGTTTTTTCTTAAGTGCATCACCAGAAGCAAAATTGATTTTTCGCTTCCATCGCACCATATCATATATCATCTCTGCTACAAAGCCTCTGTCACGGCTTCCCCAGAGTTTATTTTGTTTGAATATGGACTCAAGCGCCCTATCTGTATACTCCTCTTTCTCAAAAATCATTTTGAGAGATTCAATCATTCCAACGTATAAGTTGTGGTAAGTTAATATTTGCATGTGGCAAAGATAATCATTAAATATTACCCACAAATCTATTTTAATAACTTGATAGTAAATAACTTAAATTAAACGAACTTTCATTTTAAATTTTCTCTACCGAGCCATACTTTTATTTAATCAAAAAATTTCAATAAAAAGATCTTATGAAACAGCTTATACTCCTAAATAATCCCTGTAAATTCTAGAAGAAGCATAATTTTATTTATCTTTGATAGGCAAAACAATTATTGAACACCCAATATAATCATAGCTATTATTTATGGATTTAAAAGATAAATTAAAAGATCTATTTCCAGAACATATTCCACAAGAGGATAATGAGAATGAAAATAATGATGGATTATGGATCCCCAATGATACGGTAGAATGTCATTATGAAAAACGAAATGGGAAACCAACTACTATCATCAAAGGATATACAGGAAATGATGAAGACTTTAAACAATTAGCTAAAGAATTAAAGAAATTCTTGGGAATTGGTGGTTCTGCTAAAAATGGTCAAATTATCTTGCAGGGTGACTATCGAGATAGAATCATGAGATACCTGAAAGATTTAGGTATGGACGTAAAAAGAGTTGGCGGATAATAGATTTAAAACATAGTTTATGAAAAATACAATATTAGCATCAGAATTACCCTTAAATGCAGACGGAAGTGTATATCACTTGAATATATTGCCAGAAGATTTGGCAGACACCGTAATATTAGTAGGAGACCCAGAAAGGGTATCTATGGTTTCTGATTTCTTTGACACCGTGGAGGTTAAAAAATCTAAACGTGAATTTGTAACGCATACAGGAATATATAAAGGGAAACGTTTGACTGTTTTATCATCTGGGATAGGAACCGATAACATCGATATCGTTATTAATGAACTGGATGCGTTGGTAAATGTTGATTTAAAGGAGAGAGTAATCAAAGATGAGAAGAAAAGATTAAACTTCGTGCGCTTTGGGACTTCAGGTTCTGTAAACCCAGATATTGATGCAGGTAGTTTTGTAAAAAGTAAATACAGTGCTGGTTTTGATGGTTTAATGAAATTCTATCCTGCGCATCAAGACGCTGATTTCAAAAATGATTTTTTACCTAAGTTTCCCTACGAACAAATAAAACCAATGCTATACTTTACAGAGGGGAGTAAAAAATTATTTGATTTATTTGGAGAAGGATATGTTGAAGGAAATACGGGTTCCCTATCTGGTTTCTACGGACCACAAGGTAGAGAAGTAAGATTAAAAGCATTAGATAATGATTTTCTAGTTAAATTACATGCCTGTGGCTTAGATAATTTTGAAATGGAAACCTCTGCGATTTATTCTTTTGCTAATATGCTAGGACATGATGCATTATCTATCAATTTAATTATAGCGAATCGTACTACAGGTAACTTTGTAGATGATTATCATGGATTAATGAATGAGATGATTTCTAAGTCATTGAATGTATTGAGCCAGCTATAATATGGTTATGATTTTTAGTTCTATCTTTGCGCTTCATTAAATAAATTAGCATGCTAAAATCTTACATTTGGAAATCTTCACTCCTACTTTTTATCATTACCATATGTATATTTATAGGAGTGCAGGTTTTCTTTAAGACAGATGAATATTTTCAAATCTCAGACTTTCAATACATTTTAGCCTCTAGCATTTCTAACGCTTTTATAATCACTTCTATCTATGCGATTATGGGTGCGTATAATATGATACGTTGGACTTCAAAGAATCAAGGTTCATTCTTTAAGATATTTAAACTTACCTTTTTCCCAGGTGTGATAGCTGGCTTTCTTAGTCTATGTGCTATTTTTGCTTACTACTATTATATAGATCCAGAAGGCATTGAACTTTTAAAAACGCAATATCTAGATTATAGTTTGGTACAAGCCAAAGAAAATGGAGAATATGAACAAGTAGAAAAAGTAGTGAATTCTGATGCAGTAAGAAGCACAACGCTGTTGAGCAGCCGTGTATTCACTTTAATTCTAGGAATCATGATGTTTTTTAACTTTAGTCTTGCCTTAATGATTACTTTTTTATGGAAGATTAAAACTACACCCTCTCGAAAATGAATATAAGCATTGTAATTCCATTATTGAATGAAGAGCAATCACTGATAGAATTGCACAGCCGTATTCAAGAGGTCTTAGATAATCATTATACGTATGAAGTAATCTTTGTGGATGATGGTAGCACCGATCAATCATGGAGTATCATACAAGGGTTGAGCAGTGCGTTCCCAGAAGTTAAGGGAATTAAATTTCGTAAAAATTATGGTAAAGCACAGGCCCTAAATGCTGCCTTTGGTTTAGCTGAAGGTGATGTGGTGATTACCATGGATGCCGATTTACAAGATTTTCCAGAAGAAATACCCGGATTATATCAACGCATTCAAGATGAAAACCTTCATCTGATTTCTGGATGGAAACAAAAGAGACAAGATCCTGTTTTCACCAAAAATATTCCTTCTAAATTATTTAACGCCGTTGCTAGAAAAACCAGTGGTCTACCTTTGCATGACTTTAATTGTGGTCTCAAAGCTTATAAAAAAGAAGTGGTGAAATCGCTCTATTTAAGAAGTGACATGCATCGATACATTCCTGTATTAGCAAAAAATGCAGGTTTCACAAGAATCAGTGAACAAAGGGTAAAACATACCGCGCGCAAACATGGTACTTCTAAATTTGGCAGTAGCAGGTTTATCAATGGTTTTTTAGATTTAATTACTCTATGGTTTGTCGGGAAATTTGGGCATAGACCCATGCACTTCTTTGGTGCTGCTGGCACCTTGATGTTTATTTTTGGGTTTATTATGGTGTTCTGGATTGGTGCAGAAAAGTTGATTGATGTATACAAAGGAATTCCAGCAAGACTGGTGTCTGATAATGCTTGGTTTTATTTAGCCTTAGTTTGTATAATATGTGGATTGCAATTGTTTTTAGCAGGCTTTTTAGGAGAAATATTAGTTAGAAATAAAGAAACAAAAAGTGAATTTCAAGTGGCAGAAACTTTGGGATTTACCTGATTATAATTATATTTATACTAAATTAAAAACCTACTAAATGAATAAATTACTTTTATTCCTACCCATTCTCTTTCTTTTTATACAATGTGAAAATAGCCTTAAAGGAGAAGGAGACGCAGATTTAGCGCAAGACTACATATTAGATGATTTTGATGCTGTTTCAGCTAAAGGAAAGTTTAAGCTGATTATGATTCCAAGCGATTCATCATACTTAAGCGTACAAACCCATAAAAACCTAATCGGGAACATGAAGATTTATGTTCAGAACAAGACTTTGAACATTGGAGAATCTGAAATGGTGGATTCCTTTGAATCATATGTGGTTTATTTATACTATGATAAGCAATTAGACCAAGTAAGTATCGCAGAAAAAGTGTACTTAGAAAGTTCTGAAATGCTAAATTTTGATGATCTAGATTTAAATGCATCTAATGAGTCTACCATTAAACAATTTGGAATCAACGCCAAAGAAGTTGATTTAAAAGTTGTGGATAAAGCAGAAGTAGAGATTTCAGGTTCTGCATCCAAACTTGATCTTAAAGCCAAAGATTTTGCTAATGTATCATTAGAAAATTTAGATGTAAAAGTAATGGATGTAGATTTGGGTGGAGAGGCAGAAGTTTTAGCAAATGTAAATAAAGAACTGAAAGGTAGAGTGCTAGAAAATGCAACTTTAAAATACCTAGGAAATCCACAGAAAGATGTTGAAGTCAAAGATAACGGTGAAATTTTAAACGATTAAGGTTATGAATACATTAGATAGAGCAAAAATATGGTTAGGTAAAGCTTACGATTTAGAAACCCAGAAAGCTGTACAGACCATGATTGATTCTAATTCACCAGAATTAGAAGAATCATTTTATAAAGATTTAGAATTCGGAACTGGTGGTATGAGAGGAATCATGGGTGTGGGAACCAACCGATTAAATAAATATACTTTAGGTGCAGCGACTCAAGGGCTTGCCAATCACCTTATCAATTCTTTTCCAAACAAGGATTTAAAAGTAGCTATTGCCCATGATGTAAGGCATAATAGCCGCAAATTTATGCAAATCGTTGCTGATGTGCTTTCTGCAAATGGAATTAAAGTCTTTATTTTTGATGGATTTAGACCTACTCCAGAATTAAGTTTTGCTGTGAGACACCTGAATTGTGACGCTGGAATCGTTTTAACCGCATCTCATAACCCCCCAGAATATAATGGGTATAAAGTATATTGGAATGACGGAGCACAAATCGTCCCACCAAATGATGTAGCTATTATTGAGGAAGTAAAAAAAGTAAGCGTAGACAAAATCAAGTTTGATGGTAACAGCGATTTTATTGAAACCTTAAACAATGAAGTCGACGATGTATTCATTAATGCTTGCATCAAACACGGGACTAGAGAAGATCAGCCAGGTTATAAAAACTTAAAAATAGTATTCACTCCAATCCATGGTACAGCCGTTGCTGCAACACCAGAAGCTTTATCATTAGCAGGATTTGATCAAGTACATCTAGTAAAAGAACAGACAGAACCGAGTGGAGATTTCCCTACTGTTAAATCCCCTAATCCAGAAGAGCCAGAAGCATTGTCCATGGCATTAGAATTAGCAAAAACCGTGGATGCAGATATAGTAATTGGGACGGATCCAGATGCAGATAGATTAGGAATTGCTGTAAAGGATTTGAATGGTGAAATGGTTTTATTAAACGGAAACCAAACCAATACCGTATTTATCGATTACCTACTAAATGAACTGAAACAGAATGACGCCTTAAAAGGAAATGAGTTTATAGGTTCAACGATTGTTACTTCTGACATCTTTTTAGATTTGGCTGAATTTTATGGTGTAGAATGTAAAACAGGCCTTACAGGTTTCAAATGGATTGGAAAGATGATTCGTGAAGCAGAAGGAGAACAGAAATTTGTAGGAGGTGGAGAAGAAAGTTTTGGGTTCATGGTAGATGATTTTGTCCGTGACAAAGACTCTGTAACCTCTACTCTATTGGCTTGTCACATTGCCGCAAAAGCAAAAGCAGAAGGTAGTAGTTTTTACCATAAACTATTAGAAGCTTTCACCAAAACTAAAGCTTACCATGAAGATTTGATTTCTATCCGCAAGCCAGGTAAGAGCGGTGCAGAGGAGATAAAACAAATGATGGCTGAATGGCGTCTAAACCCTCCAAAATCATTTAATGATAGTCCAGTAATTATACTTAATGATTACGAGGCCGGTGTTTCTACTGATTTAAGAACGGGGGAAAAAACAACTATTGATTTACCAAAATCTAATGTACTTATTTTCTATACAGAAGATGGTAGTAAAATTGCCGCTAGACCTTCTGGAACTGAACCTAAGATTAAATTTTACTTCTCTGTAAAAGATAATTTAGCTAAAATTGAAGATTACCCAGAAGTTAAAACAAAATTATTGGCGAAGATAGAAGCTTTAAAAAAAGAAATAGATAAATAAAACACTTACTCTTTTATAAATAAAATAAGGTAAACGCAGCATTCAGACATTATTCTAGATGCTGCGTTTTTTCATTTTCTTTATTTATTCAAATTGAAAATAATCTACAATTAAAATTTTGAATGAAATAAGACTATATTTTAAAAAATGCTTATATTTAAAATCACACATTAAATAATTTCTCATGAAAAAAATAATTATATCTGCCGCTGTGTTGGCGTTGATTATGTCTTGTAACTCACCAAAAACGGTCGTAGATAATCAAACAACCACAGAACAAATGTCTCAGATAGAAAATACACTTTTGACTGAAAGTAGCCTTCCTTATGGAGCGCCTGATTTTACACAGATAAAAAATGAAGATTATTTACCTGCCATGAAAGAGGCTATGAAGCTTCAGACAGAAAGGGTAAATAAAATCGCTAATCAATCGGACGCTCCTACCTTTAAGAATACTATTTTGGCTTTAGAAAAGTCAGGAAAAGAAATGGATCAAGTGGGGAATGTATTTTATGCAATGACAGGTGCTCATACCAATGATGTATTAAAAGATGCACAAGAAAAATTAGCTCCAATGACTTCTGAGCACTATGATAACATTTACTTGAACGAGGCGCTTTTTGCAAGAGTAAAAGAAGTTTATGATCAAAAAGGTCAATTGACGGGCGAAGATCAAAAGCTGACAGAAGAATATTACAAAAGTTTTATTCAAGCTGGTGCTAATTTATCTGAAACACAAAAAACAGCGTTAAAAGCTATGAACAGCCAATTGGCTGAATACCAAACTCAATTCAATCAGACTCTGCAGGAAGCAAATAATGAGGCAAAGATAATCGTAAAGGATAAATCTAAATTAAATGGCCTATCTGATAATGAAATAGAGGCATTGAAAAATGAAGATGGAACATATTCTATTTCAATCTTAAATACCACGCAACAACCCTTGATGAGCTTACTAGAGAATAGAGAACTCAGAAAAGAATTATTTGAAGCTTCTTGGAATAGAACCAACGGAGGTAAAAATAATACAAATGATTTAATTGTAAAAATTGCGCAATTACGTGCAGAGAAAGCGGCCTTACTTGGTTTTAAAAATTATGCGGAATGGAGCCTAATGAATACCAT